>CAYSVD010000242.1:0-32639 GCA_964434395.1 uncultured Pseudohongiella sp.
GCCGCCGCCGCGGCGGCGGGAGGAACCCTCGAGCCGTGGCGGCCGGCCATCAAGCCCGGCAAGCCCTTCGCCAGCGGATGGCTGGGGCCGTGCCGCTTCTTCGGGCTGCCCGGCAACCCGGCGTCCGCCTTCGTCGCCTGCCTGGTGCTGGTGCGGCCCTGCCTGCTGGCCATGCAGGGGGCCCGCCGGACGGAGCCGCCGCGCTTTCCGGTGCCGGCGGCCTTCGACCGGCCCGCCGGGGACCGGCGGGAGTACCTGCGGGTGCGGCTGGAGCGGGGGGACGAGGGCCTCCGGCTGGCGGCCCATTCCAACCAGCGGTCGGGGACGCTGGTGTCCTTGAGCGACGCCGACGGTCTTGCCATAATCCCGCCCCGCACCCGGGTGGCGCCGGGGCGGCGGCTGGACTACCTGCCGTTCACCGGCCTGCTGGACTGAGGCCGCCGCCCGCTCATCCGCCGCGGCAGGAGGCGCCCATGCTTCGCACCACAGGTTTTCTCGCCGCGACCGCGGCCGCATTGCTGGCCTGCGAGGCCGCGCCGCCTCCGGGCGCCGGGCCGGAGGGGGGGCTGGAGGCGGTCGACGTCACCGACCCGGCGCAGTACCAGCGCATGATCGCCGACACGCTGTACGAGGGGCTGCAGGCGCTGGACGCGGACCGGCTGCTGACGCCGCCGGGCGACAACGCCCACGAGCGCTTCCTGCGCGTGCTCTCCTTCGAGCCCGACAACGATATCGCCCTGCAGGGGGTCCGGGACATCGTGGGGCGCTACCTGGAGCTGTCCGCCGAGGCGGCCCGCCAGGGGCGCTTCGAGCAGGCTGGGGTGTTCCTGGAGCGGGCCCGCGCCGTCGACCGGGAGAACCATCCCGGCATCGCCCGGGGCGAGGCGCTGCTGCGCGCGGAGCGCGACTCCGACGACCTGTTCTACGAGCTGGACGGGCGCGCCGTGGCCGCCCGCAGCGAGCGCGCGCGCGGCCGGCTGGCCGACATCGCGCGCCGGGCCCGCGCCCACGACGCCCTCTTCCTGATCACGGCGCCGAGCGACGAGGCGGCCCGCTGGATCTACAGCGTCATGAGCGAGGCGGTGCCCGGCTACCGCCTGCGCGGCAACATCGAGCTGGCCGCCCGCAGCAGCGTGCGGCTGCGGATGCCCGCCGACTGAGCCGGCACGTGCTGCGGCGGATCGGCGCGGGCCTGGCGCGGGCGGCCGGCTGGCTCCTGCGGCCGCTCCTGCCGCGCGGCCGCTGGCGGACGGCCCTGGCCGTCGCCGCGCTGGCGCTGGTCCCGGTGCTGCTGCTGGGAGTGTACTGGAGCTTCGAGCCCGCGCCCTTCTCGGTGCCGCGCAACGCCGCCGAGAAGCTGGCCGCCGCCGGCCGCGAGCCGGTGGTCGGCAGCGCGGTGACCGCGACGCTGATCCGGGTGGCCGAGACCCTGCTGGACAAGCCCGGGGGCTACCTCAGCAACGACGTGATGCCGCCCGGCGTGTACCTGGACAACATCCCGAACTGGGAATTCGGGGCGCTGGTGCAGGTGCGGGACCTGTCTCGGGCCCTGCGGGAGGGATTCAGCCGCTCCCAGACCCAGTCCGTCGAGGATCCGGACCTGATCGTCGCCGAGCCCAACTTCCACTTCGACAGCGGCAGCTGGCTGTTCCCGCCCTCCGAGAGCGAATACCGGGCCGCCATCGAGCGGCTGTACTCCTACCAGGCGCGGATCGCCGACCCGGCCAACGTCGACGCCCAGTTCTTCGCCCGCGCCGACAACCTGTCCACCTGGCTGCTGGACGTGGAGTCCCGGCTGGGCAGCCTGTCCCAGCGGCTGAGCGCCAGCGTGGGGCAGGCGCGGATCAACACCGACACGGCCGGCGAGCCGGGCGCCGCCCGCTCGACCCCGGCGGCGGCGGAGCTGTCGGTGCGCACCCCCTGGCTGGAGATCGACGACGTGTTCTACGAGGCCCGGGGCGCCACCTGGGCCCTCATGCATTTCCTGCGGGCGGTGGAGATGGACTTCGGGCCGGTGCTCGAGGACAAGAACGCCACCGCCAGCATGCGGCAGATCATCCGGGAGCTGGAGGCGAGCCAGCGCGCGGTGATGTTTCCGGTGATCCTCAACGGCTCGGGCTTCGGCGCCTTCGCCAACCACTCGCTGACCATGGCCAACTACATCTCGCGGGCCAACGCCGCCATCATCGACCTGCGCGCCCTGCTGGCGCAGGGCTGAGCCCCGCCGCCCGATGCTCCCGCTGCCCGCCTGGACGGCGCGCTGCACTCGGAGGACCCTGGCCGACGACGCCGTCGCCGCCTGCGTGGTGACGGCGATGCTGACGCCCCAGGCGCTGGCCTACGCGTCGCTGGCGGGCATGCCGCCGGAGGCGGGCCTGTACGCCGCGGTGGCGGGGCTCGCGGGCTACGCGCTGCTCGGCGGCGGCGGCGCCCTGTCGGTGGCGCCGGTGGCGGTGGTCTCGCTGATGACGGCGTCCGCCCTGGGGCGGCTGGAGCCGGCCGGCCCCGGCGGCTACGCCGCCGCCGCCGGGACGCTGGCGGCGCTGTCCGGGGCCATGCTGCTGGCGGGCGCCGCGCTGCGGCTGGGCTTCGTCGCCCATTTCATCTCCCGGCCGGTGGTGAGCGCCTTCGTCACCGGCTCGGCGCTGTTGATCATCCTCAGCCAGGCGCGGCATTTCCTGGGGGTCGAGGCCGGCGGCGGCAGCGCGCCGGAGATGGCCGGGTCGCTGCTGGCGGCGGCGGGGGAGATCCACCCGCCGACCCTGGCGGCCGGCGCCGCCTCGGTGGCGTTGCTGCTGTGGTGGCGCGCCGGACTGCCGGGGCTGCTGATGCGGCTGGGCGCGCCGGAGCGGCCGGCGGCCCTGCTGGCCCGGGCCGGCCCGCTGGCGCTGGCGGCCGCCGCCGTCGCGCTCGCGGGGCCGCTGGACGCGGCCGGGCGCGGGGTGGCGCTGCTGGGCCCGGTCCCGGCCGGGCTGCCGCGGCCGGCCCTGCCCCTCCTCGCGCCGATGGAGCTGGTCCTGGCGCTGGCGGGCCCGGCGGCGCTGATCGCGGCGGTGGGCTTCGTGGAGTCGGTCTCGGTGGGGCAGGCGCTGGCGGCGCGGCGGCGCGAGCGGATCGAGCCGACCCGGGAGATGGGGGCCCTGGGCCTGGCCAACCTGGGCGCCGGGCTGTGCGGAGGCTTTCCGGTGAGCGGGGGCTTCGCCCGCTCGGTCGTGAACTTCGAGGCGGGGGCGAAGACCCCGGCGGCCGGGCTGATGGCCGCGGCGGGGGTGGCGGCGGCGGCGGTGTGGCTCGCCCCGGCGCTGGCGCGGCTGCCCGAGGCGTGCCTGGCGGCGGTGGTCGCGACGGCCGTGGCGGGGCTGGCGGACTTCTCCGTTTTCAGGAGGTCCTGGCGGCACTCGCGGGCGGACTTCGCCGCGCCGGCGGCGACGCTGGCGGCGACCCTGGCCGTCGGCGTCGAGGCGGGCCTGGCGGCGGGGGTGGCCGCGTCCGTCGCGCTGCACCTGCACCGGGCGTCGCGCCCGCACGTGGCGGTGGTGGGCCGGGTGCCCGGCACGGAGCATTTCCGGAACGTGGAGCGCCACCGGGTGGAGACGGTGGCGGACCAACTGTCGCTGCGGGTCGACGAGAGCCTGTTCTTCGCCAACTGCCGCCTGCTGGAGGAGCGGATCTTCGCGCTGGCGGCGGAGCGCCCGGAGCTGCGGCACGTTATCCTGCTGTGCGCGGCGGTGAACCGGATCGACCTGAGCGCCCTGGAGAGCCTGGAGGCCGTGGACGGGACGCTGGCCGGGCTGGGGATCCGGCTGCACCTGTCGGAGGTGAAGGGGCCGGTCATGGACCGGCTGGCCGGCACGGACTTTCTCCGGAACCTGAGCGGGAACTGCTACCTGAGCCACCATCAGGCGGTGGAGGAGCTGAGGCGGGGCGGGTGAGTCCGCCGGCCGACGGGACGGGCGCCGCTTGGGGCCGACGCCCGGACTCGTCATGCCAGACGCGCAGGGTTTGATGTGGTTTAATGGGCTCTGGGCGGGGCGCCGCCCGCGGCCCCGGGGAGCGCCCGCCGCCGCGGGATCGGCATCCGGGGCGGGGACGTCCGGCCCGACGGCGAGCCGCCGGGAAAGAAGGCGGAGCCGTGAACGACCATGGGGGAGCGTCCATGAACGACAGAGGAACATCCATGCGGGCCCGACGGCATCTGGTCGACTTGGCCATGATCGCCGCGCTCTCGGCCGCGTTTCTCGGCTTCCTGTTCGCCCTCGTCGCCGCGAGCCGGATGCTCTAGCCGGCCGCCGGAAACCGCGGACATGGAAAAACAACAACAAAAGCGACCGGCCTTGACGGCGCTCGCGGCGGGGACGGGACGGCGGTGAGGTTCGATCCGGACAGGATGGCGTTCGGGCGCCACGAGACTTTCGCCGTCCGCTACGGCTGGCTGCCGAAGGGCTTCCAGGCCGTGACGGCGAGGGGCGGAAAGAAGGCGTTCGAGTCCGACGACGCCACCGTGAGGCTCGGCGTCGGGAAGAACATGGTCACCGCGATCAGGTACTGGCTGCGGGCCTGCCGCATGATCGAGCCGGACGGGAACGTCCCCACCGAGATCGGCAAGCGGTTGCTGTCCAAGAAGGACGGGTACGACCCGTACCTGGAGGACGACGCCACCATCTGGCTGCTTCACTGGCTGCTGGCCACGAACGCCGGGCTGGCGACCTCCTGGTACTGGTTTTTCAACCGCTACCACAAGCCGGACTTCACCGGGCGGGAACTGGCGGTCGCCCTGTCCGACTTCGTCAACGACCAGGCGACGGCGAAGAGGAAGCCGGCGGCGGGCACCCTCAGGAACGACTCCGCGTTGCTTCCCAAGATGTACACGCAGTCCGGCGGAAGCCCCCGGATCCCGCTCGAGGAGTCGCTGGACTCCCCGTTCGCCTCGCTGGGGCTGGTGACCCAGGCCTCGAACAGGAGGAGCTACCAGTCCCGCTCCGCCCCGCGCCCCGGGCTGCCGCTCGGGATCTTCGGGTTCGCGGTGGCCGAGATGTTCGAGGCCAGGGACGCCTCGGTGATTCCGGTGGAGGAGCTGGCGTACGGCGCCGACGGCTACCCGGCCGCCGGCTCGGTGTTCCGACTCACCGAGAGCGCCTTCGTGGAAAAGCTCGAGCGGCTGACGGATTTCATCCCTGGCGTGTTCTCCCTGCGCGACCAGGGCGGCCTGCATCAGGTGTACCGGTCGAAGAAGATATCGCCGATGCGGTACATCGACAAGCACTACCGGGGAGCGAGAGGGGGATACCTCCAGTGAGCGTCAGGGGCAAGGTGCATGTGAACGCCCATTACACCCGCTCCGTGAACCTGGAGCGGGACGCGGACTCCCTCGACGTCGCGAAGGCCTACATACCCACCGCCACCGCCCTGAAGCTGTTCGCCAGGGTGTCGGCCGGCTTCGGCGGCGCGCAGATGCCGAGGGCCTGGTCGCTGATAGGCCCCTACGGCTCCGGAAAGTCGTCGAGCTCGGTGTTCCTGTCCCACCTGCTGTCCGCGGCGGACTCCGAGGCGGCGCCGGTGGCGCTGAGGAAGCTCAAGGCGGCCGACCCGCGCCTCGCGAGGCTTTTCCGCGAGGAGACGGCCGGCGGCGGGTATCTGAAGGTGCTCATCACCGGCGCTCCCGAGCCCATGGGGCGGAGAGTGGCGAAGGGCCTCCACGAGGCGGCGGAGGTGTTTTTCGGCGGGTTCAGCGGGCCCAGGCCGAAAGCCGTCGCGCGGATCAAGGGGTTGCTGGCCGGGGAATCGGTGTCCGTCAGCGAGCTGTCGGACGCGCTGGAGATGCTGCAGTCGGCGCTGGCGAGAAAAGGATGCGGCGGCATCTACCTCGTCATCGATGAGCTGGGGAAATTCCTAGAGTACGAGGCCCAGAACTACGGGGCCAACGACATCTACATCCTGCAGGCGCTGGCGGAGCATGCGTGCAAGGGCGGCGAATGCAACCTGTTCCTGCTGGCGCTCCTGCACCAGTCCTTCGAGCAGTACGCCAAGGGCCTCAGCGAAGGCCTCAGGAACGAATGGTCGAAGGTGCAGGGGCGCTTCGAGGACGTCTCGTTCCTCGAATCCCCCGAGCAGATGCTCCGCGTCATCGGCGCGGCGTTCGAGCACAATCTCACCGAGCGGGAGGAAAGGAGGATACGGCTGTCCCTGAACAAGAGCGTCGGCATCCTGAGCAAGATAGGGGCCCTGCCCAAGGCGATGGGGAAGAAGTTCTTCATGGAGCTGATGAGCTCCTGCCACCCGCTGCATCCCGTCAGCGCCGTGTTGCTGCCGTTGCTGTGCCAGAAGGTGGCTCAAAACGAGAGGACGCTGTTCAGCTACCTGGGCAGCCATGAGGAATTCGGCTTTCAGGACATGCTCGACCGGCTGAAGTCCGTCGACGAGCAGGTTCTTCCCCATCACATCTACGATTACTTCATCGCCAATCAGCCGGCGGCCCTGGCCGACCACCGGGTTCATCGAAGATGGGCGGAGGTGGTGACCGCCGTCGACCGCCTGGGCGACGCGCCGGACGCCCAAGTGAGCATGCTCAAGACGATCGGGCTGCTCAACATCATCGGCTCCCGGGGCGGCCTCAAGGCCTCCAAGGCGTTGCTCGAGACCTGCGCGGCGACCGCGGCGGCGGCCTCGCGGTCGATCAGCGCCCTGGCCGGCAAGTCGATCATCGTCTTTCGCCGGTACAACGGCGAGTACCGGGTCTGGCAGGGGAGCGACTTCGATCTCGAAGATGCCCTGCGCGGCGCGAAGGACGCCGTGGGCAGGTTCTCTCTGGCCCGGGAGCTGAACAGGCTCGACTCGATCCTTCCCGTCGTCGCGCGCAGGCACACGATAGACAGCGGCGCGCTGCGCTACTTCCAGCCGCTGTTCGTCGACGCTCGGTCCTACGCGGGCGCCGCGGAATCGGCGGCCGAGCCGCGGCTGGTTTTCTTCCTGGCCGCCGCGCAGGACGACGAGAAGGTCTTCGCGGAGTCCGTCGTCGGCCGTTTCTCGAAAAGCGACGTGGTCGCCCTGTGCCTGAACGGCCCGCAGCTGAGGGACGCGACGGCGGAAGTGATCGCGTTGCGCGGCCTGCAGCATTCCCGCCGGGACGTGCACGACGACCCGGTCGCGAAGAGGGAGCTTGAGGACAGCCTGAGCGCGGCGGAGCGGGTCCAGGACATGCTGTTGCGCCGGTTGCTGGAAAACCCCGAGGAGTGCCGGTGGTTCCACGACGGGGAGAGCCTTCCCGTGTCCGGCAAGAGGGATTTTCAAAACATGCTTTCGGGGGTGCTGAAGCGCGTGTATTCCAAGGCGCCCGTGCTGCATAACGAGCTGATCAACAGGGACAGGCCGTCGTCGCAGGCGATCGCCGCGAGGAACAGGCTTCTCGAGGCGATGATGAGCGCGCCGGAAAAGCCCGACCTGGGAATAGAGAAATTTCCCCCGGAAAAAGCCATCTACCGCTCCGTCGTCCTGGCCGCGGGACTGCACGTCCATGCGGGGGGGGGGGCAGGCAGGTTTCAGGAGCCGGGCGGACGATCGACCCTTCGCCATGTCTGGAGTGAGATAGACCGCTTCCTGGACCGGACCCGCGACGAGGCGAGGCCCCTCACCGACCTGAACGACCTCCTCATGTCCCCGCCTTACGGGGTGAAGGCGGGCGTGCTGCCGATTCTCTATGTGGCGGCGTATCTCGTTTACCAGCATGAGCTGGCATTGTACGAAGAGCGTGTTTACAGGCCGTTCTGGACGGGAGAGATGCTCGACAGGTTCGTAAGACGGCCCTACGAGTTCACGTTCCAGCGCTTCCGCATAACGGGACTGCGCTCCACCATCTACAACGAATACTGCAAGATCATCAAGGTCGGCACGAAGCGCTCCATAGTCCAGCTGGCCACCCCGCTGGCCAAGTTCATCGGCGCGCTTCCGCCGTACTCGCGGACGACCAAATCCTCCGACCTGCCGGAGAAGGCGAGGCGGGTGAGGGACGCGTTCGCGCTCTCCAAGTCCCCGGAGCACCTCATCTTCGAGGGCATACCCAAGGCCCTCGGCTATGAGAGGGAGCTGGCCCGGAAGAAGCCGAATCTCGAAGGGTTCGCCCTGGACCTGCAGGGCCGCCTGAAGGAGCTCAGCGATGCCTACCCGAACATGATCAAGAAGCAGATCAAGTCGCTGGCGGCGGCCTTTCACATGCGGAAGGACTCCAGCCTCGAGGATCTGCGAAGTCACACGGCGGGAAGGTACGCCGGGCTCGACCAGTACACCGTGGACGTCGACGGCCTTCGCGCCTTCATCAAGAGGATCGTGAAGAAAGACGGCGGCGACAAGGAGTGGCTGGAGAACATACTTGCCTTCCTGGGGCGGAAGCCCGCTAAAAATTGGACCGATGCCGATATCGCGGAGGCGGACATAAGGCTCAGCGACTTCGCCAAACGCATACTGGATCTTGAGACGTTGCGCGTGCACTACGACAAGGTCAAAAGCCACAAGGATGGGGATTTCGAGGTCATCCTGATAAGGACCGTGAGAAGGGGGCGCAGGCATCTCGACAGCGTCGCCGTGATCGAGCCGAAGCAGAAGAAGGCGATAGAAAACATCAAGGCGGACCTTGAAAAGACCCTCGGCAAGTGCGCCGACAGGGGGATGCAGCTGGCGGCGCTCGCGGACCTAGTGGACGACCGCCTGCGGCGGCTCGCCGGGCCGGACGCGGAGAAGGCGCCGGCGGGCGGTCCGAATAGGAGGATGAGGAGGGTCGGCAATGCATGATAATCGAACCACCATGAAAGAGGGGGCGGCGATGGAGGGCGCGCGCCACGTGCTGGGCCTGTCGGGGGGCAAGGACAGCGCCGCGCTGGCGGTTTACCTGAAGGACCGGTATCCGGAGACGCATTCCGAAATCGAGTATTTCTTCAGCGACACCGGCGCCGAGTTGAAAGAGGTCTACGACTACCTCGACAGGCTCGAGGGGTACCTGGGCAAGGAAATAACCCGGCTGAGCAGCGGGAAGGACTTCGAGCACTGGCTGAAGGTGTTCAACGACTACCTGCCGTCGGCGAAACAGCGTTGGTGCACCCGGACCATGAAAATCAAGCCCTTCGAGGAATTCGTGGGGGATGATCTGGTGGTCAGCTACATAGGCATCAGGGCCGATGAGAACCGAAGCGGCTACATCAGCCGGAAGGAGACCATCAAGGCGGTGTTTCCGTTCATCGAGGACGGGGTGGTCAAGAGCGACGTTTTCCGCCTGTTGGGCGATTCCGTGGGGATCCCGGAGTACTACAAGTGGCGCTCCAGGTCGGGTTGCTACTTCTGCTTTTTCCAGCGGCAGGACGAGTGGCTGGGCTTGAAAAGGAATCACCCGGAACTGTTTGAGAAGGCCCGCCGGTTCGAACAGCGGGTCCGGAAGAGATACGACTGGAAAGACGGCGAGACACCGCTGAGCGGGCATGGCTACACCTGGTCCTCGCAGGGAACCGTGGACGAACTTGTGAAGCGCGCCGAACAGCGGGAGAAGGAAAGGGGGATTATCTCCTCCGACAAAGTCGGGTCAGAGCGCTGGCAGGAAATACTGGAGCGGGTCGTCGATGAGGATCCGGAAGACCAGGCCTGTCTCATTTGCAGTCTTTAGATTGTTGAATTGGAAAGTGAGGGATATCGAGCAGGTCAAGCAGATGCGCGAGAAATTCAGAATATCAGATAGGGCAGGGGAGTTTATGGGATCCGCCAGCACAGCCTTGGATGACCTGAAGCCGCTTTATTTTGTTGGCGATCACAACTTGGACACGGAAGTGTTTTATCCAATCTGCCGTCACGCAAATTCTATCAGATGCATGAGTGGATATTTCACCAGCGGATCACTTGCTGAGTTGGCTAAATCGATTAGCTACTTTCTAAAGACACAAGACGCGCCCATCAAATTTATTATAAGCCCAAACCTGACGCCCGAAGATGCTGACACCATCAAGAAAGCGGTGAACTCAGACAAAAACCTTATACCCCTTTTGTTTCCCGGGTTCGAACCGACAGAGGAAAACCTTAAAAATCGTGCCATTGACGCATTATCGTTTCTGGTCACTAATGGAAGGATGATTTTTCGGATCGCAGTTCAGAAGGAAGGAATCTTTCATACAAAGTGCTGGCTTTTCGACACTGAGTACGGCCGGGTATCAGTTCATGGCTCCGTCAACGCAACAGGGATGGGAATGCGTATGAACACAGAGCAGATAGCCGTCGATAAGGAATGGGAGTCCGACCGGGCTAAGGAGGTGATCAGCACGGTAGAGGAAAAATTTGAAGATTTATGGAGAAATCGCGTCAACAAAACAAAAGTGCTTGACATAAATCAGGCCACGCTGTCGTATTTGTCCAAAATGCATGATCAGCAGGACGGTGCGGCGAAATCCGCTGACGATATATTTGATGCTTTACAAGAAGCTTTAGATGGTGGGCCAATTGAACCGATTGGCAGAAGGTTGCTGATACCTAATTGGCTGAACTACGAGACCGGCCCTTATTCACACCAAGGAGAGGCGGTGTCTGCATGGAAGAGGAAGGAGAGGGGAACCCTTGCCATTGCGACAGGGGGAGGTAAAACGATCATATCATTGGTATCCGCCGCCTTGGTGAGTCAGGAAGAGCCCCTTCTCGTAATTGTCGCCGCCCCAACGAGGACGCTTCTTAATCAATGGGCGGATGAGATAAGGGAATTCAAGATAGAGCCGTTTAGTGGTCTTGGAAGGAGTAATCGTGAAACAAGAAAAGAGTTAAGAAGAATGTTCCGGAACCTTCGGCATGGCGCTTCAAACAATGAGATCGCTGTGCTAACACATAAATCCTTAAAATCCGGTGTGATAGATTTGATAGATAAAATAAGAGGTGAAATTTCTGTCATGCTAATAGGAGACGAAGTTCACAATCTAGGAAGCGCCGGGTTCCAGGCAGTTGCGAAGGATTGTTTTAAGTACAGAATGGGGCTGTCCGCTACTGCTGAGAGACAACATGATGATGAGGGAACAAAATTTCTGACCGATTACTTTGGGCCGGTTGTATATGACTTCCCGCTAGAGACCGCCATAGGACGTTGCTTGGTTCCATTCAGCTATCACGTGCATCGTGTCACCTTAGATAGTGAGGAGGAGGAGGAGTGGAAAGAACTGACATATCAAATCAGGAGATTGTCTTATGCGGCAGAATTTCGCGATGGCAACCCTGACAAGGAGAATTGGAAAATTTTATGCATTAAGCGGAGAAAAATCGCTGAGACGGCGTTGGGGAAGATAACTGCGTTAGGGCGTGCATTACCAGATGATAATAAGGACATAAAGAGGACGTTGATATTTTGTAGCGACAAAGACAAAAGCGATGAAAAGAACAATCAGCGAGATCAGCTGGATAAGGTAAATAAATTGCTTATGGATCGCTCTATTAGTTATCATCAGGTTACTGCTGAAGAAACTGGATCAAAGAAAGAGTTAGGAAAAATAATCGGGGCCTTTAGTAAAGGAGAATTACAGGTGCTAACGGCAATGAGGGTTTTAGATGAAGGATTTAACATACCCCAAACTGAAACGGCCTACCTAATGGCAAGCAATACTGGAAGGAGGCAATGGATTCAGCGTTTGGGAAGAGTTCTTCGATTAAGTCAGGCAACAGGAAAACAAAGAGCAAAAGTGCATGACTTTGTTGTAATGCTTGTATCAAAAGACAAACAAAATGATCCAGACTTAAAAAGCCTGATCAGAGGGGAATATAACAGAGCCAGTTTTTTTTCAAACTTAAGCTTAAACGGGCTTGAGCCAGGAGGGGCAATGGAAATCATGGCAGAACTAAATGGGCTACTGGAGAATTGACGATGATCACAGGCTACAGAAAAATATCTGAAATGCTCGAAGAGCAAGTGAGTCAGATCGCAGGCCTAAATAATAGGCAGAGGAGCAGGCTTGTTCAATTGTGCACAAAAATTTACATGCTCGAGGCTAGCAACAAAAGCGCTTCGCGGAGAAACATAGAAGAGCTGGTTAAGGAAATTACAATCGCGTCGGGCAGAATGAAGGCGTTAGGAGAAGAATCATGAGGTTAATAAAGGTGCAAATAGAGAACTTTCGAATACTCAAGAAACTTGTCCTTGATTTCTCATTGGATGCGTCGCGCAATTTGACGGTGATCAGGGCGGCAAACGAGTCTGGGAAGACGACATGCAAGACCGCTATTTTGTGGGGGTTATTTGGTGACAAAGCTTTACCTCAAAAAGGAAAGAAATTTCCGCTGGTCCCGTCAGATCTTGCAGACAGCGAAAACCGGGTGGAAGTGGTGGTGGAGATAGAATTTGAATCGGAACAGCCTATGGCGATGGGGAAAGGGGTTTACGAATTGAAGAAAAATCGCTACCGCATCAGGAGAAGTTGCTATGAAAGCGCCCCTCAAGAAAGCAACGTTCGGAGAATGTCCGATTCCAGGGACGTGTATGAGGTAACGCCCAAAGGGAGCAAAAAAATTTCGGACCACGAAGAGGCAGATAGAGTAATCGAGAACAGTATGCCATTTGCGCTAAAGGACGTATATATCACCGACGGGGATGCCGCGCTGTCTTTCATTGAGACTGGGGTATCCTTGGGTGTTAAACGTAAAAGGGTAGGCTTGGCAATAGAAGCTTTGCTTGGTTTGGATATTTTGAAAACCACAAAAACTCACATCGCCAATGTGGCGAAAAGATTCAGTTCCGAAGTGAAAGATCAAGATTATAGAGCTCAGTTGGAAAAGCTGAATGATGCGATCACATCATGCGAAGAAGACATTGAGGAGTGGAGCGAGGAAAAAGAAAATTTGGATGCAGATATTCAAAGTCATGAAGACAACCTTAGATCGGTGGGAGAAAAAATCGATGCTTTGCTTCGCCTTGGTGATAAGTCAAAGTTGGTGGAGGAAATCAACGGTGCAAAGAGAGATATATCAAAAAACGAACAAGCTGCGGCTAGGGCGCTAAACGATATTTCCGGGTTGCTCAAAGACAGCAACTTGTCGGCCGCCATGCTTATCAAGCAAGCCGAGGCTGGAAAAGAATTATTAAACACACTCAGTGAAAAAAAGCAACTGCCCAAGGTGAATGTTCCGATACTTGAAGAATTGTTAGATAGGAGCAAATGTTTTTGTGGGGAAGATCTTGCTAGATCAAGTAAAACGGGGCAAGATAGGCGGGCGTCAATAAAGAAATCGATCGAGGAAAGCCGGAAAGCAGACAAAATTCAGGAGGCGGCTTCTAGTCTTTTTTATGCTGTTAGAAGTGAGCAATTTAATGCTGAAAGAGGTGTGGAATGGGTTGAAAGGTATAAGAAGAGAAATATGGATTATTCGGAATGCACTGCGGCAATATCCAGAAAAGAAAGAGAATTAAAAAGACTTGAAGCGGAGAAAGACAAAATTGATGACACAGATTTAGAACGCTTACGGGATTTTCAGAAAACGTTGACATCGAAAATGAATCAGGCCGTAAGGGCGCAAGGAGGATTGGAAAGCCAGATTAAGGAAGCGAACGAAAGATTGGTGGATAAAAAGAAAAATCGAGGTGATGTAGAGAAAAAGCTTAGCAGGACAGATGCATCCAGCGATAATTTGTCTTTGACAAGGATGGTGCAGAACATTTTTGATCAAGTTATCGATCGACTGCTTAAAAATGAGCTGGGAAAGGTAAGCGACGAGATGAACAGGATATTTCTTGGCATGATTGGATCAGCCCCAGAAGACAATGACTTCACAAATATTACAAAGGCTGAGCTTACAGAAGACTTTGATATTCTTGTATATGGTCCCAAAGGATTTCGTTTAGATCCTGACGACGATTTAAACGGAGCATCTAGAAGGGCCATTACACTTGCGTTTATTTTGGCCTTGACAAAAGTTAGTAAAGTTGAGGCCCCTAATGTTATCGATACGCCGCTTGGCATGATGTCAGGATACGTTAAAAAATCTGTTCTCAGGAGTACACTAGAAGAAGGCTCGCAGGTGATACTTTTCTTGACGCATGACGAGATTAATGGGGTAGAAGATATTTTGGATGCTAAAGCAGGTAAAACCTTTACCATGACAAACCCCGGTCATCACCCAAAAATGCTTGCAAATAAGCCAAAAAACCTTAACGCTGGAATCGTTCGATGCGAATGCGACCACAAATCTCACTGCTATGTGTGCGAGAGAGTATAGAGCCACAAATTTGACTCGATTATGAGGTGTCCAATGTCTACCAACGCCAATCCTTTCGCTACATTTAATTTGGAAATTCCCAATATGTATCGGGATTCCGTATTGAAATTTACCCAGACAAGCGGCCAAGCTCGAAGTGAGGAGATTGCCCCATTTAGACGGCAAGTAGATTTCTGGTATATATCTTTTCTTATCGGCATGGTGAGGGATTTAGATCCAGAAGAAGAGAAGAATACGTACAATGCTACGGCAGGAACTATATTTAACACTGACCCGTACAGAATTCATCATATGCAGCTGGCATACTTGGGAAGAACAAAAAACCTTAAATTCTTAGCCGATTCTAGAAAGGTGTTTGATTTCTGTCTAGGCATTGCTAATGCTGGCATGCCTCACCTAATTTCATTATTGTCCGAACTAGATGAAAGGCCACTATGGTCGCTTTTTGACGAGTTGGAAAAATGTATTAAATAAAAGCTTACGGATATGGATGATGGTGCAAACCATCCCTAAGAAGTCGACTTATCGGACTATCCCAAAGATATTTTCGATAGGCACTATCTTTAGATTTTTGCTTAATTTTGAAATGAGAGCACTAATAGAAAGCCTTGGTGATTGATCAGATCTTATTGGCTGTACGGCTGATGTGGGCGTGGAATTGGCAGGGGAAACGATATTCTCGGAGTGTTGTTGCCGGTGCCCACGGTATGACAAGTGTCGCGGGTGAGGCATCCCGACCGCGATCTGTTCCATGAGCGGAGAACCGAGGGCATTTCACGGCATTATTGGATGCGATGGTAGATGACTGATCGGATGATGCCAGTTATAGAGTTATGAAAGGGCAGTTACGCATTAAGTGGGAAGTGGCGAGCAACAATTTCCCTACTCCCTAAGACTTACCTTACCCAAGGGATCGCCGTCAACACGATAGGCTTGGAAAATGCGATCACGTCCTCCAACATTTCATTGTCGCGGAGGCTTTTCCGCTCGATCAGCACACCGTCTTGCATGGCCTTCACGCAGGTTTTGAATACGGCGGAAACTCTGGACATGGTTTATTGGGATATGTTTTGTTATTGCCCATTCTGAATCGCGTGAAGCCGCACAATAAACGCTTCGATTTCTCCGCTTGCCCCGTCCAGACGTTCAAGAGCGTTTTCTACAGATGACATCCGCGAAAGCGCCCGCATCTCTTGGGCCATGAAGATGACCCGCACGTCATTGCGGCTAAGGCGCCTGCCGGCATCGATCAGACGGCAGGCCTGGCCAGTCGCCGCCGCCGCGACCGTGTCGAGCGGATCGCCGCTCCGCGTGGGTTCCTCGACCCCCTCGCGTTTGCGGCAGACGACGATGATATCAAGGTTGATCGGTTCTCGGGTCTGCCGCTTCGGCACTGCTACGGACATTTCCGCCTTGATGGGCTGGACCGCCGTGATGCCGAAACCGGCATCCATAAGCGCCTGCAGTACGCACCGCCAGCCTTCCGGCCGGGAATGATGGTAGGTGAAGGCCAGCAGGCCATCGTCTTTCAGAACCCGGCGCGCCTCCTTCCACACCCCTGTCAGCCGTTCCGTGAAGTCGTCCGCCCGCGTGTGTTGAACCTCCCGCTCGGAGCGGGTGGTTTCAGATGCAGGGCGCCCGTCGTTTCCAAGAATGTGCCGTTGCCAGACATGGAAGAAGTCGGCGAGCTCCGAGTAGTGCATATTGTCGAAAAACGGAGGATCGGTCAGGACGGCGTCCACCGATCGGTCCGGAAGGTCCGTCCCGGCGGAATCCCCGCAGGACAGGTACACCCGTCGGCCGTCCGCGAACTCCGCATGGCTGCCGGCGATCGGAAGGCCGATCTTTTCGGACAGGCCGAAGACCTTCTCGTTCTTTTTCCTTCCTTTGCGGCGGGTCACCCGCAACTCGAACGGATCGTCGGCGTAATCCAGCGCCCGCCGGATGCGCCCCTCGAACATCGTCAGGAACGAGCCCGAACTCTTCGGGGTGCCCCACAGATTGGCCTCGATGGGGGGGCGCTCGGGCTTGAGGATGTGGTGCGAGAACATGTGGCGGACCGCGCCGGTCCCTTCGCCCTTGTAGGAGGCGAACATGTTGTTGAATTCCAGCGCGCCGGAAAACAGGCAGGTGAACAGCTCCTTCAAGGCCGGATCCTGTATCGCCCGGATGCGGTCGGCCAGAATGGAAAGGCACAGGAGTTGCCGGGCGTTGAACATCTGATGCCAGCGGCGGTAGTTGTAGCCCAGCGCCTGATCGGTGTTGCGTCCGGGGGCGATTGCGGCCAGCGGGAACGGGTTCTTCCGCTGGGCCAGGGCCCGCTCCGCCCTGGCGAAAGATCGCTGGTCATCCTTGGTGGCGGAGAGGTAGCATTTGGCGCCGCCCGGCGTGAGCACCAGTTTGGCGTAGAGCCGGTGTTTCGGCGGCTGGCCTTGGGCGCGCACGGTCTTGGCGATGGGGAACAGGTTCGCGCAGGCGGGGCAGACGGCGGACCGGCCTCTGGCTGGGCCGCCGCCCGGGTCGAACCGCTCTTCGCAGGACGAACACTGGGCATCGTGATCGTCATGGCGGACCTTCTGGAGGCGGTCGCAGTGCGGGCACAGGGCCACGGCCCACGGATCTTTCGCCGGGTCGGCGCGGCGCGCGAAGACCATCGACGAAAAAAGATCCACCGGCTTTTCGCAGGACGGGCAGTCGACCACCATGACCCAGAAGTAGTACAGCACATCCGCGACGTTGCGGCCATCGGGCGATTTCATGCGGTAGTGGGTGCGCAACGCAACGGCCACGTCCCGCTTGATTGCCTGGAACGCGTCCAGGATGGCCTTGCGGTCGTGGACCGACAGGGCGCACCGGACCAGGAAATGCGCCACTGGGTTGATGTCCCGGCCCACGCTCCGCGCGCCCAGTTTGACGGCCTCGGCGACGGTCGTGCCGCTGCCCATGAAAGGGTCGAACACCACCGCGTCCCCAATCCGCACCGGCTGGTAGAAGAGCTTCATGAGATCCGCGCCTTTCGGGGCGAAGGCCCCCAATGCCATGGCCCGGAACACGGTGCCGAGGCGCTGCGCCCACCACTTGTGGATATGGGTGGTCGGGCGGTAGACCTTCTTGCGCCAGCTTTCGGCCTCCGCGATCTCGCTCAAGGCTTCGAAGGGGAAGTCGTCGTCTTCGAGGGCGCAGGCGCCGGGAGCGCCGCCGAGGACGACCGGCGCCACCTCGAGAGGCAACTCGTCCGCCCGCGCCGCGGCGGGGACTATGGACGCGGTTTGCCGGCGGGCGGCGGCGCCCGCGCTCATGGAGCTCGTTCCGGGGAATCAGGCACAGCGAAAATCCGGGTCGGCGGCTGCGTCGGGTCCATTGTACAGGGAACCGCCCGGCAACCCGGTAGCGGGCAAATGTAGCGGGCAAATGTAGATTCTGTAGATTCTGGGCCAATCTGGACACTGATTCCGGCCAATTTGAACAATGGCTTGGGCCGGAGAAACTGCTGGAGAGGCTCCCCGAAACCGTCGCTGGATTGGGAACATATAGATTTACTTTTTAGTCTAATATAATAATAAATATTGACGTGCGTGAATTTTCTGCGTATAAACAGTATGATGAAACCGGAATAGCGGCGAGCGCGAGGATCGACCATGAGCTTGAAGCGGCTGATCGCCGGCAATCGCAGGGAGTTGGTGAACCGGGCCGTCGACCGGTTCGACGGCCTGTCCATGCCGTCCCGGCTGGGTTGGTTGCGGACCGTCCGGACCGCGCTGGGCATGTCGGGAGTCCAGCTCGCCAGAAGGCTGGGCGTGTCCAAGGCGAGCGTGTCCAGAGCGGAGCGGGACGAGCCGTCCGGCAGGGTGACGCGCAGGACGATACGGGCCATGGCCGAGACCATGGACTGCTGGCTCGTCTACGCCGTGGTGCCCCGACAGCACGTCGAGGACATCATCAGGCGGCGCGCCTTGAAGAAGGCGCAGGCGGAGGTCAGGGCCGTCGAGATACACATGGCGCTCGAGGGGCAGTCCCTGAGCCGGGAGTCGACCAACATGGAAATCGACCGCATCGCGAAGGAGATCATCGAGAGGATGCCGTCCGACCTGTGGGACGACGAGTGAGCGGGGCGATGGGCGATCCGGACCGGACGGCGCCGCACGACCCGGACGAGGCGGAGGGGCTGAAGGACGATACCGTCGTCGCAAGGGGGGAGCTTGATCGGCTGGAGCAGGCGTCCCTTTGCGCGGGCAAACGGTGGCTCGACAGGCAAAAGGATCCGGATGTCCTGTCCGAGGCTTTCGTCTGCAGGCTGCGCAAGGAGCTGTTCGGCGGCGTGTGGGAGTGGGCGGGGACGTTCCGGAAAACGGAAACGAACCTCGGGGTGGATCCGCGCCGGATAGGCGCTCGGCTCAGGAGGTTGCTGGATGATGCCGGATACTGGGTCGGGCACGGCATCTACCCTTCGAAAGAGCTGGCGGCGCGGTTCCATCTCCGGCTGGTCCAAATCCACCCCTTTCCGAACGGGAACGGCCGCCGCACCCGCATCCTGACCGATGCGCTGCTGACCAGGCTGCTGGGCGAGCCGACCATTGACTGGGAGGGGGGCCGCGGGCCGGAAAGAGGGGACGCTCGCCGCATGGAGTATATTGACGCGCTAAGGGCCGCCGACGAGGGCGATTTCAGCGCGTTGTTGCGCTTTGTGGGTCAGCGGGACGGCGGGACGGAGTGACGGGGCGGAGGGCCGAAGCCGCCTCCGGCCGGCGACAGGCTCCCGGCGACGCCGTCCCGCTCCCCGTCGGCGAATCTTTGGAAACAGCGGGCGACGGGAAAACGGTCATGAAACTCAACCTGAAAACCGACGGCGGCGAACGTCCGCCGCTGTTTTACGCGGCGTTCGGGAACAGGGTCCGCAAGGTGCGGAAACTGATAGCCGAAGGAGCCGACGTGAACGCCGTCGACAAGCGCGGATGCGCGCCGCTTTGCTATGCGGCTTATCGAAACAACGTCCGCGCGATGCGGGAACTGATCGCGGCGGGGGCCGATGTGAACGCCGCCGACGAGGACGGGGACACGCCGCTGTTTTACGCGGCGCGCAAGGACCGTGTCCGCGCGATACGGGCGCTGGCGGCCGCAGGGGCGAATGCGAACGCCGTAAACCGCTCCGGATGGACTCCCCTGAATCATGCGGCGGCCATGGGCGATGAGTGCGTCAGGGCGATGCGGGCGCTGACGGCCGCGGGCGCGGACGTGAATTTCGCCGGCAAGGGCGGGTCGACTCCGCTGCTGTGCGCGCTGCGGGGGGACAGCATGGCCGCGACCCGGGTTCTGATCGCGGCGGGGGCCGACGTGAATGTCGTCGACGACAAGGGTTGGACGCCGCTGGTGACGGTGATTGTCGGGGGCGATCTGGACGGGGACGACGATATCGAACTGTTGCGGGAGCTGATCGCGGCGGGTGCCGACGTGAATTTCGCGGGCGGCAAGGGAGCGCCGCTGTTTTGCGCGGTGACCCACGAAAGGGTTGAAATGGCGCGGGAGCTGATCGCGGCGGGCGCCGACGTGAACGCCGCCGATGCGTCGGGCAAAACGCCGATGCGGGTGGCGGAGGCGTTCTCCAACGCCGAAATGAAGGCGTTGCTGTCCGCGGCGGGGGCGATGCCCGTCGGTTCCGCGGCGGGGCGGGGCGGCGGCGCGAGGAGGAGGAAGAGGGACAGGAGGCACGAAAGAAGGATGAGGAGGATAAGAAGGATGCAAAGGGAAAGAAGGAGATGATCTTGACCGACGGGAACCCCGCCGGGGCGAAGTCCAAGGCGATACGGGCCGTGGCCGTAGGCGTGGATCGCCCGTCCGTCCGCATCGCCTTGACGGCGAGGTGTCGGAAATATTGTTGGACGACGCGCAACGGAAAGGTGGAGGGGGCTGGGTCGTCGGAGCGCGCGCGGCGTCTGAGGTCAGCCCCTGTACAGGGAGTGGTCCGCTCCGGGAGTCAGCCGCGTCGCGGCGGAGACCGCGGAGAGGGTGCCGTCCGATCCGTGAGGTGGTGGAAGGTCAACCCCAAAAAGACTAGAATTAGGCTTTTCGTTCAGCGTACGTTCAGGAAGCAAGCATTTAAATACGCCTGCACGGAAAACCGCTACCGGACAAACGGCAGCCTGATCCGACGATACATACATGGTGGCGCGAGTTGCCGTGAGGTAAAGTCGGACGGTTTGGGGAGAATGATAAATGACCAAAACAATGGGCCAGCCGGACAGGGCGGCGGTATCCTGCCTTGGCAATTACACTTGTATCCATTCGGTCGTCAGATGAACGGTGAGGCCATCACATGACAGGTGTGACTTTCATGACCGTCAGTTACGCGGGTCAGGATCGGCAAGTCACCTGGCGAGGGGTCAAGGCGAGAGCCGGCGGCGAGCTTGATGCCTTCTTGGTCAATGATGTTGCCGAGCGGCTTCAGGATAAGGAGGGCGATTCCATTTTTGCAACGCATCTTCGTGGCGTTGCCGGTACGCTACAAGAGCAAAACAGCCTAAACGAAATTTTGGCGGCCGAGTGGACTGAAGAGCGTGAGTGGTCAGTCGGTGAAGCTATTGCAGAGGCCTACCTAGCAAGGGGGTACGATGTCGTCTGGCCTTGGAATATGGCGCGGGACAAGCGGCATCCTCGCGCAAGCCTGCCCGGCGCTGATCTTGTCGGGTTCAGGGTCACGAATGGAAAAGCCCGCCTTGTGCTCGGCGAAGTGAAAACCTCCTCCGATCCCAATGCCCCGCCCGGTGTCATGAGTGGAAACAAAGGTATGCCGCATCAAATTGGCGGTCTTGCAGGCGATCCATCCCTTATAGTGCGGCTGCTTAAGTGGCTGTTCCCTCGATGCAAGAATACGGAACACGAAGCCCGGTTCAATGAGGCAATGACTTTATTTTTCAGTTCGGGAAACAAGGCTGTCGCACTCATCGGCGTTTTGATTCGTGACACGGATCCTAGCGAATTGGATTTGAAGGCTGGAGGGCGGTATATTGCGGAACGCATACAGACCCCGACAACCTGTCGGCTGATAGCGATTTACCTGCCATTTGCCATTTCCGATCTTCCGGCGCGTGTTGCGGGGGGCGGGCCATGAATCATTGGTTACTCGACAATCTGAAAGATCTGCGGCAGGAGGCTCTGAGTCAGGCGGGGCGCGCGCAAATTCATGGAGAGTTGCTGGGCAAGCCATTTGAAGAAGATGAAGATCTTATTCGACGTGCTTCAGGTGCTCTTGAAATTGCCGTGCTTGACCTCCTTACTGAGGACATAAAAAACGATGAGGAAAGACAAAAAGAATTAAAGCGCATCGCTGCCGACGCGTTTCGGTTGCTACGCTCTTTGCCGATGCCGAACGACGCCATGGGGGCGGGTGAGCAAATGCTGAATGCCTGTGCGCTAGCAGTGCTCGGTGACAAAGGTTCTGATGCGGCCCGGTGGCTCCAGAAAGACGGGTGGCCTGATTTGCCGCTGGAGTCGGACGACTGGGGTGTGCGCACATGGGCGACGATCCTTGATACCTGGCTTCGGCTTATCCGAAAAAGCGGATGGGAAGATCGTGACGCGGTGCTTAGGTGTATCGCCGAATTGCGGGACTCGCAGTCATTATTTGAGAAGACGTACCTCAAAGCCAAGGCCCCGGATCATGCTAAGGCGCTTGCACTGGAACTGATCGGTCTTTATCACCTGGCCAAAGCCGGCGAGATACTGGCGTATTACATGACCGATGGGGTCGTGGATGGGAAATACCAAATCCACCAATTGCTGGAAACCCATTTTGATCGGGCAAAGGCGGTGTGCGATACGGCGTATATGATAAAGCTTGAGCCGCTAAGTCGTTTGCTTGCCGCCTGTGCGGCGCAAATGGCGGACAATTCCATTTGGACGGTGACTAGAGCGGTTAATACGCGTGTGACAAAATTCGTGAAGACCCTTGTGGATCGTGGCCGGGGAGACCGAGCCATATTTGAAGTTTTGCCTCCTCAAAGACGGACGTTGGCGGAGAAGGGGTTGCTTGGATCCAGCCGCAGGGCTGTCGTTGTCAGCCTTCCAACTTCCAGCGGCAAGACGCTGATCGCGGAGTTCCGGATACTTCAGGCTTTGAATCAGTTCGAGCACGAGCGCGGATGGGTGGCTTATCTGGTCCCCACACGTACTTTGGTCAATCAGATAACCCGTCGATTACGAAGGGACTTTGAACCGCTGGGTATCGCGGTTGAGCGGATAAGCCCCGCGCTGGAAGTGGACACCATAGAGGATGATTTGTTGAGCCAGCGCGATCAAGAGAAAGAGTTCCGCGTTCTTGTCACCACGCCGGAAAAGCTCGATCTTGTGATCAGACAGGGGTGGGAAAACAAAATCGATCGCCCGCTGACCCTTGTGGTTGTCGATGAAGCGCACAATATTCAGGACGAGGAGAGAGGTCTGAAATTGGAGTTGCTCCTCGCGACGATCAACAATGAATGTCAAAAAGCGCAATTCCTGCTCCTGACGCCGTTTATAAGCAACGCGAAGGAAGTCGCTCAATGGTTGGGAAGGCAGAACTCGGAGGATGTCAGTCTGGCTCTGGATTGGCAGCCCAACGACAGGATTGTTGGAGTCGTGCGGCCATCGCGCGGCGAAGCAATCAGAAAAGGAAGTTATGACTACCGTATTCACTTGGATGCTGTGCACACATCAAGGGAGACTCTTTTTGTTGATAAGCCGCTGAATCTCCAAAAAAACCATGACATAGCGAAAACTTTCAGCAAGATCACTGACGGAATCGCCTTGGCGGCGGTCACTGCCCAGTCGCTTCAGGAGCGCGGGCCGATAATAGTTATGCATACCAGGCCCAGTTGGGTGTGGAGTCTTGCGGAACGCTTCAAGATAAGGAGCAATCGGATCGATATTTCTAAAAACATAGAACTCGTTCAGCGGTTTGTGGAAATGGAGTTCGGTCCATCTTTTCCGCTGGTTGACCTAATGTCTTACGGGGTCGGCGTCCATCATGCAGGGCTTTCAGAAGATGTTCGTTTGTTGATGGAATGGCTGTTTGAGGCGAATGAGCTGAGGTTTTTGGTCGCGACCACCACAGTGGCGCAGGGCGTGAACTTCCCGGTTTCCGGCGTAGTCATGGCTTCGCACCAATATCCTTACGGCAAAGATATGCCGCCGGAGGATTTTTGGAATATTGCCGGCCGCGCTGGGCGCATCGAACAAGGATCGCTTGGCGTAGTGGCGCTGGTTGCAAGCGGCTTGGCAAACGTCGACAAGCTCAAAGGCTTCATTAACCGTCAATCGGGAGAATTGAATTCGTCGCTTATACAGTTGGCGCTCAACGCGAAAAAATTCATGAATGATCTTGGCAACCTTAGAGAAATTGTGTTTAAAGATCCTTGCTGGTCCTCTTTCGTTCAATATCTAGCTCATACATACAGACAAATGGGGAAGCCGGAAAGCTTTGCCGAGGATGCGGAGCAAGTGCTTAGGGGCACATTCGGATTTGAGAAATTAAAGAGCCGAGACGCCGCGATGGCAAACCGTTTGCTTGATGGCGTTCATGCTTATGCACGATTTCTTCAAGAGCCAGGGCAACCGTTAGGGCTTGTTGACAGCACAGGGTTTTCATTGCAGAGCATCCGCAAAGTATTAAGCGATGCGGGCAAGGCGGGCATCAGGGGAGAAACATGGAATGCGGAATCGCTGTTTAGCCGAGGCAATCAGGATCTTCAGGATATGATGGGTATTCTGCTTCGGGTTCCTGAATTACGCCAGAACCTGAATGAAGTGACGGGGGGATCTTCCAAGGATGGATGCAAACTGGCCTTGATCATCAAGGATTGGGTGCACGGGATGCCTTTGCGGGATATCGCGGAAGATTATTTTATGAATAAGCGGAAAAATCCTACGGCGGCGATGACAGCCTGTGGGCAGAATTTGTTTGGTAAACTTACACAGACGGCGGCGTGGGGGCTTGGCGCGTTGTTGTCGATAACCGGAGCGGGTTTGGATGAGGAGAAGTTTCGTTCTCTGCGGAACCTGCCTTCCCGGGTCTTTTACGGCGTAAACGATGATGCGGCGATCTCCCTTAGATTGCTTGGTGTGCCAAGAACGGCCGCGACCAGACTGGCAGGTTCAATGGGCGACGTGCTTGGGCGGCCGCTGACGGATGTCAGAACGCATCTTCGCGAAATGGACAAGTCGAATTGGCGACGGGCGCTGGGGCGGCGCGAGGGAGATGTCTACCGGAAGGTATGGCGGGTGTTGGAAGGACTGGATTAGGAGCGCAAAGGGCGCGTTGCCAATAGGGCTGGCGACCCTCATCGCTTTCGTCATCGCTTTGTCGGCCCCCGCCTCGCCCGCAGCTGCGCCAGCACCAGCGCGGCGAGCGCGGCCGCGCCGGCCGCATGCAGGTACACGGGCAGCGGCGACCACATCAGCAGGAACGCGCTGACCGCCAGCGCCGCGCCGCTCGGCGCGTTGAGCGGCGCCTCCAGATGCCACCGGAACAGCCCCGCCAGCGCGTACAGCCCCATGGACGCCCACGCGAACACCTCGATGCGCTCGGGCCAGGAGCCGGAGATCAGCGGCGAGAAGGCGAACAGCACCGGCACTAGGTACAGGCCCTTGGCGATCATCCAGCTGGTCAGCCCGGTGGCCATGGGCCGGGTGCCGGCGATGCCCGCCGCGGCGAAGGCGGCCAGGCACACCGGCGGCGTGACGTTGCTGTCCTGGGACAGCCAGAAGATGATCAGATGCGCGCTGAGGAGCATGCCGGTCAGCAGCGCCGGCGGCAGCATTTCCTGGCGGACCAGCTGCTTCATTTCCAGCGGCATCCGCTCCAGCGCCGCCGCCGCGTCGCCGCCGAACAGGTCGATGGTGGCCGCCACGCCCGCCGGCAGGTTCCCGGCCCGCAGGGCGTCCAGCAGCTGGGACTGGCTGATCAGGTCGAACAGCAGGGGCCCCGACAGGGTCGCCAGCACGATGTAGGAGGCGGTCACCGGCAGGCCCATGCCCAGCACCAGCGAGGCCAGCGCCACCAGCGCCAGGGTGATCAGCAGGCTGCCCTGGGCCCACTCGACGATCATCAGCGAGAACGCGTTGCCGATGCCGGTGGTGGTCACCACGTTGATGATGATGCCCACCGCCACCAGCAGCAGGGCGGTGGAGACCATGTTGCCCACGCCGTCGGCCAGCGCGTCCAGCACGTCGCGCGGGCCCATGGGCCGCGACGACAGCCAGGATGCGCCGATCACGGCGGCGATGGCGAAGGCGGCCGAGGTGGTCGGCGTGCGCCCGGCCACCAGGAACCCCACCAGCACCGCCAGTGGAATCACGAAATGCCAGCCCTCCTTGAGCACCTCGCGGACGCTTTCGGAGTCGGCGGCCGAGGCGGGCGCGAGCCCCAGCCGCTTCGCCTCGATGCGCACGAAGCAGGACACGGTCAGGAAGTACAGCAGCGCCGGCAGCGCCGAGGCCGCGATGACGGTCAGGTAGGAGATCTGGGTGTAGCTCGCCAGCACGAAGGCGCCGGCCCCCATGACCGGCGGCATCAGCGCGCCGCCGGTGGAGGCGGCGGCCTCCACCCCGGCGGCGAAGCGCCCGCTGAAGCCGGACTTCTTCATCATGGGGATGGTGATGACGCCGATGGACACGGTGTTGGCCACCGCCGAGCCGGTGACCGAGCCCATCAGCCCGGAGCCCATCACCGACACCAGTCCGGCCCCGCCGGTCAGCCGCCCGGTCAGGCAGCGCGCCAGCCGCACGATGAAGTCCCCCGCGCCGGAGCGCAGCAGGAACGCGCCGAACACGATGAACATGAACACGAAGGTGGCCGAGATGTTGGCGGTCAGGCCGAACATGCCCTCGCCGGTGAAGTAGGAGCGGTACAGCACCGTCTCGAGGCTCAGGCCCGGGAAGGAGAACACCCCGCCGATGTAGCGGCCCAGGAACAGGATGTAGGACAGGCTGGCCAGGATCAGGCAGGGCATGAACCAGCCCGCGGAGCGGCGGGCGAACTCGACGGCCAGGCCGACGGCCAGCAGCGAGAACGCGTAGTCGGCGGCCACGAAGTCCGTCTCGCGCTCGTACAGGGCGCTCTCGAACAGGATCAGGTAGCCCGAGGACGCGACCGCGGCCGCCGCCAGCGCGATGTTGCCGAGGCCCCGCGGCGAGCGCCAGCGGACGCCGTCCCGCTCGTTGTCCAGCAGCGCGGCGAGGGCGCAGAAGCCGCCGAAGTGGATGGCGGACAGCCACAGCTCGGAGATGCTCGCGAAGACGTTGCAGTAGATGTGGAACAGGGCGAACAGGACGGCGCCCCAGCGCAGGAGGGGGGACTTCACGGGTCGGCCGGTTCGAGGATCAGGCGCGCGGGCACCTCGATGCCCGCCTCCCGGTAGTAGCGCAGCGCGCCGGCGTGCAGCGGCGCGCCCAGCCCCGCCACGGCGGTCTCCGGGCGCATGTCCCGGGTCGCGCCGTGGATCGCCTGCAGGGTGGCCAGGTTCTCCCAGATCACCCGGGTGATGCGGTAGACCGCCTCCTCCGGGATGTCGACGCGGGTCACCAGCACGTTGGGGGATGCGACGGTGCGCACGGTCTCGGTCTGGTTGGGGTAGGTGCCCGGCGGGAACTCGTACCAGTCCCACAGGGGATAGCGGGCGTTGATCCGCGCCAGCGCATCCTCGGTCCAGTCCAGGATGGTGATGCGCCCGCCCATGACGGCGTAGGCCTGGGTGATGGCGCTGACCGGCGCGCCGGCCGGGATGTTCATGCCGACGATGTTGCCGTCCTGGATGGCGCCGGTGGTGGGGCCGTAGCCCATCCAGGCGAGGGTGAACTTCTCCCGGTAGTCGATGCCCAGGGCGTCCAGGATGAAGCGGCCGGTCCGCTCCGCGCCCGAGTTGCGCGCGCCCAGCACGTAGCGCTCGCCGTCCAGCCGGTCCAGGTCCATCATGGTGCCGCTGTCGGTCAGCTCGGTCAGGAGCACGAAGTGCTCGACGTTCTTCCACAGCGCGCTGACGCTGCGGATGTGGGTCTGGGGCCGGCTCACCGGTCCCTCGCCGTTCCAGGACCAGGCGCCGAAGGGCCCCTGCAGGATGGCGAACTGGGCCTGGTTGTCCCGCAGCAGCTTGACGTTCTCCAGCGAGCCGGCGGAGCTGATGGCGGTCATGGAGATGCCGTGGGCCTCGGACAGCTGCGCGTGGGCGATGGTGGCGATGGCCACCCCCACCGGGTAGTAGGTGCCGCCGGTGGTGGCGGTGGTCAGCACATAGGGCCGGGGCCGGTCCAGCGCGTCGCCGCAGGCGCCGAGCGCCAGCGCGAGCGCCAGCAGTCCCGCCCGCCGCCCGCTCACGGCGCGTCCTCTCCGTCCTTCCGGTCCGTCCCGGCCTCCCGGTCGGGCCCCAGGGTGTCGCGCGCGACGCCGGCCAGCGGCTTCTCCTCCTCCAGCTTGCCCACCAGCAGCGAAGCGCCGCCGAAGACGGCGCCGCCGGCGGTGATGCCGACGATCAGGGCGATGCGCAGGAGCATGGGAACCTCGATGCCGGTCATCCGGTCGCCCGCCTCGGCGACCAGGTTGACCAGCACGAGGGCGGCGCCGAAGGAGACCCACACGTACTTCCTCATGGCGGTCCGGCTCCCTGTCCGCCCTTCGGGCCGGGGCGTGGCGGCATCCCAAGAATAACCGGAAGGGCGGGGCCGCGGAAATCCCGCGAAGACCGGCGCTGCCGACGGGGTTCTCCCTCCGGGCTCCGGCGGGGAATGCGGCGGGAGGGATCGATGCCCGTTCAGAAAGGAGCACTCGAAGGAGTATGCGGTGAAGAGGGGAGTCTTGAGGGGTGCTTTTGTTGTTGCGCCGGTACGACGTCTCCGGTCCGTCGCGTCGGAATGTGGCGTCGGAAACCCGGAGACTCGGAAATTGACATTTCCGGCTCCCCCGGTTTCAATCAGCGGCCGGTTGGAGGGGAGGCGGAACCGCGAAACCGCCAGCGGAAGGACCATGCAGCTCAAGCGCCTCGAAAAGATCGCCCGCTCCGAATTCAAGCCCGGCCAATACAGCGACCACCGCTTCGACGGCCCGTGCTTCGCGCCGGACGGACTCGGCCGGTTGCGGGTCCGTTCCGAGGCGCAGATCCTGTACGAGTTCAACGCCGCCGCCCGCGCCAAAGGTCGGTTTTGGCTCGAAACGGAAACGGGGCGCGCCTGCGGGGGCGCATCCGTGATTCTGCGGCGGCGCCGAAAACCCGCCCTCGAACTCGCTGTGGGGCACAGCGCGCGGGGCGCCGAGATGCTCATGCTCCACTGCATCCGCGACGCGCTTGGTTGGGGAGCCGGGGCCCGTGTCGCCGGCCTGTACAGCACAGACCCGGCCGGCGCCTTGGAAGGCGCCATCGCAGGCATGCGGCAGCCGGAGACCGCCGCCGAAGTGGCGTCCCTGCTGGCCCGGCACCGGCGGCGCATCGTCCAAACCAAGCGCGTCGCCGAGGATCGCCGGTCCGAGCCCGGCTCCTACGTCCGCGTCCGCGCCCGCGCCCGAGGACCCCTGTTCCGAGCCCTGCGCCGCGCCATTGAGGACGGCATCATCATCGGCGATGCGGTCCGGGCCGTGGACGGGGCGCTGGGGGACTCGGTGGGCCGTTGGCCCTACCGCCGCCGCGAGGAAGGCCTCGAGGCGCTGGCCGCCCATCCGCCGTCGCGTCGCGCCGCCGAACGGTCCTTGTTGGCCGCCTACGATCTCGTCCGCGACCAGGCGGCCGCCGAAGACGCCGAGATCGACCGGCGGGCGGCCGCCGGCTGACGCCGCGCCGTGACACGCGTCGTGACTGAGTGAGTGTTGCGGCCCCGCGCCCGGCCCCGGTACACTCCTCCCCCCGACCTCCGAAGGAGCTCCCCATGAAGTCCCTGATCGAACACAACCGCGCCAACTGGCTCGCTTGGCTCCGCGCCCCGGGGCGCCGCAAGCATGTGGGATGCCTGGGCTCGTCCCGCGACCCCGGCGCCCGTTGCGTCCTGGGCCACGCCGCCCACATGCTGGGCGCCGAATCCGCCCCGACAGAGGACGAGAAAGGGCGGCGCATGCGGTTCACCCACGGGGGCGACGCCGAGACCAAGACCCTGCCCGCGGCCATGGCCGCCGACGCGCTGGGCATCACCGTCGACGGCGCGTTCCGCCGCGAGGTGGTCGTCGACGGCAAGGCGTACGGCAGCATCATGAAACTCAACGACGGCACCCGGTTGAGCATGGTGGAGATCGCCGACGTGCTGGAGAAGCAATTCGCCGACGACAACATGCTGCCGTCCGACTCCTGGCTGGAAAAGACCCTGCCGGCGCAGGACGACGGCGCCGCCGACAAGGCCGAGCTGGCGGAAGCCGCCTGATCCGGCGCGGGGAAACGGCGGCGGTCCCGGTTTCGCGGCCGCCGTCGACGGCCCGCCCCCCTTCGGCTCCGTTGCTGGAGAGGGGACGGCGCCCTCCGCATCGGACGCCGCGGTCCTTGGCCGACTTTCCGCCCCCGCGCGCCCTCAGTCCGCCGGCCCCGACAGCAGCAGCACGCCCCGGATGCCCGTCCGGTCGTGGCCGGTGAAGACGAACACGTCGTCCAGCGCGTCGCCGTTCAGGCGCGTCGGGATGACGGCGCCCTCCGCCACCTCTCCGCCGATGTCGACCACCAGGTCCGGCCGGAGCCCGCGCGTCCGCCGCAGCGCCGGCTCCCCGCCGGCCGACGCCTCCTCAATGACGCGGCGGATGTCGATCTCGTACTCGTCGCGCCCGCGGCTGTAGCCCAGGCCGGCCAGGAAGCCGTCCCCCGCGGGCTCCGGCTCCGCGCGGTTGAAGAACACCTCGAGGCGCCGGTCCAGCAGCACCAGCAGGTCCGCCGCCGTCGGATCCCCGTCCAGGTTGGCGCGGCCGACGGGGGCGGCGCCGAGGGGGTCCGCGCTTTCCGCCTCCTCGCGCAGCTCCTCCCAGAGGCCGGCCAGGCGCACGGCCGAGGGGAACTTCAGCTCGACCCGCAGCCGCCGGGCCGGCCGCCGGGCGAAGCGCCCGCCCTCGTTCGGGTAGACGAAGGCCTCGACGCCGACGCTCCCCGACAGGACCAGCCAGATGAAGACGTCCCCCACCGAGACCGGCTCCACCCGCCACAGCCACAGGTCCTTGCGGCCGTCCCCGTCCTCGTCGCGCAGGAAGGCGCGCAGCACGTTGCCGCCGGCGCGCAGCACCTGCCGGGGGCGGTCCAGCGCCATGCCCCGGGCGCCGCCGGCGAACAGGGAGACCTTGCCGCCCTCGCGCAACAGCAGGTCGTCGATGCCGTCGCCGTCCACGTCCTCCAGGAGCTCCTCGTGGGTCAGCGCCAGCGCGCCGGTGAGGTTGGAGAAGTCCAGGTTGTCCAGGTCGAACTCCCCCAGCCGCTCGCGGATGGCGGCGATGTCCAGCGCGTAGCTGGGGGCGGCCGGGAAGTGGCGCGCCGCGGAGCCGTCGGCCAGGAACACCGCCAGGCTGTCCTCGGTGCGCGAGACCAGGTCGTCCAGCCCGTCGGCGTTGACGTCCCGTAGCGTGAGGCCCGGGACGCGCACGGACTGGCCCGAGCGGCCGCCGAGCCGGCCGTTGTCGAGCCGGGTGCGCACCCGCGCGGCCGAGTCCAGGCGCAGCGGCGGCCGCCAGCCCCCCGTCCCGTCGCGCAGATGCAGGCTCACCGACCCGGCGCCGGGGACCACCAGGTCCGGGCGGCCGTCCCGGTCCACGTCCTGCGACAGCCGCAGGCGGTGGACGCCGCGGCCGACGAAGCCGGCCAGGCCCGCGAGCAGCCGCTCGGGTCCGGCGACCGTCCCGTCCGCCCCGTGCCAGGCCAGCACCTCGGCGCCGTCCACCAGCGCGACGACGGACACGCCGCCGCCGGCGGCGTGGCCGGCGGCCAGGTCCCAGCCCACCGAGGCGCCGCCGAAGTCGACGGCGGCGAAGCCCCGCTCGAAATCGAAGCCCGCCGGGGTCTGGAAATACACCCGCAGCGAGCCGTCCAGCGCCGCCACCAGGTCGGTCAGGCCGTCGCCGTCGACGTCGGCCGCGAGCAGCCGCCGGGTCTCGGCGGGCAGGGTGAAGGGCTGCGGCCCGGCGGCCGCGGCCGGCGCCGCCAGCGGCAGCAGCAGCAGGGCGGCCGCCGCCCTCACGGCCGGGCCACCAGCACGGTGAGGGCGGAGCCGTGGCGCAGCACCAGGTCCGGCAGCGCGTCGCCGTTCAGGGACAGCACCTCGAAGTCGAGCACCGCGCGCCGCGGGACGTACTCCCAGAAGGGCTCCCGGGCCACCTGGAGGTCCTCGCCGATCCGCCGCGCCGTCAGGGCGCCGTCCGCCGTCACCTGCATCGCGTCGGGCCGGCCGTCCCCGTCCACGTCGAAGCGCAGGGAGCTCCGTCCGGCCAGCGCCCGCGCGGCGTCCGCCGCGAAGCGCTCCTCCAGCCGCGCGGCCGGGCGCCGGCCGAACACCGGCCCGTCCCCGGCGCTGTCGTACAGCAACCGCACGCGGTCGACGCCGGCGCCCCGGAGCGCCTCCGCCGCCGGCACCGCGTGGTAGACGGCGCCGAGCGCCGCGCGGCCGGCGCCGAGGGGGATCACCTCCACCGAGGCGCCGTAGCCGGGGAAGCGCAGGATCTGGTCGGGCCGGTCCAGCTCGAAGGCGCCGTCCCGGTTCAGGTGCAGCCGCGCGTCCCGCCGGCCGCCGCGCCCGGCCAGGCGCATCAGGTCCGCCAGTCCGTCGCCGTTCAGGTCCGCCAGCTCCAGCTCGCCGCGCGGATCCAGCTCGCCGCGCCAGTCGGGGGCGGCGCCGAAGCCGCCGTCCGGGCGCTGGTAGTGGATGTTGAGCCGGCCCCGGCCGCCGGCGGCGTCGACGTAGGCGATGTCCGGCAGCGCGTCGCCGTTCAGGCGCGCCAGCGCCGCGGCGGGCATCCAGCGCTCGGCGCGCAGCAGCTCCCCGTCCTCCGCCCCGTCTCGCCACGGCGCCACGAAGCCCTCGAAGGGCGAGGCGGCGGCCGCATCCAGCTCCAGCGCCACCCCCCGCCGGGCGTCGATGCCCAGGCGGACGTCGACGCCGGCGTCGGCCCGGGCCCGGGCCAGCGGGGTGAGGCCCTCGTCCAGGGTGCTGAAGACGAAGGCCGGCTCGAAGACCTCGCCGCCGCGGCCGAGGAACAGCCCGTGGCGGTCGTCGCCGGGCAACAGCAGGTCGGGCAGGCCGTCCCCGTTGACGTCGCTCACCACGTCGGCGAAGGGCAGCCGCTCCCGGTCGGGGACGGCGGCCGCCAGCGGCCACTCGAACAGCAACCGCACGTTGCCGGCGTAGCCCTCGGCGGCGGCGGACAGGCTGAACACGCCGCCGCCGAGGGCTACGCCGGCAACGTGCGGTTGCTGTTCGAGTGGCCGCTGGCGGCCGCCGTCCCCGACCGGGAGCGGCTG
>CAYSVD010000243.1:0-14154 GCA_964434395.1 uncultured Pseudohongiella sp.
GGTGTAGGGGGCGGCCGGATCCAGGCCCAGCCGCCGCACGTTGTTGAGGTCCAGCGCGATGCGGGCCACCGGCGCCTCCCAGTCCCCGGGGCGGTGCTGGCGCATCAGCCGAAGGGTGCGGTACAGCGGGGTGCGCTCCCCGACGCCGCGCCAGTACCAGTAGGGCGCCTCCGGGGTGAGCATCCAGCAGGGCTTGCCCATCAGCCCGGACAGGTGCGCCACCGCCGTGTCGATGGTGATCACCAGGTCCAGCTGGGAGATCATGGCGGCGGTGTCCAGCAGGTCCCGCTCGTGGCGCGCGACGTCGATGATCAGGCCCTCCAGGCCCGAGTACTGCAGGTCCGCCGGGTAGCGCTTGTGCTTGACCAGGCCGATGAAGTGGACCCCGGGCACCTCCATGATCGGGTGCAGCAGGTCCAGGGTGGCCCGCTTGCGCTGGTTCATGGTCGAGGTGGAGTCGGTGGTCCAGCACAGGCCCACCTTCAGATCCCCCTTCGGGATGGCCCGCAGCCACTCGCCGGCGCGCCGGAGCCGGTCCTCGGGGATCTTCAGGGGCACCTCCGCGTTGCCGAACCACTTCTCGTCGTGCCAGTGGCGCATCATCACGTCGAAGTCGCCGGTCCAGACGTCCACGTCGGCCGGGTTGAACTCCGGGCGCGGGATGACCCGGTCGAACTGGCCGCTGGCCTCGATCAGCGGCACCAGCGGCACGCCGGTGACGCACACCAGCTCGCTCGCCTCCTCGCGCACCGCCCCCATGAAGCGCAGCGAGAAGATCATGTCGCCCAGCCCCTGCTCGGAGCAGACCGCCACCTTCTTCCCCTTGAGGCCCTCCTTCATGGCCTCGCCGGAGACCCGGCTGTCCAACATGGTCGCCAGCCGCTTGCGCTGCCAGTTCGCCACCTGCCAGCGGTTCTCCATCTCGGCGAAGCCGTCCGCGTAGCGGCCCGCCTCCAGCAGGGTCAGCGCGTACTCCCAGCGGATGCCCGGGCCGGTCTCCTTGTCGTCCAGGATCGTCTGGTACCAGACGATGGCCTCGGTCGGCAGCCCGGCGGAGCGCAGGGCCTGGGCGCGGATGGGCCGGGGCAGCAGGCCGGTGTTGACGATGTTCTTGGGGTCGAGGTAGCGGAGGTCGAAGGCCTGGGCGATGTTGTGGGAGTCGTGCAGCACCGCCGTGATGCCGGCATCGGCGGCCATGGGCCGGTCGTTGATCTGGCGGGCCTTCAGGTCCAGCACCTTGGCCGCGCGCGGCTGCCCGCCGATGTCGCGGATGGCGGACAGCGCCTTCCAGATGCCGACCGACAGCCGGTTCCCGCGCAGCAGGGACTGGACGATGGTGTCGGCCTCGTTGAGCTTGCGGTCGTTGATCAGCTTCCAGGCCTGCTTGAGCCGGCTGGCCGGCGAGCCGCCCGCATCGGGACGGCCGGTGGTCAGCCCCTCCCGCACCGGCGGCCCGGAGGGCGGCCCGCCCGGCGGCGGCCCGGCCGGGGCCTTCGCGGGCTCCGCGGCCTTCGCCTCCTCCGGGGCCTGCGGGGCCTGCGCGGCCTTCGCCTCCTCCGGGGCCTCCGGGGCCTTCGCGGCCTTCGCCTCTTCCGGGGCCTTCGCGTCCCGCGCGTCCCGCGCCTGCTTCCCTTCGCTCGGCGCGGGTCGTTCGGCTTTCTCCTGTGCTTCTTTCGCCATGGTCTCCTGATTCCGCCGGATGGCGGGCCTCATGTCCCGTAGGGGACGCGGGCCCGCGGGCCGGTTGTCGTGGGTGAATGAAGGGGCGCTCCGCCCCGGGTCCGTTGCGGGCCGCCCGGCCCGGTTATCGCGATGCCTCCGCCGCGCGCCGCTCCGCCATGCGCGCGCCGCGCAGGATGTTCACCATGCCGTAGTTGCCCTCGTGGCAGGCGTACTCGTAAAGCCGGCCGTCGACCTTCGACATCACCGTCATGACGGTGATCCGGTCGGCGAAGGTGGCGGGATCCTCCAGCGTGTAGCGGTACTCCATGGCGTTCGGGCCGGTGCGGGTGAAGCGCTCGGTCAGCGTCTTGCTCCGGCCCGTGCCGTAGGCGCCGAAGCTCTGGGTGAGGCCGCTGAAGTTGCGGGTCTCCACCACCAGCGTGTCGCCGTCCCACCAGCCGCGCGAGTCGCCGCTCCACAGGCGCAGCTCCTCGGGCAGCGGCGGCCGCGCGGCCAGCGGCACGACGCGCGCGTCGTGCACCATCTCGGTCAGGATCGCGGCCGCGTCCCGGCTCTGGAAAATCTGCACGTTGTTGTTGTACAGGTTGGGCTCGAAGGGCGGCCCGGAGTTGAACCCCACCAGGCAACGCTCCGACAGCCCCCGGTCCTCCGGCCCGTCCTTGCCGATGCCGCCGACGATCATGCGCGCCGGCCGCTCGCCGGGCTCGTCCGGCCCCAGCCCGCCCCGCTGCACGGGGACGCCCTCGAGCACCTCCGGCAACCGGCCGTCCTCCGGGTGCTCGATGCGGGCGGTGCGGAAGTCCTCGCCGGAGCCCATCTCGGTCCAGAAGGTGTTGTAGCCCCCCACGCCCTGGTTGTTCAGGGCCTGCAGCCCCAGCTCGGTCTGGGCCTTGAAGGCCTCGATCTCCTCGGGCGTGAGGGCCTCCTTGCCGGCGAGGAAGGCCGGCCTCTGCAACGGGATCACCGAGCTGAAATTCCACACCCCCTGCAGATCCGGCTGCCCCCATTCCGTGCGGGGAGGCGCGTAGCCGTCCCGCGCCTGGGCGGTCCCCGCCAGCAGGGCGGCAGCGGCCAGCGCGGCCAGTCGGCATCTCATGTTCGCGGTCCTCCGGACACGGGGCGGCGATTCTACCGGATCCGGCGGCGTTTGGCACTCTCTCTTTCCCCGCCTCTCTCTTTCCCCGCCTGGGGTGTCCCCGCGGAGGATGCGAATGGCGCCTGCCGACCCCCTCCAGCCGCCGCATCGGAAAGCCGACGGCCTCCGCCCGTCCGGTTTCGAGCGGCCCGCAAGCGGCGGGCGCGTCAGCCGGGCGGGTCGGCTCCTAAAGCCGAGACTCCTGTCCGGCCTCCCGGCCGCGTCGTCGCCCGCCGTCCGAAGGCCCGGGCGGCGAGGGAGACTCAAACGGCGACGCCCGCTCGCGGACCAGCCCCAAGTAGGACAGCATCATCTTCAGCCCCTCGACCAGCCCTTCGGTCGACGCCATGCGCTCGGACAGTTCTCCCACCCTCTCGTTGAGACCGCGCAACTGCTCGGCGTTCGCTTCGACCTTGGTTTCCACCGCTTCGACCTTGGCGCCCAGGTTTTCAAGCTTGGCGTTTATCGCATCAAGCTTGGCGTGCATCTCCTTCATCTCGGCGCGTCGCTCTTCGCGCTCGGCGCGTCTCTCCCGCAACCAGATGAGCAACGCCCCCCCAGCCAACGCGAGCATCAATCCCAAGAGCCACATGTCCCCGTTGTCCATGACTCCGCCCATGATTCGCTCCTTATCGTTCGTTCTCCGCCGGCGCCGCCGCCGAGTCGGCCCCATTCTACACCGCGAAGCCGATGATCGTCAACAGCCGGTGTTGGCCGGTGTTGGCGCCTGTCGACAGCCGCCGCCCGTCCGGTTTCGAGCGGCCCGCAAGCGGCGGGCGCGTCAGCCGGGCGGGTCGGCTCCTAAAGCTGGGACTCCTGTGCGGCCTCCCGGCCGCTTCGCCGCCCGCCGTCCGAAGGCTCGAACGGCGAAGGCGACGCCCGCTCGCGGACCAGCCCCAGATAGGACAGCATCATCTTCAGCCCCTCGACCAGCCCCTCGGTCGACGCCATGCGCTCGGACAGTTCTCCCACCCTCTCGTTGATGCCGCGCAACTGCTCTGCGTTCGCTTCGACCTTGGCTTCTACCGCTTCGACCTTGACTTCCACCGCTCCGACCTTGGCGCCTAGGTTTTCAAGCCTGGCGTTCATCGCATCAAGCTTGGCATGCAACTCCCTCATCTCGGCGCGTCGCTCTTCGCGCTCGGCGCGTCGCTCTTCGCGCTCGGCGCGTCGCTCCCGCAACCAGATGAGCAACGCCCCCCCGGCCAACGCGAGCATCAATCCCAAGAGCCACATGTCCCCGTTGTCCATGACTCCGCTCATGATTCGCTCCTTTCATTCTCCGCCGGCGCCGCCGCCGAGTCGGCCCCATTCTACTCCGCGAAGCCGATGATCGTCAAAAACCAGTGTTGGCCAGTGTGGCCAGTCTTGACCAGCCCCCAGCCCTGTCCCCCGTTTCAGGCGGCGCGGGAAACGAAGCCGTCCGGTTTCGAGCAATGGAACCGTCCGCCCGGCCGAAGCCCCCGCCCGGCCGCCTACCGCGGCGTCCAGTAGAACACCTCCCAGGTGTGCAACGGCTCGTTGACGCCGGGGACGATCTCCCCCTCGAAGCCGTAGCCCATGCTCATGCCGTTCTTGCCGCCGTAGCTCTCGAGGTACGGAATGCGGGCGTCGCCGGTGATCTCGACGGCCTTCATCGCGTAGGTGGCGTCGCCGATGCGGATCCAGCCGTTCGGGTCGCGCCGCGCGCGGGCGGCCCAGTAGCCGCCGTCCGGCCGCGTGGCGGTGATCACCCCGCCCGCGTCCGTCGAGTGGACGATCTTGATCGTGAACGGAGGAAATCCCGCCAGCTTCAGGTAGGAGATGCCGGGGGCGTTCACCTCGTTCCAGTCCTCGGGCGGCGGCGTCAGCTCGCCGCCGATGCGCGGGCCGGGCGCCCGCTCGTAGTAAAACGGGGCCGTGAACACGTAGCCCGCGCCGGCCAGGGCCAGCGCCAGAGCCAGCGCCGCGCCGGCCGGTCGTCTCCAGTTCCGCATGACAGCTCCTTGGGTCGATCAGTCCATGCCGCCTTCGGGCGGCGGTCCGAGCGCGGCGGCGGACTCGGTCTCCGCCCGCCGCGCATGCTCCAACGGCACGCGGGTTCCGTACGGGGTGATGCCCGCCAGCCGGCTGAAGTGATTGTAGGCCCGGGCGGACACCGCCGCCACCACGGCCGCGGCGTCGCCGCCGTAGCTGGCCATCACCGCCAGCACGTAGGGCCGGCCCGGCGCATCCACAATGGCCCAGGCGGCGGCGACGCCGGGCAGGGCGCCGGGCTTGAAGGCGACGGGCACCTCCCTCGGCACCGGCGCGCGCAGGGGGCCGCCCTTGTACAGGGTCAGGATCTCCCGGACCCGCCGGCAGGCCGCCTCGTCCATGGGCAGTCCGCAGGCGGCGATCCGCTCCATGATCCGCGCCGCCTCCCGGGGCGTGGAGACGTTCTCGACTCCTCGGGCCGACAGCCCGGGCCGGACCATCCGGCGCGCCAGCCGGGTGCCGGGGGCGCCCAGGGAGGCGGACAGCGCGTTGACCGCGTCCATGCCAAGGACATCGATGAGCGCGTTGGTCGCGGTGTTGTCCGAGTGCGTGATCATGAGGACGGCGAGGTCCTCCAGCGACAGGGCCGAGCCGCCGTCGGTGAGCGGGCCCAGCACCCCGCTGCCGCCGGCGCGCGCCGCGGCGTCGAGCGTCACCCGCCGGCGCAACAGCCCCGGCTCCTCCCCGGCGCGCCGGAACAGCTCCAGCAGGACGGGCACCTTGATGGCGCTAGCCTGGGGAAACACCAACTCGTCGTTCACCCCCCAGCGCTCGCCCGAGCTCAGATCCAGCGCATGGACCCCGGCGACGCCGTCGAAGTCCCCGACGATCCGCCGCAGATCCGCCTGGAAGCGTTCCCCGACGATCGCCCGGTGCTCCGGCTGGGCCTGCGCCGACGCGCCCGCCAGAGCCAAGGCCGCCGCCGCCGGCAGCCCGCGCAAAAATCTTCCTCCGCCCATGCCGCATCCTCCCCTCGCCGGCCACTGTACACCCGGCGCGCGCGCGGGGGCAAACCACCCTCAGAGGGATCGATCCGGGGCGCGGCCCGATGCGGCGAAGCGCCGTTCAGCGCGGCATCATCCAGCGAGGCGTCAACCGGACGGGAAAGAGCCGGCGACAGACGGAAAGTCAACGAGCGTGGCAGGAGCGCGGCGGGAAGGACGATCGCCTGCATTCGCGACGAAGGACGGGCGACGGGGCCGCGCCCTGCGGTCATGCGGAACCGGCGCGGCCAGCGATGGTCATTCGGGGGCGGATTGAGACTCCGCCCCGGACGGACCCTGCGCTCCCGAAGGGAATTGAGTACGAAAGTCGCAACCCCGCACTGCCGCGGGTTTCCGGTGTCGCGGGTTTCCGGAGGGTGTGCTACAGGCGGAGCGGGGCTGAGGGGCGTTCCCGGGGCTTCATGCCGCGTCTCATGGGCGGCCCAGGGTGCGGTGGGGGCGAGAGGGCTGCGACGCGTCGTACGGCCGCTGGGCTTGGGGATCGAGGGCGGGCCAGATGGCCGGGCGAGGCCGTCAAGCCATGTGACGGCGATCCGGCCGTCCGCCGGTTCCTGTGCCCGGTCTCCGGCACTTCGACCGAGCAGCGCCGGGGCGTAGCGCACCCGGTTTCAGGTTTCTCCCGTGGCTTGGCTACCCCTCGACGGTCGGTCTTCGGCCCGCGCGCGTCCCATGCGGCATCCCTGCCGCAGGCCCCGCCTTGGCTGTATCGGCGGCATCCGGGGCGCCCGGCGGTCGAACCTCGCACGGTCACGCCGTCGCGTCGCTCCGGGGCCGCCCCCGCCAGCGCGAAGAAGCCCGCGGCGGGCCGCATGCCGCTCTGGCGGAAGCAAGACGCCCGGATGCGGACCATCCGAGGCCAATGATCTGCTACCCTCCCGCTTCGCGGTCTGAAGATATGTCCCCCCCGCATTTGCCATCCACATCATGGTCCATTGACCGCTCAGAGGATAAAACGTCCGAGGCGTCGACGCCATACTCCGGGTCGTACCGCCCCGTCCCAGCATCATTCTTAGACATGGCGTCGGGCAATTCTGATTCTAATTCCCTATGCCATATTTTGATCTGCGAATGGAAGCTTGGTAGTGCGGGTTTGGAGATGCCCCCCCTCGGTTCCCATAGGACATCTTTGGCTTTCAGGTGCTCCATAATCACCCAAGACTTCATAAAGCGATCGTTTCTACTCAACGAATCATCGAGAGTGCGGAAAATGGCGGCGAACGCTTTCGCGCTTTTTATCTCTTCTCCCCCCGCAAACGCCTCGGCTATGGCCGCGGCCGCATCGAGATATCCATGTGAGAATATTTCATTAATATACCCACTGTAATGATCCAACTTCTTTTCCCGAACAATCTCCTTGGCAACATCGAATGCGGCGTTGCCTATCGCGTCCATAGATGAGGTATTCAACCGGGCTTCCCAAAGTTGCTCACCCCACATCTGCAGGAAAAACGGATACCCCATGGAATCTTTCACCACGCGATCAAGTACACCATCGTCGATGGAGACCTCCCGATCTTGTTCTTGGAGAGGAATCTTAATGGAATCCTTGGCTCCTTTGTCGCTCAGCAACCCCAGAGGCATATTTCCCCCGCGGCTGATAAATGAAGCTCCAATCGACATAAGGTGGGATCGAAGGTTCGGCGTTCCTGCCAGCACCAGCAGAAGTCTAGACCCATTCTTGAGGATGCCCTGTATGTAGTTGAGGAAAAAGGCGCCGGTTTCCTTCGTCAGCGTGTGCGCCTCGTCGACTATCAGAACCATCGGATGTTCAGCGCATCTACGGATGATTTCGTTTTTGGTGTACTCAACGTAGTCGATTTTATCCATACTCCCCTTTAAATCGAATTCAATATCGGCGAAGCCGGGGATTTTGAGATTCGCTTTACCCGGCATCTTGCCCCTAAACGCCTTTACCATCTCCCGCCAGTTTTTCCATACTCCCCGATCGCTCAGCAACATCCGCGGGATGTTGTTTATGTCAGTCAGCGCCGTGCTGGGGACAATGTACCTGACATCCGCGCCATGCATAGGCTCAGGATCGTTCTCGAATTCTTCCAACAACACGGTTTTGCCCATACCCCGCGGACCGAAAAGAAGTATCGGCTGGCCTCCCCCCTTAGTAGCTTTCATCTTTGTGACGGCTCGACGCAACTTGTCAAGTGCCGAAGATCGCCCTGCCAAGTGCGGCGGAGGACCAGCGACGCCTGGTGTAAAAATCTGGATCGGACGGCCGTCCGGCCCCAATTCGTTATCTTCGCCCATAATCGTTTCCTCACGTTCAAAAACGCACATCCCTGACTCCATTCTGCCATAAATCGGACTGTCAAGACTGCATCGCTAATCCGCAACACATCGCTAATCCGCAACAGACCCCAGTCTTGGCCTGTTGTCTTGGCCGCGGCCGCGCCCCGCCGGCGCCATAATCGGGGGATCACATACGAAAGTCGCAATCCCCCGGTGCGTCCGCGCCGGGCCCGCCGGCGGGTTTGGCGGCCCATCTCGGCCCTCGCCGCCTCGTCCCGGCCCCTGCGCCCCTGTGCGGCGCGTCACGGCCTATGCGGGCTGGCGCACCCCGAGGCGGGGGTCTGCCCCCGGGGCGGCCTGAAGCGCCCAGAATACCCCGGCACGCGGGAACACGCGGGAACACCCGGTACGCGGGCACTGTGACTTTCGTATGCAATCCTCTATGATCGCCCCCCTCGCCGCGACGGACGCGTCCTCCATGAACGGAGCCGAGGCCTTGGTCCGCACCCTGGCCGACTGCGGCGTGGCCTTCTGCATCGCCAACCCCGGCACCTCGGAGATGCACTTGGTGCGGGCGCTGGACGCGGAGCCGCGGATCCGTCCGGTGCCCGCGCTGTTCGAGGGGGTGTGCGCCGGCGCGGCCGACGGCATCGGCCGCATGAGCGGAGTTCCCGCGGCCACCCTCCTGCATCTGGGGCCGGGGCTGGCCAACGCCCTCGCCAACCTGCACAACGCCCGCCGCGCCGGCTCCCCGGCGCTCAACTTGGTGGGCGAGCACCCCGAAGCCCACCTGACCCTCGACCCGCCCCTGGCCTCCGACATCGATGCCTTGGCCGGAAACGTCTCCCGCTGGGTCCGGCGCTGTCACGACGCGGCCGCGCTGGCGCGGGACGGGGCCGAGGCCTTCGCCGCCGCGGCGCGGCCCGCCGAGGGCCCCGGCGGCCGGGTCGCCACCCTGACCGTCGGCGCGGAGGCCGCCTGGGGCGAGGCGCCCGGCCCGGCGGCCCCCCTTCCCCCGCCCGCTGTGAAAACCGCCGCCGAGGAGGACGTGGCGGCGGCGGCGCGGGCCCTGGGCGGCGGGCGGGCCGCCCTGTTGCTGGCGAACCAGGCCTTGGCGCCGGACGCGCTGGAGGCGGCCGGGCGCGTCGCCGCTGGCGCCGGCTGCCGGTTGCTGACCGGTCCCTTCCCGGCCCGGCTGGACGGCGGCCCCGGCCGGGTGGCGGTGGAGCGGCTGCCCTACTTCCCGGAGCGGGCGCTGGCCGCCCTGGAGGGCATCGAGCATCTGGTGCTGGCCGGCGGCGAGGCGCCCGCGGCCTTCTTCGGCGAGCCGGGGCGGACGGGACGGCTGGTCCCGCCCGGGTGCCGGACCGTCCGCCTGTGCCGGGACGGCGAGGACGCGGCCGACGCGCTGGAGCGGCTGGCGGAGCGGACCGGCGGCGGGGAGCCGGCGCGCCGCGAGCGGAGGGACGTCCCCCGGCCGGACGACGAGCCGGGGGCCCGCGCCATGGTCCAGGCCGTCGCGGCCGCCCTGCCGGAGGGCGCGGTCGTCTGCGCCGACTCCGGCCCCGGCAACGCCGCCTGGGAGCCGTGCCAGGGCGCGGCGCCCCACAGCTGGCTCAGCCTGACCGGCGGCGCCATCGGCCAGGGCGGCCCCTGCGCCACCGGCGCGGCCCTGGCCTGCCCGGACCGGCCGGCGCTGGCGCTGCTCGGCGACGGGGCCGCGGCCTACACCGTCCAGTGCCTGTGGACCCAGGCCCGCGAGGAGCTCGACGTCGCCACCGTCGTCTTCGCCAATCGCCGCTACAAGATCCTCGACGTCGAGCACCGGCGCCTCGGCCTCGGCGAGCCCGGACCGGCCGCCGACGGCCTGTTCGACATCGGCCGCCCGCCCATCGACTGGGTCGCCGCGGCCCGGAGCTTCGGCGTGCCCGGCGCCCGGGCCCGGACCGGCGCGGAGCTGCGCGCCCTGCTGGAGAGCGCCTGCCGGACCCCCGGCCCCTTCGTGATCGAGGCGCTCTGCTGAGGGGCCGGCTCAGGCGGCCGGCGGCGCGCCCCGCTCCACCCGCAGGGTCATGATGTCCACCCCGTGGTACTGGTGGTGCCGGAACATGCTGGAGAAGTGGCTGATGATCTTCAGCGGCAGGCCCGCGCCGTCCGTCCGGTCGGGGTGGCTGTCCAGCATCGCCATCTGATCCTCCAGATTGGTCCCCGCGCCGCCGGAGACGAATTCCAGCTCGATGGCGTCGTGGTCCCGCTTCGCCGAGAGCCGGAGCATTCCCTCGCCGGCCGGCTCCGGGCCGGCCCGCTTCGACTCCAGCAGCGCCAGCACGGTCTCGCCGCCCGTCGAGCGCAGCCGCGCGACGGAGGCCTCGTCCCAGCCGCAGCGGGCCCCGAAGGCCTCCAGGAAATCCACCACCGGCGGCTCGGCGTCCGGGCGCAGCGGCAGCTGCAGCGTCCGCCGGCGGGGGCCCGCCAGCTCCAGCATCATGGTCAGCGCCAGCGCCGTCAGCCCGCCCGCGGTCATGCCGTTGCCCAAAACGGTCGCCGCGCCGGCGCCGATCAGCTCGGGGAAGATCAGCTCGAACTGGAAGCCCATGCCGATCAGGATGGACAGGCCGGCGATGGTGGCGGCGCGGCTGTCCCGGTTCCGGTGCAGCACCAGCTTCATGCCCTGGATCATCAGGATGGCGAAGATGACGATCAGGTAGCCGCCCGCCACCGGCCCCGGGATCGAGGCCAGCAGGTAGGTCAGCTTCGGGAGGAAGGCGGTCAGGGTGATGATGGCGCCCACGCAGATGCCGACCCGGCGCGCGGCGATGCCGGTGATCTCCACCACGGCGATGCTGGACGAGTAGGTGGTGTTCGGCACCGTGCCCGCCAGCCCCGACAGCAGGTTGCCCACCCCGTCGGCGGCCACCGAGCCCTGGATGGACCGGAAGTCGATCGCGCCGGGCTTCCTGTGCGACACCTGCTGGATCGCCACCGCATCGCCCATGGTCTCCATGGCGCCCACCAGCGTGACGAAAATGAAGGCCGGCAGCAGCAGCCAGAAGCCCGCCGACAGCTCCGGGACCAGGCCGGGCCACGCGCCCGGGTCGGGCATCCCGAACCAGGGGGCCTCGGCCACCAGGGAGAAGTCGTAGATGCCGAACCAGGCGGCCAGGGCGGAGCCGGCGGCGATGCCGATGAGCGGCGCCCACAGGCGCGCGGCGCCGCGGGCCAGCAGGCTGACCGCCAGGATCGTCAGGAGGGTGAGCGCGCTGACCAGCGGCGCGGCGTGGGCGGGCGCGTCCTCGGGCGCGGCGGACAACAAGTCCGAGACGATGGGGAAGACGGTGATGGCGATCAGCGCCACCACCGTGCCGGTGACCGGCGGCGTGACGAAGCGCCGCAGCCAGGACAGCTTGTAGGCCATCAGGAACTGGAACAGGGACGAGACCAGCACCAGCGCCCCCAGCAGCGCTGGCCCGCCGTCGTTCAGCGCGGCGATGCACACGGCGATGAAGGCGCCCGAGGTGCCCATGACCAGGGGATAGCCCGAGCCCAGCCGGCCGAAGCGCGCCGACTGCAGGATGGTCGACAGCCCCGAGACCATCACCGCCGCGAACACCGCCCAGCCCAGGTAGGCATCGCCCTGCCCGGCGGCGCGCACCACCACGGCCGGCGTCAGGATGATGCCGGCGATCACGATCACGGTGGACTGCAGCGCGAGGCCCGCCGACAGCGGCCAGTCGGGCTTGTCCTCCGGCTCGTAGCGGACGTCGGGGTTGGACAGTTCGGCTTGCTGCATCATGGCGGTTTCCTTGGGTTTTCCTTGAGGGGGATCCTTGAGTTTTCCCGGGGCGCGCTCCGGCGGCGCGCTCAGCGCCAGCTGAAGTCGCTCCGGATGCGGCCCAGCTTCCGGTAGAACTCCTCGCCGCGCCCGTCGTCGCCGGCCGGGTCCGGGCGCAGCAGGCTCAGCGCCGGGATGAGGAGCAACGGCAGCAGCAGGGTCAGGAACGAGGGGTCGCGCCACTCGCCCAGCCAGCCGATCAGCTCGTGCCACCACTGGGCGAAGCCGCCCGCATCGGCGTTCTCCGGGCCGTCGTACAGCGTGTTGAGCAGCCACATGGCCAGCCCGCCGGCGAAGCCGGCCGCCATGCCCCAGAACGCGGCGCGCTCGGTGGTCCGGCGCCAGTAGAACACGTAGCACACGGCGATGGCCGGCGGCACCACCATGGCGAAGCCCAGCAGCAGCAGCTGCAGCACCGAGGTGATGTTGGCCAGCCAGGCGATCGCCGCCGCGGCGGAGCCGTAGAGCACCGTGACGATCTTGTAGGCCCGAAGGCGCGTCGCCTCGTCGAAGCGGCGGGAGCCCGGCACCCAGTCGTTCACGAACATGGTGGCGCTGGCCAGCAGGATCGGAGCCCCGGAGGAGATCACCGCCGCCAGCACGGCCGCCAGCGCGACGCCGCCCAGCACCGGGCCGCTGTCGATGGCCAGCTGCGCGATGTTGAGGTAGCCGGCCAGCCCGCTCTCGGCGCCGTAGGCCGCCATGGTGAGGATGCCGATGAAGCCGGCGACCAGCGGCATCAGCGCGGCGAGCACGCCGGCCAGGAAGAAGCCCGGGATCAGGTACTCCTGCCGGGCGGCGGAGCTGGCGTAGTTGGCGTAGATCGACGCCGCCGGCGTGTGGATGGTGGCGGAGATGAACAGGGCGATGATGGTCGCCCAGCCGATGCCGGTGAAGCTCCACCAGCGCGCCTCGCTCCGGCCGGCGGCGGCGAGCATCTCGCCGGCCGCGGCGCTGACCGCCTGCCAGCCGCCCATGGCGGACATCGCCGTCAGACCCACCAGCGACAGGCCGAAGATGATCACCGCGCAGTGGACGATGTTGCCGAGCGCGGTGCCCTTCAGGCCGCCCGCCACGGTGAAGGTGACGATCAGGACGCCGCCGATGGCGACGCCCGCGCCGAAGGGCATGCCGGTCACGCTGCTGACGATGGCGCCGATGACGTAGGGCTCGATGATGTTCACGATCAGGTACTCCGCCTGCACGCACAGGCTGGTCAGCCACTGGCAACGGTAGGAGCCGAAGCGGTGGTCGAACACCTGCCCGACGCTCACCAGCCGCAGGCGGCGGTAGGGGATGGCGAAGAACAGGCCGACCAGGAACAGCGCCGCGAAGGAGTTGACCGAATACCACAGGTGGCCGAGGCCCTCGGCGATCACGTCGCCCGCCACCCCGTAGGTGCCGGCGCCGCCGATGCGGGTGCCCGCGATGCCGGTCGCCAGCATGAAGACGCCGAGGGTGCCGCCGCCGATGGCCCAGTCGGAGGCGCTGCCGCCGCGGCGGCGCAGGAAGAGGCCGAAGACCGCGAAAAACAGCAGGTACGCGACGATGATGGCGGCGGTGACGCTCATGCGGGGTCCTTGTGTCCGGCGGACGGCGCCGTCGCCGCGCCCGGCCGCCGGAGCGGTCCGGCGTCCGGTCGGCCGGGGGCCATGCTACACCATCCGTTCCGGCCGCCGCCAACGGAATCGCGGTCCGGAATCGCGGTCCGTGTCCGGTCCGGAGCCTTGGCCGGAACAACGAGTCCCGGGCCTTGCCGGCATTCCGCCGCCCAGTGCCTTGCCCGGCAGGATGTGGATCGACGGGGCCAGCCACACCGAACCGACATCGTGTTGGGACACTCCGTACGCTGACACGCCAGCCCGATGCGGAGACCGCCGCGAGGCCCCATGCCGACAAACCGTCCGCCGCATCAGCCGTCGCCCACATCGCCGCCGTGCACCATGAAAAAAGCACCGTAGGAGGCGCCCGGGTCCGCGCCGACGATGATGATCCGGTCCCTCGGCTCCCCGCCGTAATCGATGACGGCCACCTCGACCGCCGGCATGCCGGGATCGGGGAAGAGCGAGGCCGGGAGGCGCGGATGCATGCCCTCCTCCCCGGCGTTGAGCGTGGCGCGCGTCGCGGTCACGTCGGCGGGGTTGAAGTAGTGGGCCCCGGTATGCACCAGGAACCTGTCGCCGGCCTCCAGATCCCGGATGACGTCCGTGCCGGAGCCGGGCCGGAAGACGAACACGTCG
>CAYSVD010000244.1:0-5240 GCA_964434395.1 uncultured Pseudohongiella sp.
AGCGCCGCCAGCGCCGGGGCGTTGGCGCTGACCAGCCGCCCCGGTCCCGGCTCCGCGCCGGGCGGGACCAGCTCGTCGCCGGTGGCCAGCAGGGCCACCCGCAGCCGCCGCGCCACCCGCACCGCCGCCACCCCGGCCGCGGCCAGCAGTCCCGCGTCCGCCGCCCGCAGGCGGTGGCCGGCCCGCAGCAGCGTCGCGCCGGCCGGCGCGTCCTCCCCCGCGGCGCGCAGGTTTTCCCCCGGCGCCGGCGCCTTGAGGATCCGCACCCGGCCGCCGGCCTCCTCGGTGTGCTCCTGGATCACCACCGCATCGGCGCCCGGCGGCGCGGGGGCGCCGGTGAACACCCGCGCCGCCTGCCCGGGCCCCAGCGGCGCGGCGGCCTCCCCCGCCGCGATCCGCTGGCCGAGCGCGAGGGACGGGCCGCCGGCGTCCAGGTCGGCGCGGCGCACCGCGTAGCCGTCCATGGCGCTGGCCGCGAAGGGCGGCACGTCCAGCCGGGCCGCCACGTCCGCCGCCAGCACCCGGCCCGCGGCCTCCGCCGCCGCCACCCGCTCGGTGCCGTCCACCGGCGCGGAGGCCGCCAGCAGCCGCGCCAGCGCCGTCTCCACCGGCAACAGGGGGGGCGGGACGGCGGACACGGCGCTCAGGCCGCCGGCGCCGCCCGGGACGGACGGCCCGGGGCGCGGCCCTCGTGCAGCTGCCGGATCACCTCCTTCAGGCGCCCGTGCCAGGACTTCTGCCGGATGGCGAAGGTGTCGAACAGCTTCTTGCCCGACAGGGTCGAGTTGTAGATCTCCGGGGCCCGCACCGGCCGCTCCACCAGCCGCAGGCCCTCCAGCGCCGCCGCCAGCGCCCCGTCGTGGCGCGCCGCGTACCTGAGGGCCTGGGCCACGAAGCCCTTCTCCTCCTTGGTCTCCAGCCCGCTCAGGTGGTAGGTGCCCCACACGTTGGCCTGGCAGTCCACCTGCCGGCAGATGGCCAGCAGCGCGTCCGCCAGGTCGCCGGTCCAGGTCGGGCTGAGCCGGCGCTTGGCCACCGCGATCTGCTCCGCCCCCTGCCCCAGCTCGCGGATCCAGGCCCGGATCAGCCCCTTCTTCCAGCTGCCGAACAGCCAGCCGTGGCGCACGATGACGTGGGCGCGGTGGCGCCGCACCGCCCGCTCCCCCTCCAGCGAGGCGCGCCCGTACACCCCCCGGGGCGCGGGCGGGTCGTTCTCGTTGTAGCCCAGCCGCTTCTCCCCGTCGAACACGTAGGCGTTGGACAGGTGCAGCATCGGCACGTTCAGGTGGTCGCAGATCTCCGCCAGCACCGCCGGCAGCCGGGCGTTGACCGCGAAGCAGCGCGGCTCGGAGGACTCGGCGCGCAGCAGCGCCCGGTGGTGGCCGGAGATGAAGTCGGTCAGGTTGATCAGCTGGGTGGGCGCGTAGTCGGTGATCATCCGCGCCATGGCCACGCCGTTGTCGGGATCGAAATGCTTGTCGGCCGGCGCCTGGAAGCGGATCCGGCACCGCCTGAGGATCTCCTGCAGCTCCTTGCCCGTGGGGCTGTTGCCCCCCGCCAGAAACAGTCTCACCGCGATGCCCCGCCGCCGGCCCCGGGGGCAAAATCCGCCAACGGGCCGGGCAAGTCAAGCCCGCGCCCGGCGGCATCGCGCCCGGCGGCCGCTAGAAGGGGATGTCGTCCTCGAAGCCGTCGCCGCCGTCCGATGCGGCCTGCCCGGCCTGTCCGTCCTCCCCCGCGGCCGACTGCCGGGAGCCGACGGGCGTGGCGTCCGGCGGCGCGTAGGGCCGGTCCATCCCCCCGCTCCGGTCCGAGCGGGAGTCCAGCATCTGCATCTCCCGCGCGATGATCTCGGTGCTGTAGCGCTTGATCCCGTCGTTCTCCCAGGAGCGGGTCTCCAGCCGGCCCTCCACGTACATCTTGGAGCCCTTGCGGATGTACTGGCCGACGATCTCGGCCAGCCGCCCGAAGAACACCACCCGGTGCCACTCCGTGCGCTCCTGCCGCTCGCCGGACTTGTCCTTCCAGCTCTCGCTGGTGGCCACCGACAGGTTCACCACCGCACCGCCGGACGGCATGGTCTTCACCTCCGGGTCGGCCCCGGAATTGCCGATCAAAATGACCTTGTTGACACCTCTCGCCACGCGCTTCTCCTTTGATTCCTTTGATTTCGTCCGCCTGCGCCGGACCGGGGACGATGGTACAACAGTCCCGCGCCCGAATGGAAGGGGCGCGTTGCGACAGGGGCGCGTTGCGACCGTGCGCGTTGCGACCGTCGCGCTTCGCCGCGCTTCCGCGGCGGGAAGGCGGGACGGCGCGCCGCAGGCGCGCCGCGGGAAGTGCGCTCCGCCCCGGAAATGGCGCATAATGGCGGGTTTGACCGGCGGCGGCGGGCCCATGGACCAGATCGCGGTGCGCGGCGCGCGCACCCACAACCTGAAGAACATCAGCCTGTCCATCCCCCGGGACCGGCTGATCGTCATCACCGGCCTGTCCGGCTCCGGCAAGTCCTCCCTGGCCTTCGACACCCTCTACGCCGAGGGCCAGCGCCGCTACGTGGAGTCCCTGTCCACCTACGCCCGGCAGTTCCTGTCGATGATGGACAAGCCGGACGTGGACCACATCGAGGGGCTCTCCCCCGCCATCTCCATCGAGCAGAAGTCCACCTCCCACAACCCGCGCTCGACCGTCGGCACCGTCACCGAGATCTACGACTACCTGCGCCTGCTGTTCGCGCGGGTGGGCGAGCCCCGCTGCCCGGACCACGGCGTCCCGCTCGCGGCCCAGACCATCAGCCAGATGGTGGACAAGGCGGCGGCGCTGCCGCCGGGCTCCCGCATCATGGTGCTGGCCCCGGTGGTCCGCGAGCGCAAGGGCGAGCACGTCCATGTCTTCGGCGAGCTGAAGGGCGCCGGCTTCCTAAGGGCCCGGGTGGACGGGCTGGTGTGCGAGCTCGATTACCCGCCGGCGCTGGAGAAGAACAAGAAGCACTCCATCGACGCGGTGGTGGACCGCCTGAAGATCCGCCCCGGCCTGGGGCAACGGCTGGCGGAGAGCCTGGAGACCGCCGTGGAGCTGTCCGGCGGGCTGGCCGTGATCGCCCCGCTGGACGGCGGCGGCGAGGAGCTCGTGTTCTCCGCCCTGTTCGCCTGCCCCCGCTGCGGCCACAGCATCCCGGAGCTGGAGCCCCGCCTGTTCTCCTTCAACAACCCGGCCGGCGCCTGCGGCACCTGCGACGGGCTGGGCCTGCGGCAGTTCTTCGACGAGCGGCGCGTCGTCGTCGACGACTCCCTGGCCCTGTCGGAGGGCGCGATCCGCGGCTGGGACCGCCGCAACGTGTTCTACTTCCAGATGCTCAGCTCCCTGGCCGACCACTTCGGCTTCTCCGTCGACACGCCCTTCCGGCGCCTGCCCAAGAAGCACCGCCGCATGCTCCTGCACGGCAGCGGCGGCGAGGCCGTCGAGTTCCGCTACGTCAACGACCGCGGCACCGCCTTCAACCGCGTCCGGCCCTTCGAGGGCATCCTGCCCAACATGGAGCGGCGCTGGCGGGAGACCGAGTCGTCCATGGTGCGCGAGGAGCTGGCGAAGTTCCTGTCCTCGCGGCCCTGCCCGGAATGCGACGGCACCCGCCTGCGGCGCGACGCCCGGCACGTGCTGATCGGGGACATGAGCCTGCCGGACGTCACCGGCATGACCGTCGGCGAGGCGGTCGCCTACTTCAAGAAGCTGCGCTTTTCCGGCCGGCGGGCCGCCGTCGCGTCCAAGGTGCTCAAGGAGCTGCGGGACCGGCTGCGCTTCCTGGCGGACGTGGGGCTCGGCTACCTGAGCCTGAGCCGCGGCGCGGACACCCTGTCCGGCGGCGAGGCCCAGCGCATCCGCCTGGCCAGCCAGATCGGCGCCGGGCTGGTGGGGGTGATGTACATCCTGGACGAGCCCTCCATCGGCCTGCACCAGCGGGACAACCGGCGCCTCCTGGACACCCTGCTGCGCCTGCGGGACCTGGGCAACACGGTGATCGTGGTGGAGCACGACGAGGAGGCGATCCGCGAGGCCGACCACATCATCGACATCGGCCCCGGCGCCGGCGCGCGCGGCGGGCGCGTCGTGGCCCAGGGCTCGGTGGCCGCCATCAAGCGGGCCCCGCAGTCGGTCACCGGACGCTACCTGGCCGGCCGCGAGCGCATCGCCGTGCCGGCGGCGCGCACGCCGCCCGACGGCGAGCGGATGCTGCGCCTGCGGGGCGCCGGCGGCAACAACCTCAAGAACCTCGACCTGTCCGTCCCGCTGGGCCTGTTCACGTGCGTGACCGGCGTGTCCGGCTCGGGCAAGTCGACCCTGGTCAACGGCACCCTGTACCCGATCGCCGCCGCCCGGCTGAACGGGGCCGCCACCGACCCCGCGCCCTTCGACGCGGTCGAGGGCCTGGAGCACCTGGACAAGGTGGTGGACATCGACCAGAGCCCGATCGGCCGCACCCCCCGCTCGAACCCCGCCACCTACACCGGCATCTTCACGCCGGTGCGGGACCTGTTCGCCGGCACCCGGGAGGCCCGCAGCCGCGGCTACCGGCCCGGCCGCTTCAGCTTCAACGTCCGGGGCGGACGCTGCGAGGCCTGCCAGGGGGACGGGGTGGTGAAGGTGGAGATGCACTTCCTGCCGGACGTGTACGTGACCTGCGACGCGTGCCGCGGCGGGCGCTACAACCGCGAGACCCTGGAGGTGAAGTACAAGGGCCGGAGCATCAGCGAGGTGCTGGACATGACCGTCGAGGACGCGCTGGCCTTCTTCGAGCCCGTCCCCGCCATCCGCCGCAAGCTCGAGACCTTGAGCGACGTGGGCCTGTCCTACATCCGCCTGGGCCAGGCGGCCACCACCCTGTCCGGCGGCGAGGCGCAGCGGGTCAAGCTGTCCCGGGAGCTGTCCAAGCGCGACACCGGCCGGACCCTGTACATCCTGGACGAGCCCACCACCGGACTGCACTTCCACGACATCCGCCAGCTGTTGGCGGTGCTGCACCGCCTGCGGGACCGCGGCAACACCGTCGTCGTCATCGAGCACAACCTGGACGTGATCAAGACGGCGGACTGGATCGTGGACCTGGGGCCCGAGGGCGGCGACGGCGGCGGGCGCATCGTCGCCGAGGGGCCGCCGGAGCGGGTGGCGAAGGCGCGGGGCTCCCACACCGGGCTTTTTGTCCGCAAGGCGTTGGGGTAGAATGGTAGCACTCCCCGGCCGAT
>CAYSVD010000245.1:0-9636 GCA_964434395.1 uncultured Pseudohongiella sp.
CAGCGGCACCAAGCAGGTGGCGGTGCTCGACTACGGCGGCGGGGCGGACGACCGGCTCATCATCGTCGGGGGGACCGCGGACGCCGAGACCTACCGCGCCCACTTCCTGGCGCATGCGGGGGACATCCCCGATTTCAGCGGTTGACGCGCCGGCCCGCCCGCGGCCCGATGCCGGAAACGCCTGATGTCGGAAATTGACCGCGATGCCGTCGGGATGGACGATGGGCGCGCGTCCGCGCGCCCGTTGCTCGACCGCCTGCTGGACCAGTTCGACCGGGCCCTTCGCACCTGCGCGCCCGGCGCCGTCCGCGCCCGCCGGGATTCGCCGGCGGCGGGGGTGGCGGAGGACGGCCCCCTCGACGCGCCGCTCCGCCGGCGCGCGGCCGGGCTGATGCGGGTCAACCACACCGGCGAGGTGTGCGCCCAGGCGCTGTACGCGGGCCAGGCGGCCACCGCGCGGCTCGCCGCGACGCGCCGGTCCATGGAGCAGGCGGCCGAGGAGGAGACCGACCATCTGGCCTGGTGCGAATCCCGGCTGGAGGAGCTGGACAGCCGGCCCAGCCTGCTCAACCCGCTGTGGTACGCCATGTCCTGGGGCCTCGGCGCCGCCGCCGGTCTGGCGGGCGACCGCTGGAGCCTCGGCTTCGTCGCCGAGACGGAGCGGCAGGTGTGCCGGCACCTCGAGGACCATCTGGAGCGCCTGCCCGGGGAGGACCGCAAGAGCCGGGCCGTCCTGGAGCGGATGATCAGCGACGAGCGGCGCCACGCCGAGACGGCGGAGTCGGCGGGCGGGGCGCCCCTGCCGGCGGCGGCGCGGGGCGCCATGGCCGCGATGGCCCAGGTCATGAAGCGAAGCGCCTACCATGTGTAACGCTCCCCGGGCCGGCGACCGGCCCGGGGAGCGCGACGGCCGGACCGGCCGCATCAAGGAGAGACGATCATGCTGATGAAATTCCGGCGCGCCTTGCCGCTCGCCGTCGCGTTGCTGCCGCTGTCCGGCGCGGGGCTGGCCCAGGAAGGCGGCTGGCGCCTCGGCGTCGGCGCCTCCATGGAGGGGCTCGACACCCGCTACGACAAGAGCGTGGTCAACGGCCCGGGCTCGCCCCGGGGCGAGGGCAACGTCTTCCGCGGCCCCGCCGAATCCGACGCCGCGGCGCACGGGCTGGCCCTCTCCCTGGAGTACCGGACCCCGCTCGGCGAGCGGGGCATGTGGCTCGGCGGCGCACTGCATTTCGGGCGTTTCGGCGGCGCCGTGACCGGGACCACGGAGGAGACCGGCAACGCGCCGGGCCGCAACGAGTACGGCGAGCACTGGGCGGAGAACTGGACCTACAAGCTGGAAAGCGGCTACGGCCTGCTGTTCCGTCTCGGCGCGCACTTGGGCGCGGCGCCGGACACCAGCCTCTACGGGTTGGCCGGCGCGGTGCGCGCCGACACGCTGCTGGACGTGAACTTCGTCGGATGCTTCAACGACGAGCCCTGCAACAGCGCCGACCTGGAGCCGGGCGTGTTCACCCGCGAGGCGACGCTGTCGGGCTGGACGGTCGGCGTCGGCGTCGAACGGCGCTTCGGCGAGAGCATCGCGGTGCGCGGCGAGCTGCGGCACACCGAGTACGGGACCGACCACTGGGAGAGCTACGTCGACCCCGCCGAGCCCGACAAGGTCCGGGTGCCGGTGGATGTCGACAACGACCGATTCGGCCTGACGCTGGGCGTGACCTTCAGATTCTGAGCGCCCGCCCCGGCGCCTTAGGCCGGGACGATCTCGAAATCGTGGGTGACCGCGACGCCCGCCCGCTTCAACATGATCGAGGCGGAGCAGTATTTTTCGGCGGACAGCTCGACGGCCCGGCGCACCTGCTCTTCGCTGAGCCGGTCGCCGGCGATGGTGAAGCGGATGTGCAGGGCCGTGAACACGGCCGGGACGCCTTCCGCCCGCCGCGCGCTGACCTGCGCCTCGCAGCCGGTGACCTTCTGGCGCGCCTTGCGCAGGATGGTCACCACGTCGAAGGCCGAGCAGCCGCCCGCCCCCAGCGCGATCAACTCCATCGGTCGCATGCCCGCGTTGCGCCCGCCGCTGTCCGGCGCGCCGTCGATGACCAGCCCGTGGCCGGAGCCGGACTCGCCGACGAACATGACGTCTTCCACCCACTTGATGCGCGCCTTCATGGAGGATTCCCCGAATGGACGTGAGAGGCCGAAACTAGCCGAAAAACGGCCCGGCGCGCCACTCTCTCTCCGGACGGCGGGGCGGTCCGGACGGATCGCCGGGACGGATGCGGCGGAAAGATCGGGCGGCTTTCGGCGTCGGCCGCCATCTCCGGGAGCGCCCTGCGGAATCCGGCCGATGCCGACCGACATGGGCGACCGGCCGTCGGCCCCGCGACGCGTCGGAGACATCGTTGCGGCACAGACACTGTTGCGGCGGTGCCGCGACGGGCGGGAGGGAGTGGATTCAAGTCCGACAAATTGTTGGGGTCGATAGCGCCTGAAGGGGGGGGGATGAGAGGGGATGAGGGGGCCATTGACACCCTGTTGCGGAAGCGGCAGAATCCCCGCCTCGATTGGTTGATTTTGAGGTGAAGCCGTGAGCGCGAACCTGACGACATTGATGATCGAAGGGGGCATAGGTCTGGCCTTGTTTGTGATGCTGGTCGGAGCGTTGAACCTTCTGCTAAGGAGGCATTTCAAGCAGGTCGATGCCATTGAACCTAGGTTGCGAAAAACTTTCAACAAGCGGTTCGATGTCATCGACAAGCGGTTCGATGTCATCGACAAGCGGTTCGATGTCATCGACAAGCGGGATGAAGTGACCGCCCGCAAGTTGGACAAGGCCATTGAAGACATATCGTATCTTCGGGGGGCTTTCGATGAGTTGCGAAGGCACTTCCCCCGCCCCCACCATGCGCCGGCTCATGGTCGCCGCGAGGAATCGTCCGTCGGGACGTCGGGAGCATCCCCGGGGGAGGGTGATTCCGAGGATGTCGGGGTCGCCGCGGAGAGTGCGCGGGGCGCGTCGTCGTCCACGCGTTCCTAGCGGATTGCCGGACTTGGACGACAAGCGAAGGAAAATCCCGGCTCATGGCCGTTTTTGCCGGTCGAAAACGCCGACGTTGGGCATTTATCAGCATTTATCAATATCAGCCTGAGTCTGTTGAACCGGGCCGCCGGTTCCGGTAGGATTCCCATCCGGTCCGGGGGCGGGGCCCCCGGCTGGCCCGTGCCGCTATAGCTCAGCCGTGGTAGAGCAGCTGACTTGTAATCAGCAGGTCCCGAGTTCGACTCTTGGTGGCGGCACCACATTCCCACCTCGCGGCTGCGCGCGCCAGACCCCCACGACCCATGCTCGACGAGTCCGCAATCCGGGAGCTGGTGGCGTCCTACGGCGCGCGGGTGAACGAGGGCAGGGGGATCCGCCGGCTGATCGAGGACGGGGAGATCCCGCGCCTTGCGGGCGCGACGGTGCTGGAAGGCAAGGTCTCCGACTCGGTCTTCTCCGAGACGCTACGCACCCGCTGCGGCCGCCCCCTGCGCCTGATGTACCGCAACAACCGGATCTCCACCCACGACGTCGCCCGCGGCGCCGTCCCCTTCAAGGACCAGGTGCTGGCCTTCAATCACGACCACATGCTGCGCCTGGTGCGGGACGTGCTGGGCTCCTCGCAGTTCGAGGTCGAGGGGCTCATGCCCAGCTCCACGGTCATCCCGGCCGAGAACCTCGAGCTGATCATGCTGGAGAACGTCCTGCGGCTGTACATGGCGGAAAGCTCCACCTCCACCTCCCTGTACCGGCACTGGCTGGCGGCGAAGGAGGCCGGCCGGGCGGTCATGCGCTACGCCGGCCACGAGCTCCGGGTGGACGAGCTGGAGCCCAACGGCAAGCTGCCGTACCTGCTGGACACGCCCAGCACCAAGGACAGGGTGGACCGCACCGCCGCCGCCCGGGAGCTGATCGACGCGGGCGTGTGCGCCGAGGCGCAGTACAGCCAGATCCGCAACGCATCGATGATGGCCTTCGGCATGGTGTCCGGGCGCCTGCGGGAGCGGGGCATGGTGCTGGTGGACACCAAGACCGAGCACGGCGTCGACGCCGACGGCCGGATCGTGGCGGCGGACGAGCTGTACACCATGGACTCCTCGCGCTTTTGGAGGCTGGACGATGGCGGCGGCCTGCTGACCCGGGACGGCCGTCCGGTGTCCTTCTCCAAGGAGTTCGCGCGCGGCCTGGCCAGGGAGGACGGCCGGCGCTTCAGCGCCGCGCAGGCCGGCGAGATCGCCGTCAGGTACATCCAGGGACTGCAGCACCTGACCGGCGAGGCCTTCGAGCCGGACCTGCGCCCGCGCGACGAGCGCGTCGTCGACTCGACCGAGAGGATCCTCGATGCCCTGCTCTAGCCCCGCCGCCCGCATCCCGGCCGCCGCGGCCCTGGCCGCGGCCCTGGCCGCCTGTGCGCCCGACGGCGCCCCGCCGGGGGCGACCGCGGAGGACTACCGCCGCGCCGAGGGCATGCTGCGGCCCAACGCCGAACGGCTGGTGACGGGCCGCGTGCTGGCCCGCTACTGGCAGGAGGACGGGCGGCTGGTCTACCGCGCGCGGACCCCGGAGGGGCTGGACTACGTGCTGGCCGACCCCGCCGCCGGCTCCCGCGCGCCGCTGTTCGACCGGGAGCGGCTGGCGGCCGCGCTGGCGCCCTTCGCCGACGAGGCGCCGGACCCGAACGAACTGACGCTGTCGGACATCGAACTCGAGGCCGGGACGGCGCGCTTCGACTACGGGGACGGGCGCTACGCGCTGAGCCTCGCCGACTACGCCGCGCAGCGCCAGGCGCCCGCGCCCGAGGACGAGTTCCTTTCCCCCGACGGCCGCCGCGCCGCCTTCATCCGGGACCATAACCTGTGGGTGCGCGACACCCTGAGCGGCGAGCTGACCCAGCTCACCTTCGACGGCCGGGAGGATTACGGCTACGCCACCAACAACGCCGGCTGGCTGCGGGACGACGGGCCGGTGCTGCTGTGGTCGCCCGACTCCGCCGGCATCGCCACCTTCCGGCACGACGGGCGCGGGGTCGGCGAGATGTACCTGTACAGCACCCGGGTGGGCCATCCGGAGCTGGACGCCTGGAAGTACCCGCTGCCGGGGGACGAGCGCATCTTCATGATCGAGCGGCTGGTGATCCATCTGGAGCCCGAGCCGCGCATCGTGCGGCTGGACATGCCGCCCGACCCCCACCGCTCCAGCGTCAGCGATCACGTCGCCGGGCGCGATGGAACCTTCCTGGACGTCGAGTGGAGCGCCGACGGCGCCCGCTTGGCCTTCGTGTCCACCTCGCGGGACCACAAGACCGCGACCCTGCGGGTGGCCGATGCCCGGACCGGCGCGGTGCGCGACGTGTTCAGCGAGACGGCGGACACCTACTACGAGTCCGGCGCCGAGACGCCGAACTGGCGCGTGTTCCACGAGCGCGGCGAATTCGTGTGGTTCTCCGAGAAGGACAACTGGGGCCACCTGTACCTCCACGACCTGGAAAGCGGCGCGCTCAAGAACCGGATCACGGCGGGGGACTTCGCCGTGCTGGAGATCCTGAAGACGGACCCGGACGCCGGGCGGCTGTGGTTTCTGGGTTCGAACCGCGAGCCGGGCGATCCCTACCACCGGTACCTGTACCGGGTGGACCTGGACGGCGGCGGCCTGGAGCTGCTCACCCCCGAGCCCGCCAACCACGCGATCGAGTGGTCCGTCTCGGGGGAGCATTTCTTCGACGAGTACTCCACGCCGACCGAGCCGCCGGCGGCGGTGATCCGCGACCGGGACGGCGCGCTCGTCCAGACGCTGGAGCGGGCGGACCTGGGCGCCCTGCGCGCGGCCGGCTGGAGGCCGCCCGAGCCCTTCACCGTCAAGGCGCGGGACATGCGGACCGACCTGCACGGCCTGCTGTACCTCCCTTCGGGCTTCGACGGCCGCCGCTCCCTGCCGGTGCTCAACTACATCTACCCCGGCCCCCAGGCGGGCAGCGTCGGCTCCCGCTCCTTCCGCGCCGCCCGGCGGGACAAGCAGGCGCTGGCGGAGCTCGGGTTCGCGGTGGTGGAGCTGGACGCCATGGGCACGCCGGGCCGCTCGAAGGCCTTCCACGACGCCTGGTACGGCGACATGGGGGACAACGGCCTGCCGGACCAGATCGCGGCGATCCGCCAGCTGGGGGCGACGCGCCCCTGGATGGACCTCGACCGGGTCGGCGTCTGGGGCCACTCCGGCGGCGGCTTCGCCGCCGCCGGCGCCGTCCTGCGCTATCCGGACTTCTACAAGGTGGCGGTCGCCAGCGCGGGCAACCACGACAACCGCAACTACGAGGACGCCTGGGGCGAGAAATGGCACGGGCCGCTGGCGATCTATCCGGAGACCGGGCCGGCCGGCGCCGGCCCGCGCACCAGCTACGACAGCCAGGCCAACCAGCTGCTGGCCGGCGCCCTGCGGGGCAAGCTGCTGCTGGCCCACGGCCTGATGGACGACAACGTGCACCCGAGCGGCACCCTGCTGCTGGTCCAGGCCCTGATCGAGGCGGAGAAGGACTTCGACCTGCTGCTGCTGCCGGACGCGGGCCACGGCTTCGGCGACTCCCGCTATTTCATGAAGCGCCGCTGGGACTACTTCGTGCGGCACCTCCAGGGCGCCGAGCCGCCGGCGGACTTCCGCTTCGCCGACAACATCGACTGAGCGGGGGTCGGATGGAGCGGATCGAAGCCGCGCTGGCGGCCTTCTCGGACTTCATGTGGGGCCCGCATCTGGTGGCGTTGCTGGTGGGCGGCGGGCTGTTCTTCTCCCTGCACTCGCGCCTCGCGCACCTGCGCTACCTGCGCCACAGCGTCGACCTGTTGCTGGGCCGCTACCCCGGCGCCGAGCGGACCGCCGGCGACATCTCCCACTACCGGGCCCTGGCCACGGCGCTGGCGGGCACCATCGGCCTGGGCAACATCACCGGGGTGGCGGTGGCCATCACCACGGGCGGCCCCGGCGCGGTGTTCTGGATGTGGGTCACGGCGCTCGTCGGCGTCTCCACCAAGTTCTACACCGCCTCGCTGGCCATCATGTACCGGGGCCGCGACGACGCCGGCCGGCTGCAGGGCGGACCCATGTACGTGATCCGCGAGGGCCTCGGCCGGCGCTGGCTGCCGCTGGCCTGGCTGTTCGCCGTCGCCGGCATGTTCGGCACGCTGCCGGTGTTCCAGATCAACCAGCTGGTGCAGATCGTGCGGGACCTGATCGCCATCCCCGCGGGCCTGACCCGCGCCGACGACCACTTCGCCTTCGACCTGGTCCTGGGCGCCGCGCTGGCGGTGACGCTGTTCTCCATCGCCGTCGGCAAGGTGAAAAGGGTCTCGGCGGTGGCGGGCAGGATGGTGCCGGCCATGGTGGTGTTCTACTTCGCCATCACCCTGTACCTGTTGCTGGCCAACGCCGACCGCATCCCCGCCATGTTCGCCCTGATCTTCGCCGACGCCTTCAGCGGCGAGGCGGCGGCCGGCGGCGCGCTGGGCGCGGTGATCCTGATCGGCGTGCAGCGCGGGGTGTTCTCCAACGAGGCGGGACTGGGCACCGAGTCCATGGCCCACGGGGCGGCCAAGACCGAGGAGCCGGCCCGGGAGGGGCTGGTGGCCATGGTGGGCCCGATCATCGACACCCTGATCGTGTGCACCTGCACGGCGCTGGCCCTGCTGGTCACCGGGGCCTGGGAGAGCGACGCGATCGGCGTCACCATGACCTCGCTGGCCTACGAGGACGCGTTCCCCGGCTTCGGCGCCTGGCTGGTGCTGGTCATGGTGCTGGTGCTGAGCACCACCACCGTGCTGACCTACTCCTACTACGGCGGCAAGTGCATGGGCTTCCTGTTCGGCGCCGCTTCGGAGAAGTACTATCTCTGGGCCTACATGGCGCTGATCGTCGCCGGGGCCGTGGCCTCCCTGGACGCGGTCATCGACCTGTTCGACGGCGCCTACGCCGCCATGGCGATTCCGACCATGCTCTCCACCCTGTGGCTGGCCCCGAAGGCGCGGGCGGCCGCCCGGGACTACTTCCGGCGGCTGCGGGCCGGGGAATTCGAAAAGGAGCGGGCCGCGCCGGCCGGCCCGCCCGCGACGGAGGACTGAACGATGCGAACGACCCTGTTGCTGCTGGCCCTCGCCGCCGGCGCCGCCGCCGCCCAGGACGACGACCGGCTGGCCGTCGCCCGGGTGCTGGACCGCTTCCACGAGGCCGCCGCCGCGGCGGACTGGGACGCCTACTTCGGCCTGATGAGCGAGGACGCGGTGTTCCTGGGCACCGACGCGTCGGAGCGCTGGCCCCGGGAGGCGTTCCGGGCGTACGCCGCCGGCCGCGAGGGCGGCTGGCGGTACGTCCCGCGCGAGCGCCACATCAACCTGACGCCCGACGGCGCGAGCGCCTGGTTCGACGAGCTCCTCGACAACGCCGCCTACGGCACCAGCCGCGGCACCGGGGTGCTGATCCGCACCGCCGACGGCTGGCGCATCTCCCAGTACCACCTGACCTTCCCGATCCCGAACGAGCTGGCCCGGCGCCTCACCGGCGAGATCATGCGCTTCGAGGGCCGGCGCTGAGGCTCAGCCGGGCATGACCGGCCAGGTGTCGCTCAGGCGGTAGCCCTCGGGCCACGGATCCTCCGGGTCCAGCGACAGCGCGTGCCGGCCGGTGATCCAGGCCCGGCCCGAGAAGGAGGGGACGATCGCCGGGCGGCCGCCGAGCCGGACATCCTCCTCGATCCGCCCGCGGAACTCCGAGCCGATGAGCGAGCGGGCGGTCAGCTCGTCGCCCGCGCTCATCTCGCCCCGGGCGCGCAACACCGCCATGCGCGCCGACAGCCCGGTGCCGGTGGGCGAGCGGTCCACCTTGCCCGGCCGGATCACCACCGCGTTGCGTCCGACGCGCCGGCCGCCCTCCGCGGCCACCGGGGCGGTGAACTGGCAGAAGGACACGCCGGCGATGGCGGGGTCCGTCGGATGGACCAGGCCCAACTGCTCGCCGGCCGCCCGGACGACGGCGATGCCGGTCCGGCACAGGTCCGCCGCCTCGTCCGGCGCGAGCGCGAAGCCCAGGGCGGCCGCGTCCGTCAGCACGAAGGTGTCGCCGCCGAAGGCCGTGTCCACCTCCAGGGTGCCGAGGCCCTCCACCTCCAGCGGCGCGCCCAGCCGGTCGGCGAAGGAGGGCAGGTTCCGGACGGCGACCCGCCGCGCCTTGCCGCCGCGGCACTCGGCCGCCACCTCGACCAGGCCGCCCGGGGCCTCCAGGGTGAAGCGGGTCAGCGGCTCGCGCATCGCCACGCGCCCGGTCTCCAGCAACACGGTGGCGACGCAGATGGCGTTGGAGCCGGACATGGGCGGAGTGTCCTCCGGCTCCATGATGATCCAGCCCGTCGCGGCGCCGGGGCTGACCGGCGGCACCAGCAGGTTGACGTGGCGGAACACCCCGCCCCGGGGCTCGTTCAGCACGAAGCGGCGCAGGGCCCCGTCGCGGGCGATCCACCGCGCCTGCTCGGCGACGGTCCGGCCCGGCGGCGGCTCGACGCCGCCCGTGATCACGTCGCCCACCTCGCCCTCGGCGTGGCAGCCCACGATCTCGATGCTCCG
>CAYSVD010000246.1:0-2132 GCA_964434395.1 uncultured Pseudohongiella sp.
ACCCGGAGATGCCCGCCCCGCGCGAGCCTGTGGCGGCAACGGCATGGCGGGAGACACCGGAGCGGGGCCGGCGACGCCGGTCCGGCGACGGCACACCGGCAAAGCCTCACGCCGGCGGCGCCTCTGCCGGCGGGATGCGCCGGTGCGGCAACACTGGCCGGCACGGCCGGAGAAGCCGTCCCCCTCCCGGCGGCGACCAGCCGCCAGCGAAGAACTCAGCCGGCGACGAGACCAGAGATCGGGGGACCAGAGCCGCTACCTGCCGCCCTCACGGTCGTCTTTACCGCGTCGCGTCTCTGTCGGCCAGCGCCGCTGCGGATTTGCATGGCGCGCATGGCCGCGAGCCGGCCTATGCGCGGTATTCGCTCCCGGGGCCGGGGCGGGAGGCGGAGCGATAACCGGTTCCGGAACATCCTGAGCCGCAACGGCTGGCCCGCCGCCTTCGAGCGCCAATGTCCGGGACAGCCTTTTATCGACATCCGCCGCCATCTGCGGATTATCCCTTCTGACATGATCCATGACGTGAGACATGAAGCTTGGGATCCCGGGCTTGAACTTTGTGTATGGTTTCCAGACAAAACCATCATCATCCAGTTGCTTCACAATTCCTTCCGCATCGACTTTTTTGCGGAAAAAACGCCATCTCGACGGGAGCACGGCGGCGACGGCCCGCTCGAGCTGCTCGTCGCCGAGCGACCAGGAATTCTTTTCCATGGCGGACGCCGCGGCGTAGTGCGCGGCCATGTACGTCCTCTTGTCCTCATGTCGGTTGATCCTATCGATCCGGCGCCCGTAAAAACCCGAACGCTCCTTATCCACTTCCGCCTTTGCCTGTCGCATGTGCTTCATCGTCAGCGTCACCCCTCGGTCCTCCGCCACCCTCCACAACTCTTGGCCCCACATCTGGATAAAAGTAGGGTAGCCTTGCGAATCATTCACGATCCGGGCCAGCACGTCATCGGGAACGGTTATGTCGGCGTGCTCCTTGAAGGGTACGGTTATCGCCTCCATCGTCGATTCGGGCTCCAGCGTATCCAGCGGCATTCGCTTGTAGCGCTCGGTATAAGTGATCCCATCGAAGCCATCCCATCTGTTCACTCCCGGCGTCCCAGCCAAAACCAAGTGAAAACCGGCGGCGCCGTCGGAAACGACCTCATACGCCAACTCCGCGAGATCCGTTTTAAAATCCCGAGGCAGATTGTGCGCCTCGTCGATCAGAATCAGCAAAGGTTTTTTCCGGCATCTCTCGATCATATTCCGCACGTGGTCCTGTTGAACCGGCGCTCCCGCGGCGCGTTCTTCGCGGAGGGCGGTTGTTCTTTCTGAATGCACGAACACTTTGACGAATTGAGCCAATGCGATCTGCGCGCCCACGCTTTTTTTGCCGGATACCGGCTTCAGCGCCGGCTTCAGCGAGCGCGCCCACTTCCGACCCCGCTCGCGTGCCCGGTCGAACGCGGACGGGGGAAGAGAGTAGAAAGTGGTTGGATCGGCCAATGCCGCAGCCAAACTTCTCGGGTTCGGGAAGTGATAAATGTCCACGCTGCTTCCGCCGAGGGCTTTATTCCTCTTCTCGGCTTCTTCCTGCGCCCAGTGCATCAAGCTCGTTTTCCCCACGCCGCGCGAGCCGAAGATGATGGTGGCGGCCTTTTGTCTCCTGGATGGGGTGAGAACGCCTTTGATGGCGGCGGCCAGGTCGTTCTGATAACCCTCCCGCCCCGGCATTACATCCGGCATCCCCGCCGTTGTGACCCCGAATGGGCAGTCGTCCATGTTCATAAGGATCAACCTCGTTGTCGGTCGCCAAGGGATATGCTGATCATAGCACACATCGCCTGCGGCGCGGAACACGGACATGCGGACCCTGACTCCCGGTTAAGAGGCGGTTTTTTGAGGAAAAACCGATCAAAAGCTAAAGTTTTTCAGAATCTTACCGAAAAACCATGCATCTCAGCCATTTTCACCTGTGAGGTGCACCATGAAAAGAAGGAAATTCCCCCCCGCAACGCGGGTCGAACTCGATTTCACCGATCTCCCAGTGACCGGTTGCGCCGGCACGGCTTTTCTCGGCGAGGAGTTCCGCCAGCGGAACCTCCGGCGGCGGCTGAAAAAAGCGCTCCGCATCAAGAAGC
>CAYSVD010000247.1:0-18635 GCA_964434395.1 uncultured Pseudohongiella sp.
TCCGTCCTCCCCGGCCATGACCGCTCCCGTCTCCGCCGGGCGTTCCCGCGGCCCGCGCGCCGACGTCCGCCCGGCCGCCCGGTCGGCGAAAGGTCCGGGGCCGTCTGCGGGTCATGGACTTGTGTTTGATGTCGACTTGAGCGTTGAACGAGCCGCAGCGAGGGCGGAACGGGCCGTCGGGCCGTCGCCGGGCCTCGATCCAGCGCCGGGGCCGCTCCTCGTGCCGGAACTTGTTGGCGGCCTGGAGCAGGCTTATGCCTTGCCTGTGGGCTCGGTCGGGGGCGCTGATCCGGGGCATGGGCCGTTCTCCAGATGAGATGCGGGCATCGTCAGTCGTCATTGACTCTTGATGAGAATATGGGACCCTGGTGTCTACCTAGGAGGGGGGGATTTCATCTGGATATAGTGTCGTCCCGCCCGCTGAGGATCGGGTGGTGAGGGGGGGGGGTGATAACGCCGCGAATCGGCCGGAAGCGGCGGTTCGCGGGGCTTTGCGGCGGGGAATTGTGACTTTTCTATGTAACCCCCCCCCCCCTTATGTGGTGGGCGGCGGCGCCGGCGTTTACTGCGTGGCGTGTCAACGCCCTATCCGACCCGAAGATGTCGGTTCACGGGGCTTGCGGCGTTGGCGGGACGGAGGCCCGCAACGGAGACCACAACGGAGGCCCGGAGGCCCGGAGAGGCATGGTCCGCCCGCAACGGGTATAATGACCGGCCCGCGGCGGACCGAGGCGAGCGGCGCCGGGACGCGCTCCGGACGGAGAAGGGACATGTCGAGGAAAAAGGAGGCGGACCTGCTGGTCCACGGCGGCTGGGTCGTTCCGGTCGATCCGGACGGCTCCGTGCTGAAGAACCACGCCGTCGCCGTGAAGGACGGGCGCATCCTCGAGCTGGCCCCGTCCGGCGAGGCCCGGGACCGGATCGACGCCGAGCGGACCGTCGAGCTGCCCGGGCACGCGCTGATGCCCGGGCTCGTCAACGCCCACGGCCATTGCCCGATGGCGCTGTTCCGGGGCGTCGCCGACGACCTGCCGCTCAAGCAGTGGCTGAACGACCACATCTGGCCGCTGGAGAAGAAGTGGGTCAACCGGGAATTCGTCCGCCGGGGCGCCGAACTGGCCGTCGCCGAGATGATCGCATCCGGCACCACCTGCTTCGCCGACAACTACTTCTTCCCGGACGAGGTGGCGAGGGTCGCCTCCAAGGCGCGCATCCGCGTCCAGCTCGCCTGTCCGCTGATGGACTTCCCCACCTCCTGGGCGAAGTCGCCGAATGAATACATCCACAAGGCGACCGACCTGCACGACCGGCACCGCGGCAGCGAATTGGTGTTCTCGGCCTTCGGGCCCCATGCGCCCTACACGGTGTCCGACGGGCCTCTCAAGGAGGTGGCGAAGCTGGCGCGGGAGATCGACATTCCCGTCCACATCCACCTGCATGAGACCGCCGGCGAGATCAAGGACGCGCTCGAGGCCGACGGCCGGCGCCCCTGGCGGCGCCTGATGGACCTCGGCGTCGTCGACCGGCGGCTGGTGTGCGTACACGCCACCCAGCTGACGGACGAGGAGATCGAGGCCATGGCGGAGAACAAAGTCAGCGTCGTGCACTGCCCGGAATCGAACCTGAAGCTGGCCAGCGGGCTGTGCGAGGTGGCTAAGCTGCTGAAAGCCGGCGTCAACGTGGCGCTGGGCACCGACGGCGGCGCCAGCAACAACGACCTCGACATGTTCGGCGAGATGCGCACCGCGGCCCTGCTCGCCAAGGCCGTGGCGGAAGACCCCACCGCCGCGCCCGCCCAAACGGTGCTCGAGATGGCCACCATCAACGGGGCCCGAGCGCTCGGGCTGGACGAACGGATCGGCAGCCTGGAGCGCGGCAAACTCGCCGACTTCATCGCGGTCGACTTCGACGAATTCAACACCCTGCCGGTCAACAGCCCCCTGTCCCACCTGGTGTACGCCGCCTCCGGCGGCCAGGTCACGCATGTGTGGTGCGGCGGCGAGACGCTGATGGCCGATCGCGCGCTCGCGACGCTGAACGCGCGGCGGATCCGGCAGTCCATCGCCGACTGGATGCGGGACTTCGACAGGACCTGAGCGCCCATGCGGAACGTCGATGAGGCGGAGGTCGGGCGGTTCGAGGCGCTCGCGGCGCGATGGTGGGATCCGGAGGGCGAATTCAAGCCGCTGCACCGGATCAACCCCCTGCGGACCCGCTGGATCGACCAGCGGGTGAACCTGGCCGGCAAGCGCGTGCTGGACGTCGGTTGCGGCGGCGGCGTTTTGGCCGAGGCCATGGCCCACCGCGGCGCGGAGGTGACCGGCATCGACCTCGGCGAGGCGTCCCTGGCCGTCGCGCGGCTGCATCTCGAGGAGAGCGGGCTCGAAATCGACTACCGCCGGGCCGCGGCCGAGGATCTGGCGGACGAGTTCGGCGGGAGCTTCGACGTCGTCGCCTGCATGGAGCTGCTCGAGCATGTGCCCCGCCCGGATTCCGTCGTGGGGGCCTGCGCCCGCCTGCTGAAGCCCGATGGCCAGGCCTTCTTCGCCACCTTGAACCGCAACCTGAAGTCCTACCTGTTCGCCGTCCTGGGCGCGGAGTACATCCTGAACCTGTTGCCGCGCGGCACCCACGACTACGGGAAGTTCGTCAAGCCGTCGGAGCTGGCCCGCTGGGCACGGGGGAACGGGCTTTCCCTCCGGGGCCAGACCGGACTGGGCTACAACCCCGTCACCCGCCGCTACTTCCTCCAGCGCGGCGTCGATGTCAACTACATCGCGCACTACGTCCGCGCGCAAGACTGATGCCCCTCGAGACGGAGGCCGAATGCGTGCTGTTCGACCTGGACGGCACCCTGATCGACACGGCGCCGGACTTCATCCGGGTGCTGGACCGGCTGACCGGCGAGCGCGGGCGCCCCGCCGCGCGGCCCGAGCGGGTCCGCCAGACCGTCTCGGACGGCGCCCGGGCGCTGGTCGGCCTGGCCTTCGGCGTCGGGGAGGAGCACGAGGCCTTCGACCCGCTCCGCCGGCGGCTGCTGGAGATCTACGCCGAGCAACTGGAGCGGACGGCCTCCGTCCTCTATCCCGGCTTCGGGGCGTTGCTGGACGACCTGGACCGGGCCGCGGTCCCCTGGGGCATCGTGACCAACAAGCCGGCCCGCTACGCCCGGCGCCTGCTGGAGCGGCTCGGACTCGACCGGCGGTGCGGCGCGCTGGTCTGCCCGGAGCACGTGGCCGAGCGCAAGCCCAGCCCCGAACCGGTGCTCGCCGCCTGCCGGCGGCTGGGGCGCCGGCCGGAGAGGACCGTGTTCTTCGGCGACCACGTCCGGGACGTGCGGGCCGCGAAAAGCGCCGAGGCGGTCGCCGTGGCGGCCGCCTACGGCTACCTCGCCCCCGACGCGAGGGTCGAGGACTGGCGGGCGGACTTCATCGTTCATTCGGCCGCCCAGGCCCGCTCGTTGCTGGGCTCGCTGCAGTTCGCGTAGCCGCCGTGTTCGACTACCGGCCGCCCGATGACCTGCTTGCGGGCCGGACCATCCTGGTCACCGGCGCCGGAGACGGCATCGGCCGCGCCTGCGCCCTCGGCTTCGCCCGCCACGGCGCCGGCGTGATCCTGCTCGGACGCGACCAGGCGAAGCTGGAGCGGACCTTCGACGCCGTCGAGGCCGCCCGCCCCGGCGGGGCCAGCATGCATCCCCTGGACCTGGCCGCGGCCGGCGAGACGGACTACGAAGAGCTGGCCGAGGCGGTGGAGCGGCGCTTCGGCGCGCTGGACGGCCTGTTGCACAACGCCAGCCTGCTCGGTCCGCGCTGCCCCGTCGCGCACTATCCCGTCGCCGATTGGGAGCGGGTGATGACCGTCAACGTCACCGCCGCCTTCCGGCTGACCCGGGCCCTGCTGCCGGCGCTGCACCGGTCGGCGGACGCCCGCGTCCTGTTCACCTCCTCCGGCGTCGGGCGGACGGGACGGGCCTACTGGGGCGCCTACGCGGTCTCGAAGTTCGCCGCGGAGGGGCTGATGCAGGTCCTGGCGGACGAGCTGGCCGGCACCTCGAGCATCCGGGTCAACAGCATCAATCCCGGCGCGACCCGCACCGCCATGCGCCGGGCGGCCTATCCCGCCGAAGACCCCGCCGCCCTGCCGGAGCCCGAGGCGCTGCTGCCGGCCTACCTGTACCTGATGGGGCCCGACGGCGGCGCCCTGCACGGCCGGGCCCTCGACGCCCGGGGCTTCAGTCCCGGCGGCTGACCTCCGGCGCCTTTCGGGGCGGCCGGCCCGCGCGCGCCTCGGCGGCGGCGACGAAGTCGCGCAACCGGGCGATCTCGGCGGGCGTCATCTCCCGGTAGCGGCCGCGCCGCACCGCGCTCGGGATCAGCAGCTCGCCGAAACGCACCCGCTTGAGCCGGCTGACCTTGAGCCCCTGGGACTCCCACAGCCTGCGCACCTCCCGGTTGCGCCCGCCGACGATCACCACGTGGTACCACTGGTTGACGCCCTCCCCGCCGTGGCGCCGGACGTCGCTGAAGCGGCTCCAATGGCCGTCCATCGCCACTCCCTCGCGCAGCCTGTCGATCATGGCGGGCGTGACCCGGCCCATGACGCGGACGGCGTACTCCCGCTCGATCCGCGCCGCCGGATGGGCCAGCCGGTTGGCCAGCTCGCCGTCCGTGGTGAACAGCAGCAGCCCGGCGGTGTTGATGTCGAGCCGCCCCACCGACACCCAGCGGCCGCGCCGCAGCGGCGGCAGACGGTCGTACACGGTGGGCCGGCCCCCGGGATCCCGGCGGGTGCAGATCTCGTCCTCGGGCTTGTTGTACAGCAGCACCCGGCAACGCGGGGCGGAGGAGCCCGCCGCCAGCGGCCGGCCGTCCACCGCCACCCGGTCGTCCGCGCCGACCCGGTCGCCGAGCGTCGCGGGGACGCCGTTCACCGTGACGCGGCCTTCGGCGATCCAGCCCTCGAGCTCCCGGCGCGATCCGAGTCCGGCGCGGGCCAGCACCTTCTGCAACTTCTCCGTCGCGCCGGACGGGCGGGACTCAGTCCGGGGGGGTCCGGCCATCCCGCTCGGGCTCTTCGGACTCTTCGGAGTCCTCGGAGCCTTCGGAGTCTTCGGGCCCTTCAAGGTCTTCAGGATCATCGGGTTCCCCGGTTCCCAGAATCTCGTCCAGCGGCCTGCGGGAGAGCTCGACGGCCTCGTCCTCGTCCAGCAACTCGTCCTCGCTCCATCGCTCCCCGTCGGCGTCCTCCGGCGGCAGGTCCACGATCCGCTGGCGGGACAGCTCTTCCGCGAGGTCCGGTTCCGGCTCCCCCGGCTCCTCCAGCCCCTTCACCTTGGCCAGCGGCGGCAACTCCTCGAGGCTCTTCATGTTGAAGTGGTCGAGGAACTGCGGCGTGGTGGCCAGCAGGGCCGGGCGGCCCGGCACGTCGCGGCGCCCGACCACCCGGACCCACTCCCGGTCCAGCAGGGTCCTGACGATGCTGGTGCTGACGCCGACGCCGCGGATCGCCTCGATCTCGCCGCGGGTGATGGGTTGGCGGTAGGCGATCAGCGCGAGGGTCTCCAAAAGGGCCCGGGTGTAGCGCGACGGGCGCTCCTCCCACAGTTTCGCGACCCACCCGCTGAGCTCCCGCCGCACCTGGAACCGCCAGCCGGTGGCCACCTCCTTCAGCTCGAAGCCCCGGCCCCGGCAATCGTCGGCGATGGCGTCCAGCGCGGCCTTGAGCCGCTTCCGCTCCGGCCGCTCGGCGTCGGCGAAAACCCGCGCGATGGCGTCCAGCGAGAGCGGCCGCCCGGCCGCCAGCAACAGCCCCTCGACGATGGTCTTCAACTTGTCGTCCGCGTCTTCCGCCATGTCCCGCCTCCCCTCCCGCTCATCCGCTCTTGGGCTTGATGTGGATCGGGCCGAACGCGTCCGACTGGATGATTTCGACCAGCGAGTCCCTCATCAGCTCCATGACCGCGAGGAAGGTCACGACCACCCCCAGCCGCCCCTCCTCCCTCACCAGCAGCGACGACAGCGGCACGAACTCCCGATGCGACATCCTCGCCAGAATGTCCGACATCTTCTCGCGGGTGGACAGGGTCTCCAGCCGGATGTGGTGGTGCTGGAACATCTCGGCCCGCCGCAGCACCCGGGCCAGGCTGAGCAACAGCTCCTCGAGCTCCACCCGCGGCTTCGGGGCCACGCGCTCGACGCGCGGCGGCTCCGCCTGGGCCGGATAGATGTCCCGGTGCAGGCGGGGCAAACCATTCAGGTCCTCGGCGGCCCGCTTGAAGCGCTCGTACTCCTGCAGCCGGCGGATCAGGTCCGCCCGCGGGTCGTCCTCCTCTCCGTCGTCGTCCTCGGGCGAGGGCAGCAGCGTCCGGGACTTGATCTCGGCCAGCATGGCCGCCATCACCAGATACTCCGCCGCCAATTCGAATTGGCCCGCCCGCATCAACTCGATGTAGGCCATGTACTGGTCGGTGATCTCGGCGATGTTGATCTGGAGGATGTCGATGTTCTGGCTTCTGATCAGGTACAGCAACAGGTCGAGGGGGCCCTCGAAGGCATCGAGGAACACCCGCAACGCGTCCGGCGGGATGTACAGGTCCCGGGGCGCCTCGGTGACCGCCTCGCCGGCCACGTAGGCCAGCGGCAGCTCTTGCTGCCGGCGCGGGTCGGCGGGGGCGGCCCCGCCCCGCGCGGGCGGCGCGCCGGTGTCCGCGTCGGTGCCGGTGGAAGTCACGTCCGTGGCCAGTCTGTCGTCCGCGTCGGTGTCGCGGCAGGCGCCCGCATTGTACCCGATCCGGCGGACACGCGCGCCGCCCAGTCTTAGCCCTGTCTTAGCCCTCGGCGCGGTTTGTCGCGGATCGGGGCGCATGTCGACAAGTCGGACTCGGCGCCGGAACCGGCGGACAACGCGTCATCTCGCGGGAGCGAACGTTTGATCGACGACCACGTCCGCAAGCCGGCATGTCCGCCAAGCGCCGCCCAAGCCCGACTGGCTGTTGCCGCGCAAGCCCCATCATTTTCGGCGGCGACCGCGCCGGTTGGTTTGGAATGGATCGCGGGACGGACCGACCTCCGAGGGAGTCCGTTCGGTCATCCGGTCGGTCCCGCGGACGGCGAAGGGCGACGCGTCACGCCCGCCTCAGCGCCCGCCGAGCCCCATCGCCTCCCGGACGTCGTCCAGCGTGGCCCGGGCCGATGCCCGCGCCCGCTCGCGGCCCTCGTCGAGCACCGCGCGCACCGCGCCGGGGTCCGCCTCGTACGGCCGCGCCTCCCGCCGGATCGGCTCCAGCTCGGCGACCACCGCGTCCGTCAAGGGGCGCTTGCATTCCAGGCAGCCGATGCCGGCCGTGGCGCACCCCTTCGCCGCCCATTCCCTCGTCGCCTCGTCCGAGTAGACCTGATGGAGCCCCCAGACCGGGCAACGCTCCGGATCGCCCGGGTCGCTCCGCCTGACCCGCGCCGGGTCGGTCGGCATGGTGCGGATCTTGCCCGCCACCTCGTCGGCCGGCTCCCTGAGGCCGATGGTGTTGCCGTAGGACTTGGACATCTTGCGCCCGTCCAGGCCGGGCATTTTCGCGGCGGGGGTCAGCCGCGAGGCGGGCTCGGCCAGTATCGTCCTGCCGCCCCCCTCGAGCCAGCCGGCCAGGAGGCCCCGCTCGGCCTCCGCTACGCTCCGCAGCTCCCCAAGCAGCTCCCGCGCCCGCTCCAGCGCCGCCTGGTCCCCCCGCTCCCGCCAGGCGGTCCTCAAGTCCCCGAGGCGGCGCGCCGCCTTCTTCCCCGCTTTCCGCAGAGCCGCCCCGACGCGCTCTTCGAGACCCGGCTCCCGGCCGTAGATGTGATTGAAGCGCCGCGCCACCTCGCGGGTCAGCTCGACGTGGGCGACCTGATCGGCGCCCACCGGCACGAAGGCGGCCCGATAGATCAGAATGTCCGCCGCCTGCAACAACGGGTAGCCCAGGAAGCCGTACGTGTCCAGGCGCTTCTCCTTGAGGCTCTCCTGCTGGTCCTTGTAGCTCGGCACCCGCTCCAGCCACCCCAGAGGGGTGATCATCGACAGCAGCAGATGCAGCTCGGCGTGCTCGGGGATCTCGGACTGGACGAACAGGGCCGCCGATCCGGGATCGACGCCCGCCGCCAGCCAGTCGATGACCATGTCGACGACATGCTCGTCGAACAGGCCGGGCTCGCCGTAGTGGGTGGTCAAGGCGTGCCAGTCGGCGACGAAGAAGAAGCACTCGCAGTCCCGCTGCAGCGCGAGCCAGTTCCTGAGCACGCCGCGGTAGTGCCCCAGATGCAGGCGGCCCGTCGGGCGCATGCCCGACACCACGCGCCGGCGCGTCTCTGCCGTGGACAATGCCTCTCTCCCGATGGCCGCGAGGACCGCTTATAGCCCGGTCACCGGAACGGTTCCGGATCGCCCTTGCCGACGCGCGTCACCGCGGGCGTCCCCTCCAGCAGGTCGATCACGGTGGTGGGCTCGAGCCCGCAGGGCCCGCCGTCGACGATCAGGTCCACCCGCTTGCCCGCGACCTCCAGGATCTCGTCCGGGTCGCGCAACGGCAGATCCCGCTCCGGCAGGATCAGGCTGGTGCTCATGATGGGCTCCCCTAGGGCGTCCAGGACCGCCCGGGCGATGGCGTGGTCGGGCACCCGCAGCCCGATGCTCTTGCGCTTGGGGTGCTTGAGGCGCCGCGGCACCTCCGGGGTGGCCTCGAGGATGAAGGTGTAGGGGCCCGGGGTGTGGGCCTTGAGGATCCGGTAGGCCCTGTTGTCGACCCGCGCGTAGTTGGCCAGCGAAGACAGGTCGCCGCACATCAGCGTGAAGTTGTGCCGGCTGTCCAGCCGCCGGATGAGCCGGATGCGCTCCAGCGCCCCCTTGTCGCCGATGCGGCAGCCCAGCGCGTAGGTCGAGTCCGTCGGATAGACGATGACCCCGCCCCCCATCAGGCGCTCCGCCGCCTGCCGGACCCGGCGCGGCTCGGGGTTTTTCGGATGGATCGTCAGCAGTCGGCTCATGGGGGCATCGGAATGCGCGGAGACGGATCTCATTGTACCGCATCCCGAAGCACCACCCCAACCGCGGCGGCGGCCCGCGGCGGCGGCCCCGCGCCCGCAACCGGAGAGACGGCCCGCCCCCAAATGCGCCTCAGTGCGACAGGCTGTCATCCGGTGGTGGCGTTTGTGGGCCGGGAGATTCGTGGACATCCGAGCCCGGGGCCTGTTTTTCGGCTCCGGCCGGCGTCGGGGTCGTGTCGCCTTCGCAGGGCGATCCGGTTAGCACCGCGGCGAAACCGGCGATAAGGCCGTTGGTTTCGTAAGCGAAGCCGTTCTCGTTGCCGCCATCGTTTTCCAGGACGTCGGTCGCGAATATGGAGCGGCGGTTCCACACCCCCAGATGGAAAGTGTTTTTCTAGAAGGCGTTTTTCTTGCGCATTAGAACGGTAGCGGGATGGCTTTGGACCATGGCCTGCGGGGTGCAATGGCGACGGACATCTCCGTCCCTCATTGGATGCTTCAAAATCGCCATCAGCGGTTTTTGCTTTTTCATCGCGCAACAACGTCCCTCAAGAAGGAGATGAAAAGACCGGGACTTGTGTAGTAAAATACGCAACGGCGTAAGGACTGAAAAATTTAGGCACAAGGATCCCGATAAGGACGGAGGAATGCACTTCCGCCTCGCGCCCGTGGCGAACGAAGGTTTTATTTTTTCATACAAAGAGGATCAAGAGAAACTGTTGTCCCGCTTCCGCCCTTGGCGGGAAGATGCGCTCAAGTTGGCTTTTGGCGAGTTGGCGCGAAGCATTTAGCCTTCCTGCCGAAGGCGAGCCCGACGGCACAATCATCTCTGAAGCCGCGCCGACAGGACCGACACGGGCAACGAAGGAGCGGCGCGGCGCATCAATGAGGTTCAGCTGGGCGGCGGGTGACGGCGTTATCCGCCGCTGCCGCCGGCCTTGGTCTGGCCCTTGGCCTTGGCGATGGGATGCCGGAGCGGCGACACCGGCTCCGGCGATGCGTGCGACGCCGGGGCGCGGCACGGTCCGGCGACACGGGCTGGCGACCCTCGCCTGGGTCAGGGCAATGCTTTAGGGAATTACATACAAAAGTCACAATCTCAGCGACTCTCTTTCAGTATGTTTACCGGGGCATCGGCCAGGAAAACAGCGCTGCAACCCCCCCGATCAGTCAAAAGCCCCCGCCCAGAGGTCAAAATATTCCGCGCCGCATTCACATCGGCGTGCCCTTCGTGGTCGCATCGGCGACATACAAACTCGGCCCGGCTCGACCGATTGCCCCGCTCGGTATGCGAACACACCGAACATCGCTGGCTGGTATACGCCGGATCGACCTTGATCAACCCGCGGGCCTTATAGAGCAGCATACGCTCGATCAAGCCCCAGCCTGTATTCCGTATCCCGCGATTCAAACGCCGCTTGCGTCGACCGCCCCTGGCGGTCATCGACAGAACATCCAAATCCTCTAGCACGAAAACGTCCGCGAAACGAACCATCTCCGCCGTAAGATGATGACGCCAGTTCATCAACATCCGCTTCCGCTTATGACGCCACCGCATGGCCCGATTCATCGCCTCCCAATAACCCTTCGACTGCTCCCTGGCCCCCGCCTTATAACGCTTCGACGCTCGCCGCAGATGACGACGCTCGCGCCTCTCCTCCATGCTGGTGTCCGGCATCGTCGCGATGACATCCCGCAAGCCATCGCTATAAGCGACCTGGCCGACATTGCGATCGACCCCCGCCATCCGCTTCCCGAGCGGAATCGGAACATCGACCTCCAACAGAACATCGACCTCCAACACCAGATAAAGAATCCACTTGCCGGCCTCCTCCTTGATCCTGCTCCCGCAGACCTCCGGATTCGATCCCAGCCAGGGGCGCATCGCCCCGAACCCGCCCAGAGACAACCACCCGATCCCCTGAACCCGCAGACGCCGCCAGGAACCCGATATCTCAAAGGTTCCATCCGGCAAGGGAATCGACCCCTTGCACCGGCGCTTGCTCTTGAACTTCGGCAGACCGCGCTTCGGACCCTTCCGATCGCTCTTGATATACTTGAAAAACTCCCGAAACGCCGTCTCCATCGGCATCAACGAGGCCCGAAGGATATGGCTGGAATACTTCCACAGCCACCCATTCCCCGGCGCCTTCCGCAAGCCCGCATGCAACTTCGCCAACCCGGGTTGCCCAAGCTCGTTAAAAGCCTCCTTAAACCTCCAGTTGCATGACCCGCTCCTCTTATAATCCCACTCCAATATCTCCAAAACCTCATTCCACACCCACCGACATGCGCCCGCCAGCCCGCGCAACTGGGCGCGGGTCCTGTCGTCGGTACGGATGGTCCGGCGGACGGTACGATGCTCCTGCCTAAAACCACGCTTGGCTTTCCGCTTGGCCATGCGAGGGATTGTAACACAAAAACGCCTCTGGCAAGCAAAGACCGCGGCGCGGCTGTGGCGCGGCGACATCGACATTCCGCGCCGGCCCGCGGCCCGCAAGGCCCTATGGACGAGCGTTGTGACTTTCGTATATAATTCCCATGCTTTACCATGGGTGTCGAGTCCGTCCGCAAGGAGCCTCCCGCATGAAGCAACTCATCGACTACATCCCCCTGCTGGTGTTTTTCGCGGTATGGGCCATGGACGGGCGCGTGGTGGAGGTGGCGGGCCTGCGGCACGAGGTCGGCGGGATCTACAGCGCGGCGGAATTCCTGCTGGCGTCCTCGGTGCTGGTGTACGGCTCGCTGTACCTGGCGCGCCGGCGGCTCGACAAGTTCCAGTGGGTCACGCTCGCCGCCGTCGTCGTGTTCTGCATCCCCACCGTCGTCCTGCGCGACGTGAATTTCCTGAAGTGGAAGGCGCCCGCCGTCAACTGGCTTTTCGCCTGCATCTTCCTGGCCACCGGGCTCCTCGCCGAAAAGCCGGCCGTCGAGCACATGATGGAGCATGCGGTGAAGGCGCCGCGGGCCGTGTGGCGCCGGCTCAACATGCTCTGGGTGTGCTTTTTCGCCGCGATGGGCGCCGTCAACCTGATCGTCGCCTACGCGCTCAGCGAGGCCGTCTGGATACGGTTCAAGGTGTTCGGCAACCTCGCGCTGACCCTTCTGTTCGTGCTCGGCCAGATGCCCCTGCTGGCCCGGCACATCGGGGCCGGCGGCGCGGCGGGCGGGGCCGGCCCGGCCCGCCGGGAGAGCGGCTAGCGGCCCGGCGCCGGACGCAGGTCCGGAAACTCCCGGTCCAAGACCGCATTCCACTCGTCGAGCAGTTCCCGCCGGCGCCGGAACAGCTCCGAGTAGTCCCCTTCGATGGCGATGCCGTTGATGACGTCGCGGCGGCGGAGCCGCCGGACCACCTCCAGGCCCTCCACCACCCGGCCGAAGACCGAGTGCAGGCCGTCGAGATGCGGCGTCGCGACATGGGTGATGAAGAACTGGCTGCCGTCGGTGCCCGGTCCGGCGTTCGCCATGGACAGGATGCCCGGCCGGTTGTGCTTGAGGAGCAACTCGCCGGCGAAGCGGTAGCCGGGGCCGCCCCGGCCGTCCCCCCGCGGGTCGCCGCCCTGCGCCATGAAGTTCCGCTCCACCCGGTGGAAGGTCAGCCCGTCGTAGAAGCCGCGCTCGGCGAGGTTCACGAAGTTGGCCACCGCCGTCGGCGCCGCCCGGTGGTTCAGCTCCGCCCGCATCACGCCCCGCGAGGTGTCGATGACGGCCGTCAGCTGCTGGGCCCAGGCGGGAGCGGCCGGACCGGCCAGGCCGAGCGCCGCCGCCAGCGCCGGGAGGATCAGCCGCCGCCGCATGCCGCGCGGGCTACAGGTCGTACTGGAGGATGACGGGCGCATGGTCCGAGAAGTTCCGCTCCGTGTAGATGGCGGCGTCCACCACCCTGTCCCCGAGGCCGGGCGTGACCACATGATAGTCCAGACGCCACCCGACGTTCTTCTCCCTGGCCCGCCCCCGGTTCGACCACCAGGAGTACTGCTCCGCCTCCTGGTTGACCACCCGGAACGCGTCGACGTATCCCAGCTCGTCGTACAGCGTGTCCAGCCAGCGCCGCTCCTCCGGCAGGAAGCCGGAGTTTTTCTGGTTCGCCCGCCAGTTCTTGAGATCGATCTCCTTGTGGCAGATGTTCCAGTCGCCGCAGATGATGTATTCGCGGCGTCCGCGCCGGGCCAGCCGGCGCAGGTGCTCCATGTAGCGCTCCATGAAGGCGAGCTTCCGCGCCTGCCGCTCCTCGCCGGCCGAGCCGGACGGCAGGTACAGCGAAGCCACGCTGTAGCCGGCGAAGTCGGCCTGGATGTGGCGGCCCTCCTCGTCGGCGATCTCGAAGCCCAGGCCGCGCCGCACGCGCGCCGGGCGCTCGCGGCAGAACAGGGCGGTGCCGGCGTAGCCCTTGCGCCGCGCGTCGTAGTAATGGCAATGGTAGCCGTCCGGGAAGAACACCGGATCCCGCAGCTGGGCGGCCTGGGCCCGGGTCTCCTGCAGGCAGACGACATCGACGTCGCAGGCGGCCAGCCAGTCGAAAAAGCCCTTCCTGGCCGCGGAGCGGACGCCGTTGCAGTTGAAGGTCATGACGCGCATGGCGGATCTCCGAGCATTTCGGCCGAAACGTTACGGAAATGTTACCCTTCGTTACCTTTGTGCGTTCCGTCACAATCGGCGAAGAAAATCGCCGTTTCGCCGCTTTTGCGGCGAACCTCCTCGCAGGCGAAGACCGAGAAGTTGGTTTCTCGTCTGGGTGTTGCGTTATAAGCCATTGTTTTAGATGGCCTTTTCGTTGTTGTGCGGAAATTGTCCGTTTTCGGGAAAAATTTAACTTTTTTACTCAAAAAGCGTTACTTTTGATAACGCAGTGTGCTACCATACGCACCGTGTCGCGGAGAGGGGCTCCGCGGCGGTCGCAACACTGCACATTGAGGAGAAACGCCATGAGCAATGCAATCCGAAAGGCCCGGCCCGTGCTGGCGGCCACCGCCGCCAGCGTGGGACTGGCGGCGCTGGCGCTGGCGCTGCCGGCCGTCATCCTGCTCGCCGCCGTCTGACGGCGGCGGCGGGAGCGCGCCGACCAAACCCGGAAAACCAGACCCCTCCTGAACGCCGGCCCGGGAAGCCAACCCCCCGGGTCGGCGTTTTTTTCGTCGCCTCTCCCCGGCGCTCACCGCCCGGCCCCGAGCTTGTCGACGAAGTTGCAGGGCCGGTGGGTGCTGTCCAGCTGCTCGGCGATGATCCCGTCCCAGCCGGTCCGGCAGGCGCCGGGCGAGCCCGGCAGGCAGAACACGGCGGTGCCGTTGGCGAGGCCGGCGAAGGCCCTCGACTGGATCGCCGAGGAGCCGATCTCCCGCCAGGACAGATGCCGAAACAGCTCGCCGAAGCCGTGGATGCGCTCGTCCAGCAACGGACCGACGGCGGCGAAGGTGTTGTCGCGGCGGCTGAAGCCGGTGCCGCCGGTCAGCAGGACGGCGTGCACCGCCGGATCGGCGATCAGCGCCGAAACCGCCGCGCGCAACCGGCGGACATCGTCCGGCACGATGCTCCGCCCATGCAGGCGGTGCCCGGCCTTCTCGAGGCGCTCCGCCAGCACGTCGCCGGAACCGTCGGTCTCCCTGGTGCGGGTGTCGGAAACCGTCACCACCGCTATGTCCAGCGGGATCCTCTCCTCCGTCGCCGCCATATCAGCCCCCCGTCATGTTCATCAGCCGGACCGGCTGGGCGCGGCCGCGATCGTAAAAATGGTGGCGCTCCGGCTTGATCGCCATGGACGCGACGATCGCCCGCCGCAGATCCTCGTCCGTGCCGCCCTCTTCGCGCAGGGTCCGGCGCAGGTCGACCGAATGCTCGTTGCCCAGGCACAGCAGCAGGCGGCCCTCCACCGTGACCCGCACCCGGTTGCAGTCGGCGCAGAAGTTGTGGGTCACCGGCGAGATGAAGCCCACCCGGCTGCGGCGTCCGGCGATCTGCGCGTAGCGGGACGGCCCGGCCGTCCTCGACGCGCTGTCGACCAGCCGATACCGGCTTTCGATCACCTCGCGCACGCGGTCGTTGCCGCAGAGGGTCAGCCGCCGGTCATGATCGGACGCCTCCCCCAGCGGCATCTCCTCGATGAACGCGATATCGATGTCGCGGGCCACCGCGTAGGCGGTCAGATCCAGGATCTCGTCGTCGTTGTAGCCGCGCATGATCACCGAGTTCAGGCGGATCCGCTCGAAGCCGGCCTCCACCGCCGCGTCGATGCCGGCCAGCACCTGCTCCAGCCTGCCGACCCGGGAAATCCGCCTGAACCGCGCCGGGTCGAGGCTGTCGAGGCTGATGTTGACGCGGTTGACGCCGGCCGCCTTGAGCGGCGCTGCGTACCGGTCGAGCCGTGCGCCGTTGGTGGTGAGCAGCAGCTCGTCCAGGCCGGACAAGGCCCCCAGCCTTTCCACCAGCCACATCACGTCGCCGCGCACCATGGGCTCGCCGCCGGTCAGCCTGATCCTCCTCACGCCGAGATCGCGGAACGCGCGGGCGACCCGGTACAGCTCCTCCAGGGTCAGGATCTGCCGGCGCGGCAGGAACGTCATGTTCTCGGTCATGCAGTAGACGCACCGGAAGTCGCAGCGGTCGGTGACCGACAGCCGCACGTAGTCGACCCGGCGGCCGAACCGGTCGACAAGGGAGGAACCCTGCTCAGTTGTCGCCATGACGCGTCTCCACCGGCGAACTATACCCCAGATCGTCCCGTCGCGGCGCGTCGGCGGGACGGCGGGACGTCCCGTGCCGCGGGGCCGTCTCGGGCCCGCGCCCGCCTCGCGGCCGCCTGCGGCGGCGGCAACTCAGACCAACGCGATCCGCGCCGCCAGCAGGACCAGCACCGCGCCCATGCCGCGCTCGAACCACACGCCGGCGCGCAGCATGGCGCCGCGCACCCCCGGCCTGCCCAGCGCCAGGGACAGCATGCCGAACCAGGCGAAGGTCGCCAGCGCCAGATAGGCGCCGTAGAAGGCCTGGACCGCCGTCGGCGTCGAGGCGTCGATCACCACCGTGAACAGGGCCAGGAAAAACAGGGTGGCCTTGGGATTCAGGCCGTTGGTGAGGAATCCCCGGGCGAAGGCCCGGCCCGGCCCGGCCGCCGCCGCCGGCGCGGGCGCGTCCCCCTCCGCCATCCTCATGGAGGCGCGGAACGAGCGCGCCCCCAGGTAGAGCAGGTAGGCGGCGGCGAGGTACCGCATCGCGCTGAACAGGGCGGGGAAACGGGTCAGCAACAGGGCGAAGCCGAGCACGCAGTAGGCCACATGCACCAGGATCCCGGCGCCCACGCCGGCGCTGGTCCACAGCCCCGCGCGGGCGCCGCCGGCCACGCTCTGGCGGGTCACCACCGCGAAATCCGGTCCCGGCGAGGCGACGGCGAGCAGATGCGCCAAGGCGATCGCGCCGAACTCCGGCCAGTTCATCCGGACGGCCCGCCGCGCTCAGGGCACCGGCTCGGCGATCACCAGATCGACCACCGCGGGCCGCCCGTCGAGCGCGATGCTCTCCGACACCGCCCGGTAGTCGCCCGGGCGGGGCGTCGCCGTCCCGGCGCGCGAGACCAGCGCGGAGACGTAGACCGTCGCGGCCGAGGACAGGTTGAACGGGCCCACGGCGGACGAGTCGTCCAGGCGGATGGTCGCGGGCAGGCGGGAGACCCGCGTGTCGACCGCGGCCAGCGGCGGCGCCCCCTCCCGGGCCGCGTCCCGCGCCGCGACGAACACCCGCAGCCCGCCGTCCAGCGCCAGCCCCTCGGCCAGCGAGACGTTGACCTCGACCAGGGGCCCGGCGGGCGCCTCGGCGCCGGCGCGCGCCGCCGCGATGCGCCGGCGCAGCTCGTCCGCCAGCGCCGAGCCCGGCGCGGCCTGCACCAGCTGCCGCCAGTAGCCGACGGCCGCCTCCATGTCCTCCCGCTCCTCGGCGTCCGCGGCCAGCAGCTGCAGCACGGACGCCTCCCTGGGGTTGATCGCCCGGGCCTCGTCCACCGCCGCCATGGCCTCGGGGCTCAGGCGGGAGCCGGCGTTGAGGTAGCGCGCCATGGCGAGGCGCCCCAGCACCGCCGCCTTCTCGGGCGCGGGCTCCAGCAGCGAGGCGGCGCGCCCGTAGGCGATCTCCGCCTCCTCGGCCAGGCCGAGGCCGAACAGGTTCTCCCCCAGGAAGTACCAGGCCCAGGGACGGTCCTGGTCCCGGCGCACCGCCTCCCCCAGCGCGATGACGAGCCGTTGCGCCTCCCGCGGGTCGCCCGGATTGTCCACCGTGCGCCGGTACAGCTCCCCGAGGCCCACCTCGTCGATGTGGCCCCAGCGGTTGTACAGGACGTAGGCCAGCGGCGGCAGGGCCAGGACGGCCGCCAGCGGCAGGGCCAGGCCGAGCCGCCCGCCGGCGGCGCGGCGCCGGCGCCACAGCGGCGCCGCCGCGAACAGCAGCGCCGGCGCCAGGAGGGCGGCTGTCAGAAGCCAGAACAAGGAGGGGCGGGCCGCGGCCTCAGGCGCGGCGGCCGGAATCCCGCGCGGCGCCGGCCCGCCGCAGGACGCGCCACGCCGCCCAGGCGCCGGCCAGCAGGAACAGCGGCGGGCCGAACCACAGCAACGCCGTCTCCGCCCGCAGCCGCGGCCGGTAGAAGATGAAGTCCCCGTAACGCTCGAACATGAACCGCTCGATCTGCTCGTCGCTCATGCCCGCCATGATCATCCGGTGGACCTCCCGCCTCAGATCCTCCGCCGTGCCGCCGCTGGAGCCGGACAGGTTCGTGTTCTGGCACATGGGGCAACGCAGCTCGTCGGACAGCCTCCTGAAGCGCCGCTCCTGCTGCGGGGTGTCGAACTCGAAGGCGTCGACCTGCGCGGCCGCCGGCGCCGGCGCCAGCCCGGCCAGCAGGAGCAACCCGGCCGGCAGGACGGCGAGCGCGGCGCCGGGGAGAGCGCGTCCCATGGGACTAGCGGACCGCCCCGGACCGCAGCGCGGCGATGGCCGGAACGAAGTCCCTGCGCCAGATCTCCTCGTCCAGCGCGCCGACGTGGCGGCGGCGGATGATCCCGCCGGCGTCGACCAGGTAGGTCTCGGGCGCCCCGTACACGCCGAGATCGATGCCGAAGCGCCCGTCCTCGTCCAGGATGCTGTACGCGAAGGGGTCCCCGTTCTCCTCGAGCCACCGAAGCGCCAGCTCCCTCCGGTCGCGGTAGTTCACGCCCACCACCGGGATCTCCCCCTCCTCCGACAGCCGCATGAAGGTGGGATGCTCCGCCAGGCAGGGCAGGCAGTAGCTGCCCCAGACGTTGAGCAGGAAGATCCCCTCGGGCAGGTCCGCGTTGTCCGTCGGCCGGCCGTCGACGGTGAGCATCGAGAAGGCCGGCACGGGCCGGTCGATCAGCATCGAGGGCAGCTCCCGGGTGTCGAGGCCCAGCCCGCGCCACAGCAGGACCGCCAGCGCGAGGAAGGCCGCCGCCGGAACGAAGAACCGCCAGCGCCTCACGACGCCCCTCCCGCCGCCAGCGGCCGCGGCGCCGCGGCCCGGGCCCGGAGGCGCCGGTAGCGCCCGTCGGCCGCCGCCGTCACCGCGCCCAGCGCGATGACGAGGGCGCCCAGCCAGATCCAGCGCACGAAGGGCTTGACGTACAC
>CAYSVD010000248.1:0-5661 GCA_964434395.1 uncultured Pseudohongiella sp.
GGTCTACATGGGCTTCGCGCTGCTGGGCGGCATGATCCTGAACCTGATGCCGTGCGTGTTCCCGGTGCTGTCCCTCAAGGCGCTGAGCTTCGCCGGCAAGGCCGGGCAGTCCCGCCGCCGGCAGCGCTTGGACGGGCTCGTCTACACCGCCGGCGTCGTCGCCGCCTTCGTGGTCTTGGCCTCGGCGCTGATCGCGCTGCGCGCCGGCGGCGAGGCGGTCGGCTGGGCGTTCCAGTTCCAGCAGCCCTGGTTCTTGGCCTTCATCGTCTACCTGTTCTTCCTAATGGGCCTTTCCCTGACCGGCGTGTTCGAGATCGGGACCGGCGTGATGGGACTGGGCGGCGGGCTGGCGGCCCAGGACGGCTGGCGGGGCTCCTTCTTCACCGGCGCGCTGGCCGCCGTGGTGGCCACCCCGTGTACGGCGCCCTTCATGGGCCCCGCCATCGGCTTCGCCCTGACCCAGCCCTGGGGGACGGCCATGGCCGTGTTCGTCTCGCTGGGCTTCGGCCTGGCGCTGCCGATCCTGGCGCTGTCCTTCGTGCCGTCCCTGTTCCGCCTGCTGCCGAAGCCGGGGCCGTGGATGGAGACCTTCAAGCAGTTCATGGCCTTTCCGCTGTACGCCTCCGCCCTGTTCTTCCTGTGGGCGCTGGGCGTCCAGGTGGGCGTCATGGGCATGGCGCTGGTGCTGGGGGTCTGCGTGCTGATGGCCTTCGCCGCCTGGATGCACCAGCGGCGCCGCGCCATGGGGCCGGTCATGCGCGGCGCCGCCCTGGCGGCCGGCGTCGCCGCCGCGGCGGCGGCCGCGTACCTGATGCGGACCCCGTTCCTGCGCCCCGCGCCCGCGGCGCTGGCGGAGGCGCCGGCGGCGGACCACGAGCCCTTCAGCGCCGCGCGGCTGAACGAGCTGCGCGCCGCGGGCCGCCCGGTGTTCGTCAACATGACGGCGGCCTGGTGCATCACCTGCCTGGCCAACGAGCGGACCTCCCTGGGCACGGAGCGGGTCCGGCGCTCGATGGCGGACAACGGCGTCGCCTACCTGAAGGGCGACTGGACCAACGAGAACCCGGAGATCACCGCGGTGCTGGAGTCCTTCAACCGGCCTTCGGTGCCGCTGTACCTGCTGTACCCGGGCGGCCTGGCGGGCGAGCCGGAGATCCTGCCGCAGATCCTCACCCCCGGGATCCTGACCGAGGCCTTCGAGCGGGTCCGGTGAGCGTCCGGCTCCCGCGCCCGGCCGCCATGGCCGCGCCGGCTGTTCTGGCCCTGCTGGCCTTCCCGGCGCCGCCGGCCGCCGCCGAATCCCCGCCGCTCGACCTCGAGGGCGTCCGGCGCGAGGCGGCGGACATGCCGCGGCTGCGCAGCCTGCTGATCAGCCGCCGGGGGGAGCTGCTGCTGGAGGCCTACTTCAACGGGGCGGACCGGAACCGGCCGGCCAACATGAAGTCCGCATCGAAGAGCGTGATCTCGGCCCTGGTGGGCATCGCCGTCGACCGGGGGCTCATCGGGTCGGTGCGCGCGCCGATCGCCGGCTTCTTCCCGGAGCACATCTCGGCGGAGCGCAACGCCGACAAGCGGGGCATCACCGTCGAGGATCTGCTGACCATGCGCTCGGGTCTCGAGTCCACCAGCGGCCGCCGCTACGGCGCGTGGGTTGCGAGCGGGGACTGGGTCGCGCGCGCCATCGACCGGCCGCTGGCGGCGCCGCCCGGAACCCGCATGCTGTACAGCACCGGCAGCACCCACCTGCTGTCCGCCATCATCCGGCGGGCCGCCGGCGAGGACACCCGGCGCTTCGCGGACCGGCATCTGGTCGGGCCGCTGGGCGGGGCCATCGCCCACTGGCCCCGGGATCCCCAGGGGGTCCACTTCGGCGGCAACGACATGGAGCTGACCCCGCGGCAGATGCTGGCCTTCGGCGAGCTGTACCTGAACGGCGGCCGCCACCGGGGCCGCCAGTTGATTCCCGAGTACTGGGTGGCGGCCTCCCTTCGGCCCCGCGCCCGCTCGCCCCGGGGGCAGGGGCGCTGGTACGGCTACGGCTGGTGGCTGCGGGACCTGGCCGGCATGCGGGTGCCGGTGGCCTGGGGCTACGGCGGGCAGCTGATCTTCGTGGTCCGGGAGCTGGAGCTGGCGGTGGTGGCCACCTCCGACAGCGCGCCCGGTTCCGGGCGCCGCGACCACCTGCGGCGGCTGTACGGCCTGGTGGAGGAGCGGGTGCTGGCGCCGCTCGCGGCCGCGCCGGACCGGGGGCGGCGGATCGCCGCCGGAGGCGGCTAGCCGTCCGCCCGCATCAGGATGACGGAGATGTTGTCCTCGCCGCCGTTGGCGTTCGCCGCGGCCACCATCGTCCCGACCGTCCCCTCGAGGTCGCCGCCGCCCTCGTTCAGCAGCTCCCGGATGCGCCAGTCGGGCACCATGTCCGACAGCCCGTCGGAGCAGAGCAGCAGCATGTCGCCGGGCGCGAGGTCCGCCGAGCCCGCATCGACCTGCACCTCGTCGCGGATGCCCAGCGCCCGGGTGACGATGTTGCTGACGCTGGCGGCCCGCGCCTCGGCCTCGGTGTACATGCCGCGGTCGATCATGTCCTGGACGATGCTGTGGTCCTTGGTGACGCGCTCCAGCTCCCTGTCCCGGTGCCGGTACAGGCGGGAGTCGCCGACGTGGCCGACGTGGACGCATCCGTCCGCGACCAGGCAGGCCACCACGGTGGAGCCCATGCCCCGGTAGTCCGTCGCGGACTCCGCGGTCCGGTGGATCTTCGCGTTGCTGTCGGCGATCATCCGGACGATGGCCGCCCGCAACGCGGCCTCCCCGGTCCTCCCGGCGTCCAGCTCCCGCAACCCGTCGAGGACCGACTCGACCGCCATGCGCGCCGCGATCTCCCCCGACTGGTGGCCGCCCAGGCCGTCGGCCAGCACCGCCGCCCGGCGGCGCTGGTCGAAGCCGATGAAGTCCTCGTTCAACTGGCGCCTGCGCCCCGGATCGGTCCGGCCGGCGATGGCCACCGAAAGCCGCCGCGCTGGCGCATCCGCTTCCGACACATCCGCTCCTGTAAGCCCCGCGCCGTCCCTGCTATCATGCCGGACGGACCGCAGGGCGCTTTTTACCACAGGACGGGCCGTCCGGCAAAGGGGAGTCCGGCGCCGGACCGCCGGCGGAGCCGCCATTGAAGACACTCGAATGGGCCGCGGCCGCCGCGCTGGTGGCGCTGGCGTTCTACCTGCTGACGGCGGGCGAGGCCCTGTTGCTGCCGCTGGTCATCGCCGTCGCCTTCTGGCACCTCATCAACACGCTGGCCCGGGCCTTCCACCGGCCGGCCGTCGGCCGCTTCCGCATTCCCATGCCGCTGTGCCTGACCGCGTCGATACTGACCTTCCTGCTGTCGATCTGGGCGGTGGTGGACTTCCTGGGCGATTCGGTCGAGGAGGTGGTCGAGGCGGCGCCGGGGTACCAGGAGAACCTGACCCGGCGGCTGAACGGCCTGCCGTTCGTGGATGCGGCCGCCTTCGAGGACCGCAGCTTCTCCCAGCTGCTGACCGAGTGGATCGACATTCCCGCCTACGCCGCGTCCATCGCCTCGTCCTTCGCCGGCGTCCTGGCGAGCGGCGGCTTGATCCTGATCTACATGGGCTTCCTGTTCCTGGAGCAGGGGCGCTTCGGCGACAAGCTCGCGGCGCTGATGGCCGACCCCGGCAAGGAGGAGAACGCGCGGCGGATCCTCGCGCGCATCCGCGACGACATCCGCAAATACATCGGCATCAAGGTGCTCACCAGCGCGCTGACCGGGACGATCAGCTACGCGTTCCTGGTGCTCGCCGGGGTCGATTTCGCCGAGATCTGGGGACTGCTGATCTTCCTGCTGAACTTCATCCCGACCATCGGCTCCATCGTCGCCACGATCTTCCCCGCCCTGATCGCGCTGGCGCAGTCCGAGGGCTACAGCCTGTTCTTCATGGTGCTGCTCGGCATCGGGGCCGTGCAGGTCGGCATCGGCAACGTCCTGGAGCCCAGGCTGATGGGATCCTCCTTCAACCTGAGCCCGCTGGTGATCCTGCTGAACCTGGCGCTGTGGGGCACCATCTGGGGCATTCCCGGCATGTTCCTGTGCGTGCCGTTGCTGATCATCGTCGCCATCGTGCTCAGCTACTTCCCCCGGACCCGGCCCTTCGCCATCCTCCTGTCCAGCGACGGCCGCCTGCGGGTGCCGGCGGAGGACGTCGTCGACCCCTTCGCCCTGCGCGATCCGGGCGCCCTGCTGGGCGACGGCCGGGAGCGGCGGGACGGCTGAAGGCCCGTCCCTTCGCCCGCGCGCTATAATCCGCGCGCGCCGGCGGACGGGCGCGGCCCCGGGCACAGCCATGACCAGCGCCGAGATACGGCAGAGATTCCTCAAGTTCTTCGAAGCGCACGGCCACGAGGTCGTGCCCGGCGGCCCGCTGGTGCCGGCGGACGATCCCACCCTGCTGTTCACCAACGCCGGCATGGTGCAGTTCAAGGACGTCTTCCTGGGCCGGGAGCGGCGGGAGCGGCTCCGGGCGGTCACGGCCCAGCGCTGCGTGCGCGCGGGCGGCAAGCACAACGACCTGGAGAACGTGGGCTACACCGGCCGCCACCACACCTTCTTCGAGATGCTGGGGAACTTCTCCTTCGGCGACTACTTCAAGCGGGAGGCCATCGCCTACGCCTGGGAGTTCCTGACCGGGGAGCTGGGCCTGCCGGCGGAAAGGCTGTGGGTGACGGTGCACGAGTCCGACGACGAGGCGGCGGCGATCTGGCTGGACGAGATCGGCGCGGACCGCTCGCGCTTCGCGCGCATGGGGGACGAGGACAACTTCTGGGCGATGGGGGACACCGGCCCCTGCGGTCCGTGCTCGGAGATCTACTACGACCACGGCCCGGAGGCGGCCGGCGGGCCGCCCGGCGGCGCGGAGGCGGAGGGCGACCGCTACGCCGAGATCTGGAATCTCGTGTTCATGCAGTTCGAGCGCGCCGCCGACGGCTCCATGACGCCGCTGCCGAAGCCCTCGGTGGACACCGGGGCCGGCCTGGAGCGGATCGCGGCGGTGATGCAGGGCGTGCGCGACAACTACGAGACCGACCTGTTCGCGCCGCTCGTCGCCGAGGCCGCCGCCATCGCCGGCCGGACGGATCTCGGCGACAGCTCGCTGAAGGTCGTCGCCGACCACGTCCGCTCCAGCGCCTTCATGATCGTGGACGGGGTGGCGCCCTCGTCCGACGGCAGGGGCTACGTGCTGCGCCGCATCATCCGCCGGGCCGCGCGCCACGGTTACCGGCTGGGGGTGCGGGAGCCGTTCCTGCACCGGCTGGTCGCCGCGCTGGACCGGGTGATGGGCGACGCCTATCCGGAGCTGCGCGAGCGCCGGGAGTCCGTCGAGCGCGCGCTGAAGGCGGAGGAGGAGCAGTTCGCCCGCACCCTGGAGAACGGGATGGCCATGCTGGAGCGGGCGATGCGGGAGCTGACGTCCGACACGCTCCCGGGCGCGGTGGTGTTCAAGCTGTACGACACCTACGGCTTCCCGGCGGACCTGACGGCGGACATCGCGCGCGAGCGCGGCCTCAAGGTGGACATGGAGGGGTTCGAGCGGGAGATGGCGAAGCAGCGGGAGCGGGCCAGGGAGGGCGGGGACTTCGCGGCGCGGG
>CAYSVD010000249.1:0-13389 GCA_964434395.1 uncultured Pseudohongiella sp.
CGCCCGCCCGCCGCACGGGCCGTTCAGCGGGTTTTGCCAATTCCCCAATAAAACGGCACAATGCGCCCCGCCGCAACGACGAGGGGCCGGACGAGCGATGCCCAAAGACGACCGAATCGAGATGGAGGGGAAGGTGATCGACACCCTTCCCAACACCACGTTCAGGGTGAAGCTGGAGAGCGGCCACACCGTGATCGCGCACATCTCCGGGAAGATGCGCATGAACTACATCCGCATCCTCACCGGGGACCAAGTGCGGGTCGAGCTGACCCCCTACGACCTGAGCAAGGGCCGGATCGTGTACCGCGAGCGCTGAGCCCGCCCGTCACCGCTCGGCCGCCGCCCGCCTCCTCTCCGGCCGCTTTCCACCCTTTCCGCCCTTTCCGCCCTTTCCGCTCTTTCCGCTCTTTCCGCCGCCGACGTCCTTTCCGCTCCTGACGTCCAGGACGATGTCGCCGTCGCGGGCGGTGACATGCGCCTCGCCGCCGTTCTCCGACAGGGCGCCGAACAGGATGTCCTCCGCCAGCGCCTTCTTGAGCTTCTCTTGGACCAGCCGGCCCATCGGCCGCGCGCCCATGCTCTCGCTGTGGCCGTGGGCCACGAACCAGTCCAGCGCCGCCTCGTCCACCTGCAACAGGACCTTTTTTCCGTCGAGCTGGGCCTGCAGGGCGGTCAGGAACTTGTCCGCCACGGTGCGGACGGTCTCCGGCCGCAGGGGGTCGAACGGGACGATGGCGTCGAGGCGGTTGCGGAACTCGGGGGTGAACATCTTCTTGATCGCCTCCATGCCCTCGGTGCTGTGGTCCTGCTCGGCGAAGCCGATGGACTCCCGGGCCATCTCCCGGGCCCCGGCGTTGGTGGTCATGATCAGAACGACGTTGCGGAAATCCGCCTTCCGGCCGTTGTTGTCGGTCAGCGTCCCGTGGTCCATGACCTGCAGCAGCAGGTTGAACACGTCGGGGTGGGCCTTCTCGATCTCGTCGAGCAGCAGCACGCAGTGGGGGTTCTTGGCGATGGCCTCGGTCATCAGGCCGCCCTGGTCGAAGCCCACGTAGCCCGGAGGGGCGCCGATCAGGCGGGAGACCGTGTGCCGCTCCATGTACTCGGACATGTCGAAGCGCACCAGTTCGATGCCCATGATCCGCGCCAGTTGGCGGCTGAGCTCGGTCTTGCCCACCCCGGTCGGCCCGGAGAACAGGAAGGAGCCGATGGGCTTCTCGCCTTCGCCGAGCCCCGCCCTGGACAGCTTGACGGCCGCGGCCAGGGTGTCGATGGCCCGGTCCTGCCCGAACACCACCAGCTTCAGGTTGCCCTCCAGGTTCCGCAGCGCCTCGACGTCGGAACGGGACACGTGCCGCGGGGGGATGCGGGCGATGGCCGCCACGACCCCCTCCATGTCCGCGGCCTGGATCAACTTCTTGCGCCGGCTGGCGGGCTGCAGCCGCTGGTAGGCGCCCGCCTCGTCCACCACGTCGATGGCCTTGTCCGGCATGAATCGGTCGTTGATGTAGCGCCCCGCCAGCTCCGAGGCGGCCCGCAGCGCACTGTCGCTGTAGCGCAGGTCGTGGTGCTCCTCGAAGCGCGATTTGAGGCCCTTCAGGATCAGGTAGGTGGTCTCCACGTCGGGCTCGTCCACGTCGATTTTCTGGAACCGCCGCGACAGGGCGCGATCCTTCTCGAAAATGCCGCGGTACTCGTGGTAGGTGGTGGAGCCGATGAAGCGCAGCCGGCCCGAGGTGAGCACCGGCTTGAGCAGGTTCGACGCGTCCATGACGCCGCCCGACGCCGCGCCGGCGCCGATGACGGTGTGGATCTCGTCGATGAACAGGATGGCCCGCTCCTTCTTTCCCAGCTCCGCCAGCAGGGTCTTGAAGCGCTTTTCGAAATCGCCCCGGTACCGGGTGCCCGCCAGCAAGGCCCCGAGATCCAGCGCGTAGATGACGCTGTCGCTTAGGACCTCGGGCACCTTGCCGTCCACGATCATGCCGGCCAGCCCTTCGGCCACCGCCGTTTTGCCCACCCCGGACTCGCCCACCAGCAGCGGGTTGTTCTTGCGGCGGCGCGAGAGCACCTGGACGACCCGCATGACCTCCTGCCGGCGGCCGATCAGCGGATCGATGCGCCCCCGCTCGGCCTCGGCGTTCAGGTTGGTGGCGAAGGCGGCCAGGGCGCCGGCGGCGGCCTCCTTCCCGTCCTCCTCGTCCTCCGCGTCGGCCGCGGACTCTCCGTCGCCGTCGCGTCCGGGGATCCGGGAAATGCCGTGGGAGATGTAATGCAGCACGTCGATGCGGGCGATGTCCTGCCCCTTGAGCAGGAACACCGCCTGGCTTTCCTGCTCGCTGAGGATCGCGGCCAGCACGTTGGCGCCGGTGACCTCCTGCTTGCCCGTGGACTGCACGTGGAACACCGCCCGCTGCAGCACCCGCTGGAATCCCAAGGTGGGCTTCGCGTCCCGCTCCTGCTCCGACGCGGGAATCACCGGCGTGGTGGAATCGAGGAAGAGGGCCAGATCCTCCCGCAGGCGGTCCAGGTCGCAGTCGCAGGCGGTCAGCGCGTCGGCGGCGGCATCGTTGTCGAGCAGCGCCAGCAGCAGGTGCTCGACCGTCATGAACTCGTGACGCTTCCGGTGGGCCGCCTGGAAGGCGCCGCTGAGCGTGAGTTCGAGTTCCTTGCTGAGCATGGCCGGACTCCGGGACGGCGGCGGCGCGGCCGCTAGCTGTCCGCCTCGACGGCGCACAGCAACGGCTGCTCGCACTCGCGGGCGTAGTCGTTGACCTGCGTCGCCTTGGTCTCGGCGACGTCCTTGCTGTAGACGCCGCACACCCCCTTCCCTTCGGTGTGGACCTTCAGCATGACCCGGGTCGCCTTCTCGACGTCCATGCCGAAGAAGGCCCGCAACACATCCACCACGAATTCCATGGGCGTGTAGTCGTCGTTGAGCAGGACGACCTTGTACAGCGGCGGCCGCTTGAGCTTCGGCTTGACCGCGAGGGCGGAATGGCCGATCTCCCCGTCGCCGTCCTCGCGGGAGTTTCGCGGCATGGTCGGCATCCCCGTCGGGGTCGGCCGTGTTGTCTGTTGTGCGCTCATAATGTGACAGCCGGTGCGGGCGGCCGGGGGCCGGCCGCCCCCGGGCCGCCGCATGGTAGCACCGCAGGCCCCCCCTGTCGATATGGAGACTGATTTTTGGAGACCGATCTTTGGAGACTGATCTTTGACCCCGGCTCCGCGACGGTGCTACCATCGGGCGCGGCCGCGGCGCGACAAGGCGCGACGCACACAACCGCATCCAACAACAACAAGCAGGGAGTGAGGGATGAGCGCGGGACAAGTCAAATGGTTCAGCAACGCGAAAGGGTTCGGATTCATTGTGGCGGATGACGGCGGAGACGACCTGTTCGCGCACCATTCCGCCATCAACATGGAGGGCTACAGGACGCTCAAGGCGGGCCAGCGGGTCGCCTTCGATATCGGCGAGGGGCCCAAGGGCCGCCACGCCGTCAACATCAGGCCGGCCGAGGAGACGGCCGCCGCCCCCGCCGGTCAAACTCCTGCCGAGGAGGCGGCCGCCGATCCCGCCGATCAAACCCCTGCCGAGGAGACGGTGTCCGGCGCCGCGGCTCAGGCGCCGTCCTGACGCCAGCGCTCCAGCGCCTCCTCGTCGCCGCGGCGGCTGTCCACCCACCCGCCGCCGCCGGCGGTGGTCTGCTTCTTCCAGAACGGCGCCCGGCTCTTGAGGAAGTCCATGATGAAGCGGGCCGCCTCGAAGGCGGCGCCGCGGTGGCGGCCGGCGGCGCCGACGAACACGATCCGGTCCCCCGGCGCCAGCGACCCGGTCCGGTGGATGATGCGGCAGGCCAGCAACTCCCAGCGGCTCCCGGCCTCCCGCGCGATCTCTTCGATGCGCCGCTCGGTCATGCCCGGGTAGTGCTCGAGCCGCAGCGCGCGGACCTTGTCGGCCTCCCCGTCCCCGGCGTCGTACAGCTCCCGCACCAGCCCGGTGAAGGTGACGATGGCGCCGGCGTCGCCCGCCCGCTCCTGCAGGAGCCGGTGCTCCCGCCCCGGGTCGAAATCCTCCTCCTGCACGCTGATCACGCTCAGCCCCCGGTCATGGGCGGGAAGAACGCGATCTCGTCGCCGTCGCGGAGGGGGTGGGCGCGGCCCACCACGGTGTGGTTGACGGCCACCAGCAACCGGCCGCCGGCGTCGTCGAGGGACCGGAAAGCGGGATTCTCCGCGCCCAGCCAGGCCATCATCTCGGCCACCGTCGAGACCGACGGCGGCAGGGGCAGCCGCTCGCTCTCCCGCTCCAGCGACTCGCGGACGCTGGCGAAGTAGCGGACCGTGAGCATCTAGCCCGCCTCCGCCGCCCGGCGGTACGTCCCGCCGCGCCCGCCGCGCTTCTCCTCCAGGCGGATGCCGCCGATGGTGATGTCCCGGTCCACCGCCTTGCACATGTCGTAGACGGTCAGGGCGGCGACGGAGACCGCGGTCAGCGCCTCCATCTCGACCCCCGTGGAGGCGGTGACCCGGCAACTCGCGCGGATCAGCACCCGGCTGTTCGCCGGGTCGGGCTCGAGCGCCACCTCGATGCCGGACAGCATCAGGGGGTGGCAAAGAGGGATCAGCCGCGGACACAGCTTGGCCGCCTGGATGCCCGCGATGCGCGCCACGCCCAGCACGTCGCCCTTCCGGTGCTCCCCGGCGGCGATCAGCGCCAGGGTGGACGGGGCCATGGCGACATGGCCGGTGGCGACCGCCGTCCGTTCGGTGGCCGGCTTGCCGCCGACATCCACCATCCGGGCGTCCCCCCGATGGTCCAAGTGGGTCAGTTTCTCGCTCATGGGCAGGCGCCGGGCGCGGAGCCGGCGCGCTCCGGAGGAAATCCGGGCGAGAGACGCCGCCGCGCCGCCCTCATCATACCCTTCCGGACGGACCGGCGCTATAATGGGGCCCGTTCCGCGGACCGCCGAGGCCCCGCCATGACCACCGTCGCCGACGACGCGCGCCTCCGCGGGCCCGGCCGCGACCGGGTGATCGTCGGCATGTCGGGCGGGGTGGACTCCTCGGTGGCGGCCTGGCTGCTCAAGGACAGGGGCTACGAGGTCGCCGGCCTGTTCATGAAGAACTGGGAGGAGGACGACGGCACCGAGCAGTGCACCGCCAGGGAGGATCTGGCCGATGCCCGGGCGGTGTGCGACGCCGTCGGCATCGAGCTGCACGTCGCCAACTTCGCCGCCGAGTACTGGGACAACGTCTTCGAGCGCTTCCTGGCCGAGTGCCGCGCCGGCCGGACCCCCAACCCGGACGTGCTGTGCAACCGCGAGATCAAGTTCAAGGCCTTCCTGGACTACGCGCTGGAGCTGGGCGCGGACCTGATCGCCACCGGCCACTACGCGCGCCGGCGGGACGCCGGCGCGTCCGTCTGGCTGCAGAAGGGCCTGGACCCGGACAAGGACCAGAGCTATTTCCTGTGCGAGGTGACGGAGGCCTGCCTGGCCAAGAGCCTGTTCCCGCTGGGCGCCATGCGCAAGAGCGAGGTGCGCCGGCTGGCCGCCGAGCGGGGCCTGGCGACCCGCGACAAGAAGGACAGCACCGGCATCTGCTTCATCGGCGAACGGCGCTTCAAGGACTTCCTGGAGCGCTACATCCCGGCCCGCCCGGGCCGGATCGAAAGCGTCGACGGGGAGCCGCTGGGCGTCCACGCCGGCCTGATGTACTACACCCACGGCCAGCGCCAGGGGCTCGGCATCGGCGGCGTCCGGAACCGCCCCGAGGCGGCCTGGTACGTGGCGGACAAGGATGCGGAGCGCAACGTCCTGGTCGTGGCCCAGGGGAACGACAACGCGGCGCTCCACGCCGCCGGGCTCGTCGCCGGGCCGCCCGTGTGGATCAACCGGGACGCGCCGTCGCTGCCGCTGGCCTGCGCGGCCAGGATACGTTACCGGCAGGACGACCAGCCGTGCCGGGTGAGCGGGCTGGACGACGGCCGGATCCGGGTGGACTTCGAGCGGCCGCAGCGGGCGGTCACGCCGGGGCAGTACGTCGTGTTCTACGACGGGGAGCGTTGTCTGGGAGGCGCCGTCATTGACAGTTTCCTTCGCTGAGCTTTCGCGCTGGGAGCGGCAGAACGTCGCGCTGGCCGCCGTGGCCCAGTGCGCCGACATGGTCCGGCGCCTGGCCCTCGACGGCTCGGCGCCCGAGCGCGACATGGCCGTCTGCGTCGACGCGCTGCTGGTGCTGGACCCGAAGGACGAGGGCGCGGTGTTCCCCGACCTGCGCGGGCTGCGCTCCGGCCTGCTGACGCTGGCGGCCGTCTTCGGCGACGCCCGCGTCCAGAAGCACGCGGAACTGTTGCGCTACACCCTGGGCATGCTCGCGCTGCGCAAGCGGCTGGCCTCCCGCCCCGCCATGGCGCGGCTGATGCGGGAGCGGCTGCGCTCGATGGAGCCGGCGGACCCGGACAAGGATCCCGAGCGGGCCGAGCGGCTGTTCGCGCGGATCGCCCTGCTGTACATGGAGACGATCAGCACCCTAAGCTACCGGATCCAGGTGCAGGGGCGCGCGGGCACCTTGAAAAGCGACCGGGTCGTCAACCGGATCCGGACCATGCTGCTCGCCGGCATCCGCTCCGCCATGCTGTGGCACCAGCTGGGCGGACGGCGCTGGCGCCTGCTGCTCCACCGGCGGCGCGTCGAGGAGGCGGCGCGGGACATCCGGGACCGGCTGGAGGCGGACGCGTGACGGGCGGGGGCGCGGCGGACGACGGCCGGCTGACGGCGCTCTCCCCGCTGGACGGGCGCTACCGCGGGCAATGCGAGGAGCTGGCGCCCTTCTTCAGCGAGTTCGCCCTGATGCGCTACCGCGTGGCGGTGGAGATCGCATGGCTGAAGCGGCTCGCGGCCTGCGGGGGGATCGTCGAGCTCGAGCCGTTCGACGCCGCGGCGCTGGACGGGCTGGCCGAGGGCTTCGACCTCGCCCAAGCCCGGCGGGTCAAGGAGATCGAGGCCGAAATCCGCCACGACGTCAAGGCGGTCGAGTACTACCTGGGCGAGCGGTGCGCGGCGGACGGACGGCTGGCGCGCCTTGGGGACTTCATCCACTTCGCCTGCACCTCCGAGGACATCAACAATCTCGCCTGGGCCCTGATGCTCAAGGACGCGCGCGCGCGGGTACTGCTGCCCGCCATGGAGCGGCTGGCGGAGGCGCTGGCGGAGATGGCCCGGGAGCACGCGGCGCAACCCATGCTGGCCCGGACCCACGGCCAGCCGGCCAGCCCCACCACCGTGGGCAAGGAGTTCGCCAACGTCTGCGCGCGGCTGCGCCGGACGGCGGCGGACGTCGCGGGCGCCCCCCTGCCCGGCAAGTTCAACGGCGCCACCGGCAACTACAACGCCCACTTGGCCGCCTATCCCGAGGTCGACTGGCCCGGGCTGTCCCGCGAGCTGGTCGAGGGGCTGGGACTCGAGTGGAACGGCCTCACCACGCAGATCGAGCCCCACGACGGCCTGGCCGCGCTGTTCCACGCGCTGTCCCGGTTCAACACGGCGCTGATCGATCTGGCCCGGGACGTCTGGGGCTACATCGCCCTGTCCTACTTCAGGCAGAAGGCCGCGGCCGGCGAGGTGGGCTCCTCCACCATGCCCCACAAGGTCAACCCGATCGATTTCGAGAACGCCGAGGGCAACCTGGGGGTGGCCAACGCCCTGCTCGGCCACCTCGCCGCCAAGCTGCCCGTCTCCCGCTGGCAACGCGACCTGAGCGATTCCACCGCCCTGCGCAACGCCGGCGCCGCGCTGGCCCACGGCCTCATCGCCTGGCGCTCGCTGTCGCGGGGCCTGGGCAAGCTGGAGCTGGACGCGGCCGCGCTGGACGCGGACCTGGACGCCTGCTGGGAGATCCTGGCCGAGCCGATCCAGACCGTCCTGCGGCGCCACCGGGTCGACGGCGCCTACGAGCGGCTCAAGGACCTCACCCGGGGGCGGCGGGTGGACCGGGGGACCATCCAGAGCTTCATCGAAGGGCTCGACATCCCGCGGCGGGCCAAAGACGAGCTGCTGGCGCTGACGCCCCGGAGCTACCTCGGCAACGCCGTCGAGCAGGCGCGGTCCGTCTGAGGCGCCCCGCTACGGGGGCAGCGTCCGCTCGCTGGCGGCGGCGAAGCGCTCCCTGAGTTCCGCGTAACTGTCGACGGCCGGGTACTGCGGGAACTCCCGGACCACGCTTTCCGGCGCCCGGAACAGGATCCCCGCGTCGGCCTCCTCCAGCATGGTGACGTCGTTGTAGGAGTCCCCCGCCGCGACGACCCGGTAGTTCAGGCCCCGGAAGGCCTGCACGCACCGCCGCTTGGGGTCTTTCTGCCGCAGCCGGTAGCCGGCGATGGCGCCGTCGGCGTCCACCTCCAGCCGGTGGCAGAGCAGGACGGGAAAGCCCAGCCGGCGCATGAGCGGCCAGGAGAACTCGTAGAAGGTGTCGGACAGGATGACGACCTGGAACCGCTCCCTGAGCCAGTCCGCGAACTCCTTCGCGCCCTCCAGCGGCTCCATGCCGTCGATCACCGACCGGATGTCCGGCAGGCCCAGCCGGTGCTCGGCGAGCACGGCCAGCCGCCGCCGCATCAGCTCGTCGTAGTCCGGGACGTCGCGGGTGGTGGCCCGCAGGGCGTCGATGCCGGTCCGCTCGGCCACCCCGATCCAGATTTCCGGCACCAGCACTCCTTCCAGGTCCAGGCAGGCGATCTCCATGGCGTCTCCGGCCGGCGCGGGGGCGCGGCAGTGTAGCAGAAGCGGGGCGCAACACTGGCTGACTGACCGGCGACTGACTGACCGACGCCGGGCGCTGGCGCGGGATCAGGCGCCGCCGCCGTCCCCGTCCGGCTCCTCGTTGGCGACGCCGTGGGGCACGTGGCCGGTCGCCACATGGTCGCGGGCCGACTCGCAGTGCTCTATCTGGTCGTCGAAGAAGATATCGGCGTTGAAGCTCTTCAGAATCTCTTTCTTGTCGAGGCCGCCCAGGAACAGCGACTCGTCGATGCGGATGTCCCAGGCGCGCAGGGTCTTGATCACCCGTTCGTGGGCCGGCGCGCCCCGGGCGGTCACCAGGTAGGTCCGTATCGGTGCCTTGTTCGGCGAGAACTCGTCCTGGATCCGCTGCAGCGCGGCCAGCACCGGCTTGAAGGGACCTCCCTCCAAGGGTTCGGATGCGTCCGTCTCGTGGCGATTGAAAGCGGACAGCCCGCCTTCCCGGTAGACCCTTTCGGACTCGTCGGAGAACAGCACCGCGTCGCCGTCGAAGGCGATTCTTAGCGGGCCCTCGCTTTCGGGTTCGCTTGGGGGATCGGCGGAGTTTTCGGAATGCATGATGGTGGCGGCGGGGATGCCCGACTTCAACGCCTTGCACACGTCGTCCTCGTCCGCGGAGAGAAACAGCTGGCAGCCGAACGGGGCGATGTAGGGGAACACGCTCTCGCCGCCGGAGAACGCCGCCCGCTGGATATCGAGCTCGTGGTGCCGGATGGAGTTGAAGACGCGCAGGCCGGTGTCGGCGCTGTTGCGCGACATCAGGACCACCTCGACCGCCGACTGTTCCGACTCGTTCAGCCGCAACAGTTTCCGGACCATCTCGAAGGCGGCGCCGGGATCCAACGGCTTCCCCTCCCGCTCGATCTGGTACTCGCGGTAGGCGTCCAGCCCCTTCTCCTCGTAGACTTGGTGGCTCTCCCTCAGGTCGAACAGGGCGCGGGACGATATCCCGACGGTCAGGTCGACCTTGGCTTTTTTCGACTTCGACATGGCGGCGCCGGGGGCTGTCGGGGGGCGCCGGCCGGCCGCGGGCGGCCGGCGGGCTGTCATGGCCCCGTAGATGCCGCTATTCTACACCATCGCCGCGTGCGCTGGCGGAACAGGTCCCCGAGAACAGGTCCCCGAGATGAGAACGCTCGCCGAACCCCCAAAACGGCCCGTCGGGCTGGTCCTGTCGGGCGGCGGCGCCCGGGCCGCCTACCAGGTGGGGGTGCTGCGGGCCATCGCCGACCTCCTGCCCGCCCGGGCCCGTTGCCCCTTCGACGTCATCTCCGGCGCCTCGGCCGGCGCGCTCAACGGCGTGTCGTTGGCGACCCACGCCCGGAGCCTGTGCAACGGCGTCAAGGCGCTGGAGTCCATCTGGAAGAACCTGGAGAGCGATCAGGTGTACGACACGAAGTCCTCCCGGCTGCTCGGCGGCGCCTCCAGCCTCCTGTTCGCCGGCCTGCGCGGCGGCGCCGGCGACGCCCCCGTCGCGCTGCTGGACAACAGGCCGTTGTTCAAGCTGCTCAAGCGCACGATCCGCTTCGGGCGCATCCAGCGCGACATCGACGCCGGCCTGATCGACGCCGTGAGCGTCACCGCCTCGGCCTACAGCACGGGCGAGTCGGTGTCGTTCTACCAAGCGGTCAAGAGCGTCGAGGACTGGAGCGGGCCGCACCGCATCGGCCGGCGCGCCCGCTTGAAGCTGAACCATTTGATGGCCTCCACGGCGATTCCGATCATCTTCCCGGCGGTCAATATCGGCAACCAGTGCTTCGGGGACGGCGCCATGCGGCAGCTGGCTCCCACCAGCACCGCCCGGCGGCTGGGCGCCCGGCGGATCCTGGTCATCGGCGTCAGCGGCAACCGCACCAAGCAACCGCTCGAGGACGAGATGAGCGGCCAGCCATCCCTGTGGCAGATCATGGGCCACATCTTGAACAGCGCCTTCGTCGACGCGCTGGAGAACGATATCGGCTTCCTGCGCCAGGTCAACAGGGTCGTGTCCCATGTGCCAAGCCGGGCCCGCGCCCGGCTCGGCCTGGACGAGATCGACCTGCTGGAGATCTCCCCCAGCCGGCAACTGGACCGGATCGCCCTGGAGCACGTCGACGAGTTGCCCGGCCCCTTGGCGCGCCACGTCGGCGCCCGCGCCGGCGCCCTGCTCAGTCTGGTGCTGTACGAGAAAGGGTTCTGCAACGCGCTGTGGCGGCTCGGCTTCGAGGACGCCATGGAGAAGGAGGAGGAGATCCGGCGCTTCTTCGCCGAGTCCGGTCAGGCGGGGGCCGGCCGGTAGCAGGCGCCGGTCCCGGCCAGCCCGCAGTAGCCGCCGGGATTTTTCGCCAGGTACTGCTGGTGATGGTCCTCGGCGTAGTAGAACGCGTCCAGCACCTTGATCTCTGTGGTGATGGCGCCGAAGCCCTTCTCCGTCAACGCGGCCTGGAAGCGGGCCGCGCCGGCATCGGCCAATTCCCGTTGCCGGGCATCGACGGCGTAGATCGCCGAGCGGTACTGGGAGCCGACGTCGCCGCCCTGGCGCATGCCCTGGGTGGGGTCGTGGGCCTCCCAGAAGGCGGCCAGCAACGCCTCGTAGTCCGTCGCCGCCGGGTCGAAGTGGACCAGCACCACCTCCGCGTGCCCGGTCAGGCCGGTGCAGACATCCTCGTAGCTCGGGTTGCGGGTGACCCCCCCGGCGTAACCCGCCGCCGTGCTGTAGACGCCGGGCAGGGACCAGAACAGGCGCTCCGCGCCCCAGAAGCAGCCCATGCCGAACACCGCCCGCGCCAGATTGGCGGGAAGCGGCTCCACGATCCGGCGGCCCGAAACGAAATGCTCGGGCGAGAACACGGGGGGCGCGTCCCGGTCCGGCGGAGCGGACCCCGCCCGGGCGCTCGATGCCGATGTCATGGGCGTTCTCCTCGCGGCCGTCCGGGCCGTCAGATCCTCGCGGGCGGCCATTATAGCGCGTCCGGGATATTTGCGTGTCGGGCGCCGCGATGTCGGGCGCCGCGATGTCGCAATGTCGAAGGCTGCAGTCCGTTTCGGCGATCCCCCCGCCGCCCTTCATCCCACCTGCTAATATCCGGAGTTTTCAGGCCGAAGCGACAATAAGCCGCCGGCAATGTCCGCGAGGAAGAAAGTGTCCGTATCTGCCGGGAGCGTTTCTGGGATCTGCTGGATCCTACTGCTCAGGAGTGCGTGTTTTTGACTATGTCCAATACCGAGGCGAAGTTAGGGCCGACCTTCTCAGCGCGTCGCCCGAACTGCGCGCCCGCATCGACTCTTCGCCGTTGCTTGCCTGGAAGCGCCGCAAGGTGTTGGAGAAGCGAAAAGCACCGGACTTTGAACTCTAAACCGATGGGAATAAGGGGGATATCCCCTCAGTAACGGCGCTCGGCACAGGATGTCTCACCGTCCCAAGCCGTCGCCTGGCCCGTCTCGGTTCCGGTCCAAATCATTAATGAAAGTCAGGAAACTCGGTATCCCGGGTTCAAAGACATCGGACCGGCACCAAACCAAGTCCGATTTTTCAATCTCCTCAGCAAGACTTCTAGCTTTTTCCCTCTTGTCATCGGTCGTTTCTGGAAGAGAATCCTCAGCTATCTGGATCAGACCGTCAATATTAATCTCCTCGCCGCTCTTCCACGCCGATGCGACAGCCCGGGCGGCCGAGAGGAACTCGTCGTCCGCGACAAATTTCCTGTACCGTTTGTTGTAAAAGCTGGCACGATGCCTTTCTACGTCGGGAGCGGCGCCCGCGACATCCTTCATTGTGATTTTATCGTCTCCCCTTTGCTTGGCGTGATCCCACAGATACGCCCCCCACATCTGCAGAAAATACGGGTAGCAATGGGCATCTTCCACGGCGATTTCAAGCGCATCTGGCGCGATGGGCATGCGCCCTTCCTTACATGGTTCGGATATGGCGGCGGCTGCGGATTCCGGATCCAGATTGCCCAGCGGCATTTCCCAAGCGCGCTCAAGGTAGGTTTCGCCGGTGTCGATCAATTTGGAGTTCAGTTCCGGCGTCCCGGCGAGAACAAGAAAAAACGGCGCCCGTAAGGACACGGCGTTTGATACTGCGGCTATGATCCGTTTCGATTCGGGGGGCAGGGCGTGAGCTTCATCGATGAAGAGCGCCTTGGGCTTTTCATGGCATTCTTCAATGATAGTGTCGACCAATGGCTGATAGAAAGGTTTTTCCGGAGCCATCCACTTCATCGCGCCCGGGACGCCGATCTTGTCGGGGTGGCGCCATCGAAAACCTATCAGTTTTATTGTCTTTTCGAATAGACTAGGATCTATCAGACTCTTGACGACATTGGCCGGGTCATCCATTCCCAAGGTGGGAGTGCTGTGAATCACGTTTATCGGCTTTTCGCCGGACTCGTCCAGCTTACGACACCGGGCGGCCATCTCCTCCACCAGCGTGGTCTTTCCCACGCCGCGCGGACCGTACATGACTACTTCAGTGGGCCCCGCCTCGGCCCCGGGAACGAGCTCGTCGATGGCGTTTGACAGGCGGAGCGCCTCGCTGGCCCTGCCCGCGATCAGGGGGGGACGCCTCCCGGGGCTTGGTCTGAAGGGGTTGTCTGGATGATGCATG
>CAYSVD010000250.1:0-12076 GCA_964434395.1 uncultured Pseudohongiella sp.
CGACGGCGCGCGCGCGGCCGACGCCCTCCAACACGCCTCGCCCCGCCCGCCGCCATCGACGGGAGAGGAAACCGCCCCGCGCGCGTTTTATCCGATGGCGATTCCGGGCGTCCTCCCCACAGCCGGGAACGCCCCGCTTCCCCCCGCCGCATTGAAGGCGCGCGCTTCCACATGCAACCGCCGACGGATCTTGACCGCTCCACGCAAGATTAAGGCGGAGGGACCTCAGTCAGGGTCCTGCGGCCGCAAGCCCGCAGGGCCCTGCGCTCTCGCCCGCGGCCCGCGGCCCACGCGGCCCGCGCGCTTCCGAACGAAACCGCCGACGGTAAAACCGTCGTCGTTTTCAACGAAAACGACGACGGCCGAATATAAGGCCCCTGCACCCTGATGCATCCGAGGCCGCCGGCGACTGCGGACTGAGGGCCCTGCAACGTCCGGTTTCGACGGAGCCGCCGACCGGCTTGATCAGGGCCCTGACGAAGGCGCATGATCGTCGCCGACGGCGAGGGAACCGGACCGCGGCTCCCGGCCTGATGAGGGCCCTGACGGATGGCATGCCGAGGGGCCTGAAAGAGGCGTCGGCGAATGAGGATGAGGGCGGGGTATGGGCGCTCGATACGGAAGCAGGAAGCCGCAACGGGTCTATCTATCCGATGCGGAGAAGGCGGAGATCATGAGCCGGGCGGAGAGCGCGGGATTGAGCGTTGGCGTCTACATGCGGGAGGCGATGCTGAAGAACATGCAGGACCAGGCCGCCGGCCATCCGGCTCATGAGATGCTGGGGCGGGCGGCGCAGATGACGGCGGAGGTGGCGACGCAGGCGCTGAACCGCAAGCCGGACCCGCCGCCGAAACGTCCGCGCCGACGAAGCGGCAGGCGGGCATCCCCCCTGGACGCCGGAGCCATCTCGGCCCTGCGGATGGTGGCGTCCGGAGAACTGACGCCGGCGGATGTGGCGGCGGAGCTCAGGAAGGCCGGGCTGGATGAAGACGGCGCCGGGAAAGGACCGGGCGGAGGACGGCGAAGGCGTCGGGCGGTGTCGTAGCTCCCGCCGCGCCGGCGATGGACGCCGCCGGGATGGACGCGCCGCCGAGGGCCCTGATATCGGCATGGACTCCTGCGCGCGCGCCGATCCGATCCACCGGCCAGCGGCCCCGGGATCATGGCCCCGCCCCCGCCGGATTGCAGGTGGAGGGGGAATTTGCCGATGGCGGGCGGGAGGATGGGCCGTAGCCGGCGGCGGCGGAGAACCGGCGAGACATCGCCGTCGCGCCCCCTGCGCACCTCTAGGCCGCCGTACGCGCCCAGCAGGGGCTGGCGGGGTGTGATCCCGTGCGGTGCCGGCGATCACCTGCCGGCGCGTCCATCCCGGCGGCGTCCGACCGGCGGAACGCCAGCAAGGTCGGCGCGGCCGCCCACCTGCGGTTTCAGCCGCTCCCCGTCCGCTGTCCGCCGTTCCATCGTCGTCCTGCCGTTGATTTTGGGTGCCCCGCCCGTCGACGAATCCACCTTCTCGCGCCGCCCGGACCGTGGGCGCGGCAATCACCGTGCCGCCTAGCCAGCGGCAACGGGCGGATTCGTGGCACAGCGCCGGCGCGGTGACCCTTGCGCCCACCGCCAGCGGCGAGCGGGCCGTACCCGATTTGAGCGCCCCGGCGCGAAAATGCCAAGATTTGCATAGGGGGCAAAAAAGGGACTTTTGCCCCCTATACAACCATCTTGCCTTTCCCTTGTTGCTTTCAAGCATCGTAAGGGGCATACCGCCGTCGCAGCTCCGAGACCGCCGCTTGCGCTGAATCCTCCGCCCTGGCGCAAAAGCTTGGGCCCTGACCGGAATCCCGAGACCGCGGGCGGGCCGGATGATGTGACCACGACAATCCGGCCACGACGACGATGCGGCACGGCGCGCCCGCCGCCGACAGCCCGCAGTAAGCGTGGCCACACGACATCGTGCCCCAGATCGCCGCCGCCGACCAGCGGACCATGACGATCAACACCCGCCTCGGCGCCAGGGCCTGAGACCTGTCCGGAGCCTGGGGCCGCGGGGCGGGCCGGATGATGTAGCCACGGTAACCCGACCGCGCGACCACCGCGACCACTCGATGTGGTACAGTAGGCTCGCCGCCGCCCGCAACAAGTGTAGCCACACGATGCCACGTCCCCAGATCGATGCCGCCGACCGGCGGACCATGGCGATCCGCGTCCGCGTCTCGCCGCGCGAGCGCGAGCGGCTCGATGCCGCGGCCGAGGCCCTGGGCATGGGCGTCAGCGAGCTGTTGCGCAGCTCCGCCCTCGCCCGTCGCGTCCGCGGCTACCAGCGACACCCCCGCGGCGCCCCCGACGCCCCGGCGTCGACTCCACGCCCGTCCGGGCCGCCGCCGCGCCCAATTCCTCGCGGCGCCCCCGATGCGGCCCGGGCGCCGGACCCCGCGCTCCGAGCCCGCGACCACCGCCAGCGCGACCTGCCTCTCCTCGGTGACGACTGACCGCCACCGAGGACCGGGTTCGCCGCCTCGCGGCCCTAGGTCTCCGCCGGCTTGATCCCGGCCGGAGCCCAAAGGCGTCTCCGATCAAGTCCCAATCTGTCCCAATCTGTCGGTGGCGAGCGCCGGGAAGCGCCGTGGGACGGCAGGCGGTCCAAAAGACACCTAAGAGCCGCGGCCCGGCGGCGGCACCCCCCGAACGCCCGCCCCTCACGCCGCTTGAAAAACGCTTGCACCTTCGGTTTGGGCGCAGTCAGGTTCGCGCCGTGAAAGCGATGGAATCCCCGAGCGAGCGCGCCATCCGGCATCAGATCGGGCGCATACGGGCCGTCGCCGGGCGAAGGGGGATGCGGACGCGACTGAGCATGGCCAGGACGCGGACTACGACGGGGACAGCGGCATGCGAGCCCGCGGCGGGCGCCCTGCCCCGCCCGGAACGGTCACGACGATGAATGCGGTCCGGATGCGCCGGGCCGGGTCCGCCGCGCGTTCGGGAATTCCACTGTCGCCTCGACTGGCTGTTGCGACAGCTCTGCGCGGACACGCCGCCGGAACCGCCAAACATCGCGGCGACGACGTCCTCGCGACCGTCATTTCCCGCCCCCTGGGGGGCGGCTGTGCGCGCAAGGTGCCAAGGTTCTCCGATGACAGGCTGGGGAGCTTGGCTTGGGACGGGGCCGCTTAGAATGGGCGTATGTGTCGCACTGGCTCGGTGTACGTCGGTGCGGCGACAGCCAGTATATTATTCCCCCACCGTATAACCCTCACGTATATAGCACGTATAAGGCGCGACGGAGCAATTATTTTTCATTGTAAATCAATAGGATAAAACCTAAAAAACGGCTCGAACGTCCCTGAAAACCCGCGAAACCGTCCCTGAAAACCCGCAGGAGCGTCCCTAAAAACCCGCAGAACCCAGCCCAAGCGTCCCTAAAAACCCGCAGAAAAACCGGTCCGGAAATCAACTTATCAATAGGTTATAAACAGAAAACAAACAGGTTGTCATTGAGCTTGCGCACAGACGGCTTGAAAATGTCTTTGCCGGCGAGGCGCCCCGGCGCGACAGGCCGCGCCGGGGCCTGTCGCCGGGTCCGGGCAGTGTCGAAGAATCGAAGTCCACGAGTTCCAACCGTCCTTAAAAACCCGTAACCCGGTCGGGCGCGGCGCATGCGACGCTCGGCGACGCATCGCTTACCACGCATCGGCTCTCGCCAGCCGGACGCGCCGGACGGAATCCCCCATCCGTTCCCCCGGGAACGGCGTTCGCCGGGGACTCGGCGCTTTCGGGTGTTCCCGCGGGAACGGTTTGATTTGGCAGGGTTTTTGGCAACGCCGGCTATCTTTCGCGCGCGCCGTCGACAGCGGATCGGCGCTCGCAGGCCGGATGTTCGGGGCGGCCTCCCCCGCCTGTTCCCGTGGAAACGGATGGACCCGCGCGAGGTCGGAAACGGCGCCGGGCGGTCGACGGGGCCTCGACGCTCCCACGCGTTCCCACGGGAACGCGCGGGCTGGGCGGCTACGCCCTCGAAGTCGTCCAAAGAGACGGCGGGGCGCCCGGATGCTCGACGGTCCGGACATCCTCCCGCCGGACGATCCTGATCTGCCCCCCCTTCACCCTGTCGTTGTACTCGATGATGTACTGCGGGATGTTCTGGTGCTTCACCATGGACTTGATCATCTCCCGGAACTTGCGTATCTCGGCGGTCGAGCCGAACCGGAAGTGGAGCACGTCGATGTTGAACTTGGTCTCCCGATGCCTGGTGCCGCAATAGCGCCTGCCGATTTCGTACATGCGCCGCTCGATCGGCGAGGTCAGGTCGTAATACTCCTTCGGGTAGGTGAGCACCCGCTCGGCGAGTATCGCCGCCCAGACCCGGTCCGACAGGTCCACCTGCATCTCCTCGATCCGGCCCTTGCCGCTGTCGATCCACCAGGTCTGGTCGATCAAGCCGATGATGTTGGTCTCCCAGCGGCCGTTTTCGGCCAGCCGCTTCCGCTCGACTTTCACGGTGCTCAGGCGCCGCAGCGCATCCCCGATCCACTTGTACGACCTCCCGCCCCGGTCCCGTCCGACCCAGTCGAGCAGCACCTTGCACGGGAACCGGACCCGCTTGCTCGAGGCGTTGCCGCGATTCCGGTCGCGCACCACCTGGCTGACGCAGAAGTGGAAGACGTCCTTGTCGAATATCGTCGGGCGGCCCAGCGGCCCCGGGTAGATCCTCACGCCCTGCTTCCCGTCGGGATGCATCAGCTCGGTGACCCTCTTGTCCGCCCGCTTCGACAGCGAGAAAATCGGCAGCTCCATCGCCTCGACATCGCACTTGATCGGCACCCCCAGGGCGCGGTCGGCCATGAGGAGGTCGATCAGGCCTTCGTCGAGCACCATCCGCTCGACGGGAAAGTCGCCCGGATCCCATTCTTTCTTCGTCCACATCTCAAGAGCCCTCGATGAGCCGTTGCGTTATCGCGGCCCGCACCACGGTGCTGACGTCGATGCGTCCGCGCAGGGTTTCCGGCGCCCCCGCCAGCAGGTCGTCGATCCGCCGCCGGGTCGCGGCATCCAGGGTGAGGTGCACGGTGGCGCTGGTGCGGGGATCCAAGAACCCCTCCGCGATCAAGTCCATGTGCCCGTCCAAGTCCAGCAAGCGCCTGATCGCGCCGTCTATCCACCGGCTCCGGCGCCGGGGGCTGACGCCCCGCCGCTCCATCGCCGTCGCCATCTTGCGGGGGATCCGGCACGTCGTCGCCACTTTCCTCCTAGCCGGCGGTCGGAGCACTTTCATGCCGCTCTCCGGCATCCGGGCGGGCGTTCCCGCGGGAACGCGCGGGCGACGGCGCGAAGCCGAACGCCAGGTCCGCCGGCCGGCAAAAACCACGCGTTCCCGCGGGAACGGGTGGCTCGGCGCGGGCCCGGAAAGCTGGGGCGGGGCAGGCGCACTACCCCGCTCCCAGGTGCGCGACCAAGGCGTCGAACGCGTCCGCGAGCCCGTCGGCCGAATCCAGGTCCAGCTCGCCTATCCGCCCCCGCAACTCGTCCGTGCCGAGGGCGGCGGCGGCCGCCTCGACGATCAGGCGGGCGGGCCGGTAGTCCTTCGAGCGCCTCACGCCGATCATCCCCGCCCGCCGCGGCTTGATCTTCCGCCGCGCCTTCTCGTCCGCCGCCTTCTTCGCCGAAACCAGTTCGGCCGCCCGCCGCAGGCTCCCCACGGTTCCGTCCTCGATGGCCGCCAGCAGGTCCGGCCCCGCCCCCCGCAGCACCTCGATGTAGCGGTGGGCCGTCACGCGCGGAACCCCGGCCAGCGCCACCAGCTCGCTAACCGACAGGGCCTCGCCCTTCTTGCCTTCCCAGGCCCCGATCAGGCGCCGCAGGTTGACCAGTTTCTCGTGCAGGGTGAGGTCGAGACGCAGGTTGTTCTCGTGCCACTGCAACGTGTCCTTCTCCAGGGCGCCCGGCCTGGATTGAAGGATGCGCGCCGCGATCATGTCCTCGCCGAGCAGCAGATGCGCCAGGTAGCGCCGCTCGCCCGCCACCAGCTTCAACGCGCTGCCATCGGCCCAGACCGTGACGGGGTTGATGAGACGGTCGCGGCGCTGGATCGAAGCGGCGAGCAGCGCGAGGCCCAGATAGTCCTCGAACTCCTTGCCGTCGAGCCGGTCGCGCACGGCGCGGGCGTAGTCGTCCCACCACTCCCGCCGCCCGTCGTCCAGCCATTCGCTCTGGAGCGGCACTTCGGCGGCGACCGCCTTCACCTTCTCCGGCTCGAGCGCCAAATCCCTGGGGTTGTCCGGGTCGATCGTCACCCGGTCCAGCGGAACGTAGCGGGCGTTGATTCCCTGCGCGTCCATCGCGCCCATCTGATCCTTGATGCCGCCGGCCCACTTCCGCGCGCCGGCCTCGTCGCTCGACGTCCCGGTACCGAGTTTCCTCACCATGTCGTTCTCCTCCCATCCGTTCCCGCGGGAACGCGTGGTTTAAGCCACATCCTTGCCGTCGTCCGAGAACCGCCCGTCGGACATCACATCGCCGAGCACGTGCTCGCCGACCACCTCGGCCTGCAGCCGGGCCGGATGCTTCGGCGCGATCTGAAAAATCGACCTGGGACGCACGCCTTTCACGTCGCGCTCGGGGTACGCGGCGGAGAGGGGGAGCCACACGTTTTCCGGGCACAGAACGCTCGGCAGCTCCTCGCGCAGCATGGCCATCGTCCCCGCATGGATGTTCGTGTGAGGCCTGACCTTGTTCGGCAGCAGGCCGACCAGGCGCACGTCCTCGCCCGGCGGCCTGGCGAAACTCTCGGAGCTGAGAGCCTGGAGCATCGCATTGATGCCCTGCAGGCTTTTCTCCTCCAGTTCGCAGGGCACGATGGCGTGGGTGGCCGCGCGCAACGCCGACCGGAACACCGGGTTCCGGCTGGGCCCCGTGTCGAGGATCACCAGATCGTACCCCTCCCGCACCTCATCCTGGTGCACCACCTCTGAAACCCTGTTCACAATCTCAGTGTCGATGCGCCCCGACGCGTTGTCGTACTCGGAGTTGATCCGCTCCAGGAGCTCCGGGTGGCCGAGCAGGACCTCCACGCTCCCGGCGAAGCCGTTGCCGTCGTTGATGAAGGTGGGGTAGGGCACCGCGCCCTTCCCGAAGAAGGTGTCCGCGATCGACGACCGTTGCTCGATCTCCTCGTCGCCCTGCCAGTCGGGATGGGGCGGGGGCAACTGGCCGCCGGGCGCGTTGGGCGCCGGCTCCATCCCGACCCAGTAGTCCGACGTGTTGCACTGCATGTCCAAATCGACCACCAGCACACGCAGGTTCAGCCGGATCGCGGCGTATTCGGCCAGCACCGAGCTGACGGTCGTCTTCCCCACCCCGCCTTTCTGGTTCAGCACCGCGAGGCACGGCAGCTTGTAGTTGATCATGTGATGCCCCCTCCCGTCCCCCGCGTGTATCGGCGGGCGGGAATAGTATACCCGTTATCGTCTAGGGGCGATATGTTTTTAGGGGAGATTTGCGGCGGGGCGTTTCAGGGGGGGTGCGACATGCGCGCCGTGTGCGGACATCTCGGCGGCCCCGGAGCTTTCGCCGACCGGGCGGCCGGGCGCGAGGGGGGACGCCGGCACACGGGCCGCGGGAACGCGCGGCGGAGACGGGAGCGGTCAGGGCTAGGAGAGGACGGGCGGCGGGGCAGGGGGCATCGCTTGAGCGGTCGCGGACGCGGCAACCGGACGGACGGGGAGGGGGCGCGGCGCCGCACTGGACGATGGGACCGCCGTCCGAATTCCTTGACGCCTTGCCCGCCGTCTGGGAGGCATACGAAGGACACCGATCTTCTCCGCAGGCGGGACGGCGACACCTGCAAGGTCCGTCTGGCGCTGGATGAGGCGGCGGCCGCCGCCATCGGGGAGGATCCGGCGGTGGTTGCCGACTGGCGCCGCCAGCCGGCGGCGGTGCCGACGATCAGCGGCAAGATGGCGCCGGATCCGGCCGAGGGCGACGACGAGACTGCCGACGCCGCCTGATGCTCATGGCCGGGGCGACGCCCCGGCCCAGCGGAGCAGACGCGGCGGGCTGGCGGGAAGCGGCCGGGCGCGCGCACGGACTGCCGCCGGTATGAGCGGCTCCCACGCCTCAATCCGCCGCCCGCTTAGGGCACCCCCTACGCTCGTACGACGCGCCAGCAAACCCGTAGCGAGGGCAACCGCCACCCCAAGGCGGGGATAGCCCTTGGGGGCGCGTAGGGCGCTCAGGGGCCGCCTCCGGCCCGGTTCAGCACCCCCGGTCCCGTGATCCCGCCGAGCCGCCGTCCAAGCGATTTCGGCGCCCGACGCGGGCGTGCTGGCCTTGCCCTGGGCGGCCGCCGAATCAACGGATCCGGATAGAAGGAGGTACGACGAACTTGTTGACGCCGGGGGCCGCCAATTCGATTGGTAAGGGAATGAGCGGCCCGCACTCTCGGCCGCATACCGCTAGGAGAACATTCGATGCACCGACCTTCCGCCCCCGGCAAAGCCCACCGACAGGGCATGAGCCTGCTCCAAGCCGCCGACAAGTTCCGCACGAGAAGCGGGCCCGACGCCGGATCGAGTCCTGTCGATGGCCTGACGGTCCGCGCCGTCCCCGTTGCGGGTCGTGCAATGTCCAGGCCGACATCAGGCACAAGTCCATGACCCGCAGACGGCCCCGGACCTTTCGCCGACCGGGCGGACGTCGGCGCGCGGGCCGCGGGAACGCCCGGCGGAGACGGGAGCGGTCATGGCCGGGGAGGACGGACGGCGGGGCAGGGGCCGCCGCCAATCATCAGGACGGTTGAAACCATTGGCGCCAGGGCGGGTAGCCCGGACACGAAATCCGGCGGGGTGAAAAGCCCGCCGACAACCCAGCGGCGAAGCCGCCGCGCAACAGGAGACAGACCATGAGCAAGCACGACAGCGGGAAATGGGGCCGGAACGGAACCGAGGCCGAACGCCTTCGCAGGGAGGGATGGACCTGGCAGGGGGACGGCAAGTGGCGCCGGACGGCGCCGGACGGCGTCCCGGAGACGCTCTGCGGCGAGAGCGGGCAGGCGGAGATGTTTGGGATGATGATCGAGGGACGGGGGGCGGATGAAACGGCTCCGGAGACGCCGGGAGGCGAGGGCGGAGGCCCGGAACGACGGCGGGGGCTCGAAGCGGGGAGGTCCGACATGAGTGAATGCGTGCGCGGCATAGTGGTGGAGGCGGTCGCCGCGGCCCGGCGACCCGAGGTCGGGGATCCGGCGGCCCCCGCTTGGAACTTCGCTATCCGGGACACCGCCGTCCGGCTGCTGGGCATCGTCGAAGAGGGAAGGGGGGACAACGGCGCCTGCCTCGGTGCGGCCCTCAGCGGCCTGAGCATCGCCGTCCGGACCTCCGGGGAGGACTTCAAGAAGTTGTGCGCCGATGCGAAAGCCGGCCGCCTCTTGGGCGAGAACGACCTCTGGAACGCCGCGATGCGCTCCACACGGCTGAAGACGGCGCATGCGTTGTTGTGGACGATCCTGTCGCATGGGGCGTACGGGAGCGCCGCCGAGGACACGGTCTCGGAGCTGGTCGAGATCATGAACGGCTCCCGGTTCCAGGGTGGGGGCCTCGGCGCGACGGTCCACTAGGGCGGTCGGCCCCGCAATCGCGGCATCCGGCAATCGCGGCATCCGGTTGACAAAAAACGCCCCCAATTCGATCAACCAACCCAATGGGCCGGGAACGAGCCATGCAAGAACAACGGGGGGTGAATGCCGCTCCGCCGAGGTTTTCGGGGTCGAGGAACTCCGCCGGCGATTCCCGGACTAGGACTCCTGCCGGAATTATCGGGAAGGTTGAAACCATTGGCGCCGGGGCGGGTAGCCCGGACACGAAATCCGGCGGGGTGAAAAGCCCGCCGACAACCCAGCGGCGAAGCCGCCGCGCAACAGGAGATGGACCATGAGCAAGCACGACAGCGGGAAATGGGGCCGGAACGGAACCGAGGCCGAACGCCTTCGCAGGGAGGGATGGACCCGGCAGAAGGACGGCAAGTGGGGCCGGACGGCGCCGAACGGCGACCCGGAGACGCTCTGCGGCAAGAGCGGGCAGGCGGAGATGTTTGGGGGGATGACCGAGGGACGGGGGGCGGCCGCATCGCCGACGACGCGAAACACCAGCATGCCGCATCGGAGGCGGACGACTGGAAGGAGAGCGCCGAACATGGGAAAGATCATCCAGTTCCCCCACAAGGGAGCGCCGCGGCAGGACCGCGCCGACCGCGCGCGCATCGACCGCAAGCTGGACGCCGACCGCGCCGCCATAAAAGAACGCATAGGCGGCATACGGGGGGCGGCGGCCGCCGCAGTCCAGCGGATCGAGGCCATGAGGCCCTCGGACGAAGCTTGGAGCATCGCCTTCGAGCGGGATGCCGACTTCCGGGGCGCCGCCGTCCGGATGCTGGATGCCGTCGAGCCGGGAGGAAGAGGGGACGCCAGCCTCGGGTTCCGCGCTCTGGGCGCGGCCATCGCCGGCTTGCGCGACGACATCCGGAGCTCCGAGGGGCGCCTCAAGCGGCTCATGTCCGATATGGGCGCTGGCCGTCCCTTGGGCGGGTACGACGTCCGGGACACCCTGACGCGCCCCCAGCGGCTGCGGCGGGAGCATGCGTTGCTGTGCGAGGTCATGTTGCTGGTGGTGTACAAGCACGGCGACGTGGACTCAATCCTGACTTTGGTCGGATTATGACCCGCTCCCGGTTCCGGGGCGGAGACCTCGGCGAGACGGTCGGCGAGATGACCCCGGGGGCGCTTCCCGCAGGCGCGGGGGCGCTCCGGGCCGGCCCTCGGAACCCGCTAGGACCGGCCGGCGTCCCGACCGCGGGACGAGCCGAGAGGGGCGGGGCGCCGGTCCTCTCGCGTCGATCTCGGCGCGCCGCCGGACCGGGGCGGGGCGCGCGCGCCAAGGCGGGGACGGAGTCCGCGGCCCAGCCTCCCGGAACCGGGGCCGGGACGTCCGCCAGGGCCGGAGGGGGAGATCCGCTCGGGGACGGTGGAACGGCGGCGCCGCCCCGTGCGGGCGATCCGGCGGCGCCGCCCGGACCCCCCCGAACCGCGCCGCCCCGTCGTTTCCCGTCCCGCGGCGGGAGCCGCCGTCATGCCGGCTGGATGACCGGCGCGGGTCGAGGGCTCGGTTTCAGCTCCGGCCGGCCTCGACGCTCGGCGCAGTCCGCCGCCCCGGAACGCCCGCCCGAGGAACCGACGAGGGGAACGCCCGGAGCCGGCATACTTCGGAGCGGCGGAAGCACGGGAACGGCGCCGCCGTCCCCCCGGCGACCTAAGGACGGAACGTCGGGGCCTGTCTCCCGGGGCCGGCGGGCGGCATGCCGGCAGGGGGATCCCTGTCCCGGTGCGCCCGCGGGCACGTACGGGCCGGAACGCCCGCTGGCAGGGTTACCCCCGGAAATGGCCGAAAGCCGTCCAGGCAGGCTTGTCGGCACCCGGGCGGGGGCGGGCGGACACGGTTGCTCGCCAGCATTCTGCATGGCTGCGCATGGTTGGTTGTGGCGCATGGTTGGTTGTGCCGGATTGGACTTGTTATGCCCCTTCAGGGCCCTGAGGGGCCGCGCCCACGGGGAGTCCGCGCGCCGACCATGCCGAGCCGCAACATCGCCCTGGGCGAACAGGGGCGCCGGGACCGCGGCCAGGAACGCGCGGCCAGCCGTCGCCGCCGGCGCCGTTTTCGCATCCCGGCGCGGGGGCGCTTGTGGGACGGGCCGCAGCCGGAGAACCGCCGCCCCCGAAGCCCCGGATCCTGCCCCAGCGCCTCGTTCCCGGCGCCCGCCGCCGCGGGTGGACACGGGGCGGCGCTGGCCTGCAACATGGCGCCGATGCCCCTGTGTCTGGGGCGCGCCGAGAAACCGGGAGACCGTAATGCCGAGTTGCAATGTCGCCCTGAGCAATGCCGCCGCCGGCGCGGGGACCAGGCCCGGGACGGGAGGCGCGCTTCTCGTCGGAGAATCACGGCGCCGCGCCGGGCGTTTTCGCCGCCCGGCTTGGGGAACGGACCGCGGCAGGCCCGGGAACCGCCCGCCGGGGCCGCATGGGGCATCCGGCGCGGAG
>CAYSVD010000251.1:0-10140 GCA_964434395.1 uncultured Pseudohongiella sp.
CCCGACCGCCCCGGCGGTCAGGAAGACAGCGCCTTCCAAGCCCCGCGGAAGTACCGTGCCATGGACCACAGGCTCAGCAACGCGGCGGCGTGAATCAGGACGAGGCCGAGCCGCAGGAGCCAGTCCGGCATCGAGGCGGCCAGCATCAGGACGACGATGGCGGTCATCTGGAATGCGGTCTTGAGCTTGCCCCCGAAATCCACCGCCACGGCCGCATCCTTCCCCCGGACGGCCATCCATCCCCGCAGGGCTGAGACCGCGACCTCCCGTCCGATGATGACGGCAGCGGCCGGCATGACCGCCCCGTGGACCGTGACCAGCAACGCCAGAACCGCGATCACCAGCAGCTTGTCGGCGACTGGATCCAGGAAGGCCCCGAACGGCGTCGCCTGGCCGAGGCGCCGGGCCAGGTAGCCGTCCAGCCAGTCGCTCAGGCTCGCCGCCGTGAACAGCGCCGCCGCCCAGACGTTGGCGTACGGCAACGAGGAGCCGTGGCAGAGGACCACCGCCGGGATCAAGACCAGGCGGACGCAGGTGACAAGATTGGGCCAGTTCATCATGCGGTTCAGCCGCCGCCGTGCAGGTGCGCGTAGATGTTTTCGGCCAGCCTCCGGCTGATGCCGGCCACCTTCTCCAGCTCCGCCTCGCTGGCCCGCCCGATCCCCTGCCGGCCGCCGAAGTGCTTGAGCAACGCTTGGCGCCGCCGGGGACCCAGCCCCGGGATCCGCTCGAGGTCCGATTCCATGCGGGCTTTCGCCCGCCGCTGGCGGTGCCCGGTCAGGGCGAAGCGGTGCGCCTCGTCGCGGACCTGCTGCAGCAGATGCAGGGCCGGCGAGTCCGCCGCCAGCGCGATGCGCCGCGCGTCGCCGTCGACGCTCAGGAACAGCCGCTCCCGCCCCGCCCGCCGACTGGGGCCCTTGGCGATCCCCAGCAGCGGCACACGCGGCAGGTCGAACCGCGCCAGCTCCCCACTGGCCTGCGCCAGCTGGCCCTTGCCGCCGTCCACGATCAGGAGGTCGGGGATTTTCGCCTCGCCCCGGCTGAGCCGGGCGAAGCGCCGCCCGAGGGCCTGCGCCATGGCCGCGTAGTCGTCGCCCGGCGCGATGCCGCGGATGTTGAAGCGGCGGTAGTCCGATTTCACCGCCCCGCTCTCGTCAAACACCACGCAGGAGGCCACCGCGCCCTCCCCGGCGGTGTGGCTGATGTCGAAGCACTCGATGCGCCCGACGTCCCCCTCGAGCTTCAGCGCCTCCCGCAGGCGTTTGAAGCGCTCCCGCACGCTCTGCCTGCTGCTGATGTGCCGCTGGATGGACTCGAGCGCGTTGGTCCGGGCCATCCGCACCCACTTCGCCCGGTGGCCCCGGACCCGCATGGACAGCCTGACCCGCCGCCCGGCCACGTGGGACAGCGCGTCCTGCAGCGCTTCGCCCTCGTCGAGCGCCGACGATACGATGAGTTCCCGCGGAATGCTCGCGGCGTTTTCCGCCTCCAGGTATTTCCGGCCGATGAAGGCCCGCAGCACGTCCTCCGGCTTCTCCGCCAGGCGGCAACGGGGGTGGAAGCTCTTGCTGCCGATGATCCGCCCTCCCCGCACGTAGATGGCGTGGACGCAGGCGCTCGGCTGCTCCAGCGCCGCCGCCAGGATGTCGGCGTCGCCGCCCCGGGTGGCCGCGGACTGCTCGGCCTGCATCCGGCGCAGCCCAGCGATCTGGTCCCGGACCGCCGCCGCTTTTTCGAAGTCCTCGGCCGCCGCCGCTTTTTCCATGCCGCGAGTCAGCTCCCGGATCAGCTCGTCGCTGCGCCCTTCCAGGAACATGGCCGAACAGCGCACGTCCCAGGCGTACTCCTCCTCGGAAACCAGCCCGACGCACGGGGCGGTGCACCGTTTGATCTGGTGCTGCAGGCAGGGTCTCGAGCGGTTCCTGAAATAGCTGTCCTCGCACTGCCGGACCCGGAACATCTTCTGCAGAATTTGCAGGGTCTCGCGGGTGGCCTGGGCGCTCGGGTAGGGCCCGAAAAAACGGCCGGCGCGGCGGCGGCCCCGGTAAAAGCCCAGCCGCGGATAGCGGTCCCCGTCGGTCAACAGGATGTAGGGATAGGACTTGTCGTCGCGTAGCTGGATGTTGTAGACCGGGCGGCAGCTCTTGATTAGGTTCTGCTCGAGTAGTAGCGCCTCGGTTTCGCTGCCGGTCACGGTGACGTCGATGGAGCGGACCCGGTTCATCATGGCCAGGGTCTTGCCGGCCAGCTTCGAGCCCCGGAAGTAGCTGGCGACCCGGTTTTTGAGATCCCGGGCCTTGCCCACGTACAGCACCTCGCCGTCCTCCCCCAGCATCCGGTAGATTCCGGGGCGGCGGGTCAGCGAGGCGACGAAGCCCTTGTGATCGAAACGTTCCTGCATGGCGGCGGCTGTCCGGCGCCGGCGGCGGCCGGCCCCGCTTACAGTATATTCACTTCCGGCTCCAAGACGATGCCGAAGCGCTCCCGGACCGAGTCGCGCATCGCCCCGGCCAGCGCGCGGATGTCCGGGCCGCTGGCCGTCCCGGTGTTGACGATCACCAGGGCGTGATGGCGGTGGACCGACGCTCCCCCCCGGCTCTTGCCTTTCCAGCCAAGGGAATCCAGTAGCCAGCCCGCGGGCACCCGCATCCCGTCCGCTTCGGAGGCCGGGCGGCCGGGCAACGCCGGATGGCGCTCCTTGAGCTCCTCGAAGCGGTCCCGGGACAGCACGGGGTTCTTGAAGAAGCTGCCCGCGTTGCCCAGCACGGCCGGGTCCGGGAGCCGGCGCGAGCGCAACGCGCACACCGCGTCGAACACGCGCCGCGGCGTCGGCTCGCCGCCGGCCAGCGCCTCCCGCAGCGCCGGATATTCGAACCGCGGGCGGAAGCGCCGCCCGAGCCGCAGGGTGATGTCCCAGACGACCAGCCCCTCGCCCTCCGGCCGCCTGAAGACGCTGTCCCGGTAGGCGAAGCGGCAGTCCGCCGCGCTCATCTGACGGAACGCGCCGCGCCGCCGGTCGTAGACCCGGGCGGCCTCGAATGTTTCGGCCAGCTCGACGCCGTAGGCGCCGATGTTCTGAATCGGCGCGGCGCCGGCGCTGCCCGGGATCAGCGCCAGGTTCTCGATGCCGCAGGCCCCCTTGTCGACGGCCCCGGCGACCAGCCGGTGCCAGCTCTCCCCGGCGGCGGCCCGGACCCGGCGGTCCCCGTCCAGCCACCGAATCCCCCGGCCGGCCAGGTGCACCACCAGCCCCGGCCAGTCGCGGGTGAACAGGACGTTGGTGCCCGCGCCCAGCAGCTGGACCGGCAACCCCCGCCGGTCGGCGAAATCGAAGGCCCGCTTCAGCTCCTCCTCCGCGGCGACGGCGGCGAAATGCGCCGCCCGCGCCGCCACGCCGAAGCTGTTGTAGGGACGCAGCGCCTTGTCGCGCTCGATCAGCATGCCCGGGGTCCGTCCGGCCCGGGGAAATGCCGCTCGCGGATGTGGTCCAGCAACCCCCCGCAGGCGTCCTCCACCAAATCCAGCACCAGCTCGAAGCCGCGCCGGCCGCCGGTGTAGTAGGGATCGGGGACGGTCTCATGCCCCAGGCCGCCGTACGCGAGGAAAAGCGCCAGCTTGGCGCGGTGGGCGGCCGGACAGCGTTTTTCCAGCTCTTGGAGGTTGGCGCGGTCCATGGCCAGGATGTAGTCGAAGCGCCCGAAGTCCTCCGACGCCACCTGGCGGGCCGTCAGATGGTCCAGGCGGTAGCCCCGGCGGGCCGCGGCGGCCACCGCCCGCCGGTCCGGCCCCTGGCCCGCGTGCCAGTCGCCGGTTCCGGCGGAATCCACTATGACTTTTCCCGACAACCCTCTGTTTTCAATGTATTTCTCCATCACGCCGTGAGCCGTCGGCGACCGGCAGATGTTGCCGAGGCAGACCATCAGCACGCCGACGGCGGGCGACGGCGCGGGGTCCGCGCGCTTCATTCCGCCGCCGCGCGGGCGCGCGCCTCCGCCAGGTCCCGTTCGGTGTCGACCCCGGGGGGGAGCGGCCCGTCCAGCACGCCGACATGGATGACGATGCCGTTGCACAGCGCCCGCAGCTGCTCCAGATTCTCCCGCCGCTCCAGCTCCGCCGGCGGCTGCCGCGCCAGCCGGCGCAGCGTCTCGACCCGGTAGGCGTAGATGCCGACGTGGCGCAGGCGCCGTCCCGCGCCGTAAGGGATGGGGGCCCGGCTGAAGTACAGCGCCCTGCCCCGGTTGTCGAGGACCACCTTGACCGCGTGAGGATCCTCGGCGTCCCGCGCCGGGTCGTCCGGGTGGCACAGGGTGGCCATCCCCGCGTCCGGGCGCCGGAGCAGGTCGTCCGCCACCCGGTCGATGGCGGCGGGCGGGATCATGGGCTCGTCGGCCTGCACGTTGACCACCACGCGGCCGTCCGGCCATCGCAGGGCCGCCGCCGCCTCCTGGACGCGCTCGGTGCCCGAGCGGTGCCGGTCCGAGGTCATGAGCGCCCGCGCGCCGAAGCCCTCCGCCGCCGCGCGGATGCGCTCGTCGTCGGTGGCGATCACGACCTCGTCGGCCGCGCTGGCCCCGGCCCGCTCCCAGACGCGCCGGAGCATCGGCTTGCCGCCGATATCCAGCAGCGGCTTGCCCGGCAACCGCGTGGAGGCGTGGCGCGCCGGAATGACGACCGAGAACGTCATCGATGCCGGTCGCGCTCTTCCAGCGGCATCTCGCGCGCCTCGTCGGCCAGCATGACCGGCACGCCGTCCCGCACCGGGTAGGCGAGCCCCTCGGCGAGGCACAGCAGCTCCCGGCGCTCCCGGTCGTGGCGCAACCCGCCCTTGCAGTTCGGGCACACCAGGATGTCCAGCAGTTTCCCGTCAAGCACAGGCGTCTCCGGTCAGCGCGCGCAACCTCGCGGACAGCGCGTCGAGCAACGCCGGCGGCAGCCGCGTCTCGGTCGACACGCACCAGAAACTGTCGCGGGCGAAGGCCCGGCATTTTACCGCATCCTTCTCGGTCATGACGACGACCCGGGACGGGTCCGGGGCGGCGAAATCGGCCTCGGTGAACGGATGGTGGTCGGGAAACGCCCGTTCGGTCCGCGGATGCGACAGGCGGTCGAGCGAGTCGAAAAAGCGCCGCGGGTCGCCGATCCCCGCCACCGCCTCCAGCCGGACTCCCGCGCCGAAGGGCACGCCTTCGAAGGGACGCTCCTCGCCCGTCGCCAGATTGACCAAGCGGACCGGCTCGATCTCCATGACGTGGGCGTCCCGCAGCGCCGGCAACGGGCGCGCGGGGGCGCCGTTGCAGACGACGAGGTCGGCCTCCTCCAGCCGCGAGACCGGCTCGCGCAGGGGGCCGGCGGGCAGGCAGCGGCCGTTGCCGAACAGCCGCCGGCCGTCCACCACCACGATCTCCACGTCCCGCGGCAGCCGGTAGTGCTGCAGGCCGTCGTCGCTGATCACCACGTCCACCTCCCCGGTCGCCGCGAGACAGGCCAGCGCCCGGGCGCGGTCCGGGTCCACCGCCACCGGACAGCCGGTGCGGGCGGCGATCAGGACCGGCTCGTCCCCGCACCGCGCCGCGCTGGAGTCCGCCGCCACCGCCATCGGCCGGCGCTCCGGCCGTCCCCCGTGGCCGCGGCTGACGGCGCCCGGGCGCCAGCCCTCCTCTTTGAGGCGCCGCATCAGGGCGATCACCAGCGGCGTCTTGCCGGCGCCGCCGACGGTGAGGTTGCCCACCACCACCACCGGCGGCCGTCCCGCCAAGAGCGGACGGCGCCCCTCGAGCCAGCGGCGCCTGGGCGGGAGGGCCAGCCGGAACAGCATGCTGAGCGGCTGCAGCAGCAGCGGCCAGCGCCGCCCGCCGTACCAGGCCCGGTCCAGGAAATTCACGCGGCGCCGACGCCGTTCTCGGAGAACTGCAGGCGGTGCAGCCGGGAATAGCGCCCGTCCCGGCCGATCAGCTCCCGGTGGGTGCCGGACTCCACGATCCGTCCCCGCTCCATGACCAATATCCGGTCCGCGTTCTCGATGGTGGACAGGCGGTGGGCGATCACGAAGGTCGTCCGTCCCCGGATCAGCCGTCCGAGTGCCTCCTGAATGCGTTGCTCGGACTCCGAATCGAGCGCCGAGGTGGCCTCGTCCAGGATCAGGATCGGCGCGTCCTTGAGCAGCGCCCTGGCGATGGCGATGCGCTGGCGCTGGCCGCCGGACAGCAGGCCGGCGCCGTCCCCCACGTGGGTGTCCAGCCCCCGCTCCAGCCGCTCGATGAACTCCATGGCGTGGGCGCCGGCGGCGGCGCGGACGATCCGCTCGCGCGGCGCGTCCTCCTCGCCGTAGGCGATGTTCTCGGCGACGGTCCCGTTGAACAGCACCACCTGCTGGGTGACGATCGAGATGTGGCGACGCAGGTTCTCCAGGCGGTAGTCGCCCACCGGCGTCCCGTCGAGCAGGATCCGTCCGCCGTCGCAGTCGTAAAAGCGGGGGATGAGGCTCACCAGGCTCGACTTGCCGCCGCCGGAGCGCCCCACCAGCGCGATGGTCTGCCCCGGCTCGGCCTCGAGGCTGACCTCGTCGAGCGCCCTCGTCCCGCCGTCGTAGGAGAAGCGGACCCGCTCGAAGCGGACATGGCCCTTCACGGTCGGCGCCTCGAGGGTTCCCACGTCGCGTTCGGCCTCCTCGTCCAGCAGCCTGAAGACGCTGGCCGACGCCGCCAGGCCGCGCTGGATGGTGGCGTTGATCTGGGTCAGCTGCCGGATCGGCTTGGCCAGCAGTCCGGCGGCGCTCAGGAACATGACGAACTCCCCCGGGGTCCTGCCGGCGAAGAAGTCCGGCGACATGGCCAGCCAGACCAGCAGCGCGAGCGCCATGGCGACGATCAGCTGCACCAGCGGCGTGCTGACGTTCGAGGTCAGCTCCAGCTTCATGTTCTGCCGCCGGTTCCGCTCGCTGGCGGCGGCCAGCTTGCCGCTGACTTGCCGGGCGGCGTTGAAGGTGCGGATGACCCGGTGCCCCTTGACGGTCTCGGCGGCGACCTGGGTGACGTCGCCCATCGAATCCTGCATCTGGGCGCTGTAGCGGCGGAAGCGCGCCGCGGCCAGCGAGACGATTTTGGCGACGGCGGGCGCGATGACGAGAAAGACCAGCGTCATCATCCAGTCGATGACGAACAGCTGTATCAGCAGGAACGCCACGGTGAAGCCTTCCCGGAACAGCACCGCGACGGCCTCGCTGGCCGCGCCGGCCACCTGCGCGACGTCGTAGGTGACCTTCGACACCAGCCGGCCGGCGGCGTTGCGGTCGAAGTAGGCCGCCGGCAGCCGGACCAGCCGGTCGCCGACCTGGCAGCGCAGCGTGTGGATGACGCGGTTGGCCATGCCCGCCATGGCGTAGCCGCCCGTGAACGAGCCCAAGCCGCGCATCAGCGCGATGCCGATGCACAGCAGCGGGCTGAGCGTCCGGACGTCGCCGTAGCTTTCCGAGTTGACGGCGTCCAGCGTCCAGCCCAGCCACCAGGTGGCGGCCGGGGTGGAGGCGGCGAAGACGACGTAGCCCGCGAGCCCGCCGGCGATGATCAGTTTGTGGCGGAGGACGTAACCGAGCAGGCGCCGGTACAGCGTCCATCCCCGCCTGCGCTGTTGGCTGGTCGGCATGATCCGTGCTGTCGAAGGCGTCGGTCGCGGCGGAGAAGGCTACCACATCGTCCCGCCGGCCGCCCCCGCGGGACTCCGGCCGTGGGACTCCGGCCGCCGCCGCCGCTCGGCGGCGGGGCGGGAGCCCCTCGCGCGCCGGAACCCGGCGAAAGCCGCGCCGGCTACGAGTAGCCGATCGCGGCCAGGCCGCCGGAGGTTTCGGACATGACCACCACCCCGCTGCTCACGCCCACCACCGTGATGACGTGCGCGGTCTCGGCGTTGTCGTCGCCCACCAGGGTGTAGGCGATCTTCGTGTCGCCGCCGTCCCTGCGCACCGTCGTCGAGCCGTCCTTCACGCCGGCGCCGGCGATCTCGATGCGGTCGTTGTCGGAGGCGCTGTAGCTCCTGACGGTGTCGTCGCCGCCGGCGGAATTCCAATCCGTCCTGAACCCGAAGACGGTGGATCCGGCGCCGCCGGTCAGGGTGTCGTTCCCCGGGCCGCCCTCCACGTTGATCCGCGGTCGGCGGGAAGAAGACGACTGGAAGCCGGAAAGACTGACGTTGCTTACATCCACGGCGCCGCCGTCCGCATCGCCGTCCAGCGCAAAAATGAGCCCCGACCTGTCGTCGATGTCGACAGATGAGGAGGCGCGCGTCACCGTCAGCGCATCATTGAAACCGTCGTCCACGACCAGCCGCATCGTCAAGGCCGCCTTGTCGGCGCCTAGATTTTTGGTGACGAGATCCAGCACGATGTGCTCGACATTCGCGATGCGCACCACCGGCTTGAGGCTGGAGCTCGCGAAGTAAGCGGCATCGCCGACGACGGCATCGATGATCAATGTGTCGCTTCCCTCGCCGCCGTCGAAGCGGGTGAAGTGCCCTCGCTCGGAGGGCGGCCTATCGCCGGCGCCGTTGCCGATCGTGAGGGTGTCGTCGTCCGCGCCGCCGTTCACGGTGACGGCGCCCAGCACATCGACCGCCGCCTTGACCGCGTCGTCGCCCTTGCCGCCGTTGACGGTCACCCGCGGCGCCGACGTCAGCTGCTTGCCGTCGGAATCGAAGGAGTCCTCGTAGCGGCTCGTGTTCCGGACGGAGAACGCATCGTCGCCGTCGCTCAGGTTGAAGGTGTGGCCGGCGCCGAGGGTTCCGGCCTCCGACGAGCCGCCGTCGACCGGCCCCAAGTTCCAAAGAGCATCGTCCACGGGGGTTCCGGTGACCACCAGCGCGCCGGTGTTGCCCCTGAGCAGATCGATCGCGTCGGTATGGGTCAACCCCGTGGTCGACCCGCTCGCGTCCAGCTCGTTGATCCGTCCGTCCGCGTCGCGCGTCGCGCTCAGCTTGAACTCGAAGACGTCGTTGGCCGCCGCGTCGTCGTTCCTCCAGTAGGTCTTCCATTGCTCGCCGGCGCCCTCGTAGGTGTACTTCTCGACGCGGTCGACGGTGCCGTTCAGATTGTCGTCGTACTTGATCTGCGTGGCCCGTCCCTGCCCGTCCCTTGTGTAGCTGATGCTGTTGCCGCGGTCCCAGTCGCCGTCGTTGTCGTCGTCGTACTTGACGCCGGTGGATGCGCCGGTGGAGTCGAAGGTGTGGATCCGCCTCCTGTCGACGTTGCCGTCCGATCCGTCTTCGTACTCCGTCAGCCGTTCCTTGTTGTTTCCATTCTCATGATATTCGTACGTGGTTCTCTCATCCCATTCGCCGTCGTTGCCGATGTCGAGTTCGTGGAATATTACCCTGTCATCCTCGTTGTACTTCTGAACCGCAACCCTGTCGATGGTGCCGTCGTCGGGATCGCCATCGCTGGCCCTCCGGCCTCCTTCGTCGCTTTTGATGGTGACCATTTCGCGGCTGCCGTTCTCGCGGAAAACGTACGTGAAGACAGCTTGGTACGTTCCGTCGTTGTCGTCGTCGCGCTTGACGGTTTCCAGCACGCCCTTGTCGTCGTATGTGTAAAGCCGCCTTCTGTCGAAAGTGCCGTCGTCGGGGATCCCGCCGACGCCTGGCCCGCCGTCCTCCTCGACCAGCTTGGTTCTGATCTCGCCGTTTCCGTGATAAGCGTAGGTGTCGACTTGGTCGTACGTGCCGTCGCCGTCGTCGTCGCGCTTGGACGACTCGATCGCGCCCTTGTCGTTGTACGTTTCAATCGTCACGCTGTCGGCGATGCCGTCGCCCGCGACGCCGCCGCCCCGTCCGTCGTCGTTTTCGATCATCCTTGTCTTGATCTCGCCGTTCGCGTGGTACGTGTTGGTGTAAGTGAACGTCCTGTCGTACATGCCGTCGTTGTCGTCGTCGTGTTTGGATGACTCGAGCCTGCCCTTGTCGTCGTACCCTTCGTAAGTCCTCCTGTCGAAGGTGCCGTCGTCGGCGGCGGCGCCGCCCGACCCGTCGTCGTGGCTGGTCTCGCGCGTGGCGACGACCTCGGTCGCGCCGTGATAGGTGACGGCGGCCTTCTCATCGGTCGCGCCGTCGGCATCGGCATCCTCCGATCGGCTCAGCCAGCGGCCGTCGGCGGGG
>CAYSVD010000252.1:0-2019 GCA_964434395.1 uncultured Pseudohongiella sp.
CCCGGATGGCGGCGGCATAGGGAAAGTACGCCCGAAATTCGCCGAATCAGGCGAAAATCGGGCGAAAATCAAACAACCGCCCCTTTTTCACCGTCTCAAAACCGGCAAAAGTGCTAGAACATACAGTTTTTTCCCCAATGACGTGCCTCAAAGGGACTTGATCAGAGGTTCCATAAGTCCCAAAACATGCCGGGGATGATGGCGCCCCCCCCCCCCACCTCATGTCAACACCGCAACGGCAACACACCGCAACGGCACCGCAATTTCCAGTGCGATCGCCGGCGCGTTTCCCGGCATTCCCCGGCCGCGCGGAAACCGGGGCGGCGGCGGCCGCTACCGGGCCTGGTCCCAGCTGTCCGCCGCCCCCGCATGCACCACCAGCGGCACGTCCAGCGAGGCCGCCGTCGTCATGCGGAACACCACCCCGTCGCGCAGCGGCGCCAGATCGTCCTCCTCGACCTCGAACACCAGCTCGTCGTGGACCTGCAGCAGCAGGCGGGCGTTCAGCCCCGCCTCCGCCAGCCAGCAGTCGATGTCGATCATGGCCAGCTTGATGATGTCGGCCGCCGTGCCCTGCATCGGCGCGTTGATGGCGGTGCGCTGGGCGGCCTTCTTCAGCGCGGCGTTGCCCGCGTGGATGTCCGGCAGGTACAGCCGCCGCCCGAACAGGGTCTCCACGTAGCCCTTCTCGTCGGCCGAGGCCCGGGTGTCGTCCATGAACCGGCGCACCCCCGGATAGCGCTCGAAGTAGCGCTCCATGTACCGCCGCGCCTCGCCGCGGCCGATATGCAGCTGATCGGCCAGGCCGAAGGCGGACATGCCGTAGATCAGGCCGAAGTTGATGGCCTTGGCGCTGCGCCGCTGCTCCGGGCTGACCTTCCCGAGCGGCGCGCCGAAGACCTCCGCCGCCGTGACGCGATGCACGTCCGTGTCGCTGGCGAAGGCCTCCAGCAGCCCGGCGTCCCGTGACAGGTGGGCCATGATGCGCAGCTCCACTTGGGAGTAGTCCGCCGTCATCAGCCGGCGTCCCGGCGCGGCCACGAAGGCCCGGCGCACATGCCGGCCCTCCTCGGTCCGGATCGGGATGTTCTGCAGGTTCGGGTCGGTGGAGGACAGCCGCCCGGTGGCCGCCACCGCCTGCCGGAAGGAGGTGTGCACCCGCCCGGTGCGGGGATGGATGTCCTCCGGCAACCGATCCGCGTAGGTGGTCTTGAGCTTGTTGAGCGAGCGGTGCTCCAGGATCAGCCGCGGCAGGGCGAACTCCTCGGACAGCGCGGTGAGGACCGGCTCGGCGGTGGAGGGCTGGCCGGTGGAGGTTTTCCGGTGCACCGGCAGGCCGAGCTTCTCGTACAGAACCGCCTGCAGCTGCTTGGGGGAGGACATGTTGAAGCGCTCGCCCGCCTCGGCGAACACCCGCTCCTCCAGATTCGCCAGCCGCCGGGCCAGCCGCCCGCCCTGCCTCTTCAGCACCTTCGCGTCGAGCAGGACGCCTTCGCGCTCCATCGCCTCCAGCACCTCGATGAGCGGCAGCTCGCAGCGCCGGTACAGCTCCAGCAGGGCGGGGATCTCCGCCAGCTTCCACTCGAGCCGCGCGGACAGGCGCAGCGCGAAGTCCGCCTTTTCGCAGGCGTGGCGGGCGTAGTCCGCCACCGGCATCCGGCGCGCCGGCGTCCGCCCCCGGCCCCGCATCGCCTCGGGCTCGGCCAGCGTCAAGTCCAAGTGCCGCCGCGCGATGTCCGCGAGCCCCCGCCGGACCGAGACCGAATCGAGCACGTAGGCGGCGAGCAGCACGTCGGACTTGAGAGGCTCCAGCGCGACGCCGTGGTTGCGCAGCGCATGGCGCATGGTTTTGAGGTCGTAGCCGGCCTTGATCACCCGCGCGTCGCCCAGCGCCGGACCGAGCGCCGCCAGCGCCCGCTCCAGCGGCAGCTGCCCCGTCCCGTCCTCGTGGCCCGCCGGAACGTACCAGGCCCGGCCCGGCGCCGTGCTCACCGCCACGCCGAAGAGCGCCGCGTCCAG
>CAYSVD010000253.1:0-7642 GCA_964434395.1 uncultured Pseudohongiella sp.
CGGGACGCGGAGGACGGGGGCGGGGGCGAAGGCGGGGAAGCGCGGGAGATCGATGTCTACCAGCTCGACGTGCGCAACGCGGTGGCCTACGCCCTGGGCGCCCGCTTCATGATGTGGCCCGGGGACATCGTGTACATCACCACGGCGCCGGTCACGCGCTGGAACAGGGTGGTCAGGCAGATCGCCAACAGCGTGACGACGGTGCTGGGGCTCAACGCCATCCTTGAGTAGAATGTCCCCGGCATGCGGCCGGGCCCGAGGAGGATCCATGTTCAGGCGGGCTGTCGGGTGATCCGGAACATCTTGGTCGTGTGCACGGGGAACATCTGCCGCAGTCCGGTGGCGGCGGCGCTCCTGCGCGAGCGCCTGCCCGGCCGCGAAATCAGCTCGGCCGGCCTCTCCGCCCGCGTGAGGGAGCCGGTGCATCCGCTGGCCGCCAAGCTGGCCGCCGAGGAGGAGTTGGATGTCGACGGGCACAGGGCGCGCCAGCTGACCGACCGGATGCTCTCGGAGGCGGAGCTCGTGCTGGTGATGACCAGCGCCCAGCGCCGGTCCATGCTGGACCGGGCGCCCCTGCTGGGCGGCCGGATCATGCTGTTCGGCCGGTGGTTGGACGCCGGTCCCGGCGGCGCGTCCGGCGCGGAGATACCGGATCCCTACCGCAAGGACGAAAGCGTGTTCCGGCGCGTCCATCGGTTGATGGTGCGGGCCGCCGACGCCTGGCGGGAGCAGATCGCGTGAACGGGAGGGCGCGCCGATGACGGAACGGAGCCCGGAGAAGGGTCCGTCGCCGGAGGAGCCGCCGGTCGAGAGGAGCGGCGACCTGGCCTACCTGTGGGCGCTTTGCGTCGACCACAGGAGGCTGGTGCTGGCCATCACCTCGCTGGCCGCGATGGCCGGCCTCGCCTACACCGCGCTGGTCACGCCGGTCTACCGGGCGGAGGCCCTGCTGCAGATAGAGCGCGCCGACGGCGGCGCCTTCGGCGGCGAGCTGTTCTCCATGTTCCTCGAGGATTACCAGCCGGCGACCCAGCAGGAGATACTGCAGTCGCGGATGGTGCTGGTGCGCGCCGCGATGCAGGCCGGGATAGGCCACGAGGCGCATCCGGCGGGCTGGCCCGTGGTCGGCCGCGCGCTGCGGCGCTGGGGGGTGGAGCGGCCGGGGTTTCTCGACGGCGCCGCGAGCGTCTGGGCGGGCGAGGGCATCGCGGTGGAGACGCTGGGAACCGCCCGCGAACTGGAGGACGTCCCGCTGGTCCTGACGGTGGAGCGGGGCGGCGGATACTCCCTCGCGGTGAAGGAGAGCCGCGACACGAGGCGGCTCAGGCGGGAGCTCGGGTTGCTGGAGAACGGGGGGTTCCTGGGACGCGGCCGGGAAGGCGAGCCGCTGACGCGGGACGAGCCGTTCCTGAACCTGCTGGCGACGGAGATCGACGCGCCGCCCGGCGCCCGGTTCGAGCTGACGAGGCGGAGCGAGGGGGGCATCGCCGAGGATCTGCTGGAACGGTTCGTGGTGAGGGAGCGCGGACTGCGCACCGGCGTGCTGGAGCTGCGGCTGAGCGGGCCCGACCCGGAGGAGATCGTCCGGACGCTGGACACCGTGACGGAGGTTTTCCTGCGCCAGAACATCAGCCGGCGGACGGCCGAGGCGAGCAGCAGGCTGGAGTTCCTCGAGTCCTACATCCCGGACGTGCGCCGGGCGCTGGCGGACGCCGAGGAGGCGCTCAGCCGGTACCAGACCTCCGAGGAGAGCGTGAACATCTCGCAGGAGACGCTGGTCATACTGCAGAACATGGTCGAGATCGAAAGCCAGCTCAACGAGCTGGCGATGGAGGAGGACGAGCTGGCCGGGCGGTACACGAGGAACCATCCTGGCTACCGGGTGCTGCTGGAGCAGCGCGGCCAGCTGAACTCCGAGAAGCGGCGCCTGGAGCAGCGGGCCGGGAACCTTCCGGACACCCAGCGGGAGGTGCTGCGTCTGAACCGGGAGGTGGAGGTCAGCCAGGCCATCTACACGCAGATGCGCAACGCCATGCAGGAGCTGCAGATCGCCCAGGCCGGAACGATAGGCAACGTGCGGATCCTGGACAACGCCCTGGCGGAGCGGTCCCCGGTCTTCCCCAACCCGGGAGTGATCATGGGGCTTTCGGTCGTCGCCGGCCTGGCCATGTCGGTCATCACCCTGCTGCTGGCCCAGATCCTCCGGCGGGGCATCGACAACATCGACCAGATCCGGGCGGCGGGACTGGAGGTCGTCAGCACCATTCCGCTGTCCGCCGCCCAGGGCTCGCTGGACAGGCTGCGCGGGGACGGGGAAGGAAGGCCGCTCGAAGCGCTCCTTCGGCGGCTCGGCGCATTGCTCTTCAGGCGGAGGGAATGGGCGGACGGCGGCGCGCCCGACGCGGACCAGAGCGTACTCGCGCTGGCCACCAGCGACGAGCCGGCGGTGGAGGCGATCAGGAGCCTGCGGACCAGCGTGTACTTCATCATGAAGAAGGCCGAAAACAACGTCCTGATGGTGACCGGGCCCACGAGGGGCGTGGGCAAGAGCTTCGTGTCGTCGAACCTGGCCGCCGTGTACGCGCTGACGGAGAAACGGGTGCTCCTGATCGATGCGGACCTGCGCAAGGGGCGCATCCACCGGACCTTCCGGCTCGACGAGCGGGGCGGCCTGTCGGAGGCGCTGGCCGGCCGGATTCCGGCGGCGGAGGCCGTCAAGAGCTCGGGCCAGGAAAACCTGGACGTCATGCCCCGGGGGCGGCATCTGGGGCGGCCGTCCGAGATGCTGATGTCGGAGGCCTTTTCGCGCATCCTGCGGGATGCGGGATCGCGGTACGACCTGGTGCTGGTGGACACGCCGCCCGTCACCGCGGTGACCGACGCCGTCATCGTCGGCAGGCACGCCGGCGCCTCGCTGCTCGTGACCCGCTACCGCGTGAACACCGTCAAGGAGATCGCGCACGCGCTCCGGATCCTGAAGAACGAGGGCGTCGGCATCGACGGGGTGGTGTTCAACGGCGTCGCGAAATCGGCGAAGGACTACTACTACTACGGCTACGGCTACGGGTACGGATACGGCGACTACGACGGCGCCCGCGGGCGGAGCCGCGACTGACCCCCGCGCCGTTTCGCCGTGGACGCCGTTTTCGTCATAGCGACGGGCCTGTCGGCCGCCGCCGCCGTCTGCCTGCGGCCGGGCGTTTTGGTCCAGTTCACCCTCGTCCACTACACGCTGTACTACGGCCTGTTTCTGAGGACGGGAGTGTGGACGTCCGTGCCCGCGTTCATGGCGCTCGCGTCCGCCGTGCTGGCCGTCGGCATCCTGATCCACAAGCATCCGGTCCGGCCCTCCGCGGTGCTGGCGAACAACAGGACCTTCGTGTGCGTGACCCTGCTGTGGGGGATCATGGGCCTGTCGGTCCTGCTTTCCGGCAGCGGCGTCCGGATCGACTACTTCGCGGGCTTCACGCTGGTGCAGATGATCCCCTTCCTCTACGTGATCCTTTTCGCCGACAGGCGTTTTCTGGACGACTTCTACTTCGGGTTCGCCGTGTGGTATCTGGCGTTCGTGTCGCTCGCCTACTTCGTGTTCGACGTGGACTTCGGCGTCCTGGAGGCGGCCCGCGGCAGGACGGTCCTCGATATGGACGACTACGTCGCCCTGGGGGGCGGGTCGGTGGTGAACCCCAACACGCACGGCATATTCTCCGCGCTGATGCTGGCGTTCGCGGCGATAAAGATTTTTCATGAAAGGAGTCTCCTGATGCAGCCCCTGCATCTGACGGTCATGGGGATCGCCCTGTACTGGCTGCTCGCCTCGGCGTCCCTGGCGGCCGCCGCAGGCGCGCTGTTCGCGCTGGGCGTCTACTTCGTCATGATGAGGAAGTCGGTGGGCATGGTAGGCAAATACGCCGCGGGGCTGCTTTTCGCGGGGGCGGGGGTCTACTACCTCGCATCCGTCGAGGAGATGAATCTGGCCTTCATGCGGATCGTTCAGCTCTACCAGACGGACCCCCTCAACTACACGCGGGTGCTGTGGTTCCTGGACTTCTGGCGGATGGCGCCGGACATCTGGCTGACCGGGCTGGGCCCCGGCGAATGGCGCGAGCAGGTGGGGTCGCTGTACGCGGTGGAAAGAATGAGGCTGGCGATAGATCACCCCCACAACATCTTCCTCGAGGTCGCGTTCGATATCGGGATTTCCGGCGTCGCGCTGCTGTTGCTGGTCGTCGCGTTCGGATTCCGCGCGTCCGTCCGGGTGATCCGCGACGGGAGCGCCCCCGCCCACGCGCACATGGTCGCGGTCGGGTGGCTGCTGATGCTGGTCGTGGGCATGTTCCACGGCGGAATGGGGCAGAACAAGGAGACCGGTTGCTTCCTGTTCTTCACCGCGCTTCTTTCGACCATGAACCCGCGATGCGCGAGATGGAGGAGTCATCTGGCCGGCTGGGGCGCCTCCGGGAGGGACGCGGACGCCCGCGCGGAGACGGGACGCGTCCCCGTTGCCCGCCCGGCCGGAGGCGGACCGTGACCGTCCGCCATTTCCTGACCTTGGACGATTTCCCGCCGGCGGAGGTGCTGGAGCTGGTGCGGCGGGCGACGGAGCTCAAGCGCGACCCGGGCGCGGCGGACGCGCCGCCGGGGAAGATCCTAGGGATGGTGTTCGAGAAGCCCTCGACCCGCACCCGGGCCGCCTTCGACGTGGCGATGGCGCAGCTCGGCGGCGGCGCGTCGCTCCTGACCGCCGCCGACTCGCAGCTCGGACGCGGGGAGCCGGTCGAGGACAGCGCCCGGGTGCTGTCGCGCATGTTCGACTGCGTGGCGATGCGGACCGCGGACCACGGCAGGCTCGAGCGGTTCGCCGCCCGCTCCCGGGTTCCCGTGATCAACGCGCTGAGCGACGGCTTCCATCCGTGCCAGCTGCTGGCCGACATGCAGACCTACAGGGAGCGCAGGGGCGACATCGCCGGCCGCCGGGTCGCGTGGGTGGGGGACGGCAACAACATGTGCCGGACCTACATTCAGGCCGCCGCGGTGTTCGACTTCGAGCTGCGCATCGCCTGCCCGCCGGGGTTCGAGCCCGACGCCGGGCCGCCCGCCGGCCGCGGGAACCGGGTCGCCGTGGGGCACGACCCGGCGGAGGCGGTCCGGGGCGCCGACCTGGTCTCGACGGACGTCTGGGCCTCCATGGGGCAGGAGCGGGACCGCGAGCGCCGCCTGACGCGCTTCGCCGGCTTCCAGGTCACCCGGGAGCTGATGGCGGCCGCCGCCCCCGGCGCGCTGTTCATGCACTGCCTGCCCGCCCACCGAGGCGAGGAGGTCAGCGCCGAGTTGCTCGATGCGGAGGACAGCGTGGTCTGGGAGCAGGCGGAGAACCGCATGCATTCCCAGAAGGCGTTGCTGGAGCGCCTTCTGCGGCGCTGACCCGCCCAGGCTCCGGCCGAGACGCCGGTCCGGTTTCGGGACAGGGTCGCCGGACGACGCCTGATGCCCCGGCTGTTGCGGGACGGGGTGTTGCGGGACGGGGTAGACAACGGAGTATGCGTTGCGCTAGCCTATGATTACAACTCTCGCGGACGGCGAAATTGTGGAAATTGTGAGAGGACAGCTCGCCGCAAACCCGAAGCATGTGAAGTCGAGGGAGGCCCATGCCCATTCCGGGCGGACCTATGTGCTGGGCGAGCTGTTCGCTGGCGCGGGCGGTATGGCCTTGGGCGCCCATCAGGCGGCGCTGGACGGAGTTGGTTACCGCCATGCTTGGGCCAGCGACAAGGACGGCGATGCCTGCGAAACGTTTCGGCGCAATCTGCCGATGGAAGATGAGTGTGTGCTTTGTGGCGACGTCAAGGATTTGGATTTGGGGAAGTTGTCGGCGATAGACGGCCTGGCGTTCGGCTTTCCATGCAATGATTTCAGCGTGGTGAACGACAGGGAGGGTATTGCGGGCAAGCATGGGGGGCTTTATCGTTGGGGCATCCGGTGCCTTAAGGCCAAGGAGCCGCTGTTTTTTGTGGCGGAGAATGTGAGCGGCCTCGCCTCAAGCGGGAATGATTTGAAAATCATTCTGTCGGCGATGGAGGATGCTGGATACGAAGTGTTCGCCCACACTTACAAATTCGAGGAGTATGGGGTGCCGCAGACGCGTCGCCGGATTGTTTTGGTGGGTTTTCGGCGGGATTTGGGCATAGACGGTTTTGACCACCCCGAGCCCACCACCAAGGACAAGCCCGTTTCGTGCCGCGAGGCATTGAGGGGAATCCAAAAAGACGCGCCCAACAACGAGATGACGAGGCAGTCCGCCGTCGTTGTCGAGCGGCTCAGGCACATAGGTCCAGGAGAGAACGCGTTTACGGCCCGAATGCCCGACCGCCTGCGGCTCAACCTCAAAAGCGGCGCGACGATCAGTCAGATATACAGGCGGCTCAAGCCGAACGAGCCCGCATATACCGTTACGGGTTCAGGAGGCGGAGGAACCCACGTCTACCATTGGAAGCAAGACCGCGCGTTGACCAACAGAGAGAGGGCGCGCCTACAATCCTTTCCGGACGACTTTGTGTTCTTCGGCGGGAAAGAGTCGGTTCGACGACAGATCGGCATGGCGGTGCCTCCCGAGGGCGCGAGGCAGATATTCGTCGCGGTGCTGAAAACGTTGCTTCGCAACAAAATTGAAAGCCAATGCTGACCGACGGCCTGTTCGATCGGGTGTTGCTGGCCCCGGCCAAAAATCTGGAAATCAACCGGCTACAGATAGTGAGCGGTTATGCGACGGCTGGTTTGGCAAGCCGGCACATGCATGAACTGGAAGATGTCGCTGGGGACGACGTGGCCATTGAGCTCATTATCGGCATGACCAAAAGCGGCGGAATGGTGAAAGCGCAACACCTGGCCATGAAGACTTTGGTGAGGGAACATCCCCATGGCACGAGGTTTTCCTGCCGTTACGTCATTCGCGGCGGCCCGGTCCATGCCAAGGTGTATATCTGGATGAAGGACGATCACCCGAAATTGGCCTACGCGGGATCCGCAAATTACACGGCGGCGGCCTTTCGCGAGGGAAGTGCGCAGGTCGAGGCGATGGCGCCCGTCGACCCTGAAGATGCGGCGGACTTTTATAAAAGGATTTTGCCGTTTACCGAGAACTGCGCAGACGACGTAATTGAAAGCGAGATAGCTCTGAAGGAAGAGGAAACAATTGGCCGTCCGGAAGGTGCTGCCGTCAATCTCACTCTTCTGTCCGGACAAGGGGAAACACCGAGGAAATCGGGCATTAACTGGGGGCAAAGAGAAGGTCGGGAACGCAATCAAGCATACATCAACATCCCGGCAGACATAGGCAAATCGGACTTTTTCCCTGAAAGATACGAGCGTTTTGCGGTGCGGACCGATGACGGCAAGAGTTTTATTATGGTCAGGGCTCAGGACGAAGGAAAAGGCCTGGAAACGCCGCACAACAATTCTCTGCTTGGGAAGTATTTGCGGGAAAGAATCGGGGTGCGCCCAGGGGCATGCGTGACGCGCAAACATCTTGAAGAGTATGGGCGGACGGATATCACTTTCATTAAGATCGATAATGAGACCTATCGGATGGATTTCAGCTCCGACGGTGACCGAGACGGTGCGGGTGGCGCGGATATCTGAACGG
>CAYSVD010000254.1:0-1789 GCA_964434395.1 uncultured Pseudohongiella sp.
ACAACCTCATGGGCGACAAGACCACGGTCGACACCTGGGACGCTTGGAACGACGCGCTGGACGTCGACGGCAACGGCACTCCCGACAGCACCGAACCCTACACTCCCCCAGGCGCGCCCGGCTCCAGGGGCGCGGCCGTCCTGGACGCCGTCCCGGACGGCGCCGGCGAGACGGGGCCGCCGGACTGGGGCTGGGAACCCGCCGCGGCGACGGAGCACGGCATCGTCGGCGGCCCGGCGGGCATGCCGTTCCACGACGACTGGAGCCTCTGAGCCGGCCGGCGCCCACTGCGCGGGACCAAACGCCGCGGGCCGGGCGCCGCCGCCTCTTCCCGCGCGACAGCGCAGGAAGGCGCGGGCAAGGAGGGGGACGTTCGATGCGGTCGGCTCCCCGATGGTTTCGCCGAATCCACCCGCGTTTCCCAGGCTTTGGCCAGGTCGGGCCGCCGGGTCGTCTGCAACGACATCGCGGTCTGGTCCGGTGCCGAAATTTTCGGAGTCGCAATCTTTGAACCGCTGCGCCGCGGACCGGTATGCGGATTTGATCGCGTAGCTCGACGCCGAGATGCCGAAGGACGGATGGTTCACGCATCGCTACGACAGGAATGCTAACGGAGGAAGCTCAGCACAGGCGGACTGGCCGGTGGAATGCGTGTGGGAAGGTGGGGACGACGGCGCATTCCACCGAGCATCGGCTCCGTACAGAACGTTGGCAAGGTATGGACGCACCGCTATACTATACTCAAGAATCACGGGGCCCGACAGCCTGCCAAAATGACCTTGTTGCGGCCATACTCCAAGCCGTTGTCTTCCTCCGCGTCGTCAAATAACCAAAATACCATTCAGGGGTTATGGATCAGATGAACTCAACAGAGAAGTATGACGACATCTTCAAGGTGATAGGCCGAAACGATCCTGTCGCCCTTGCCGCTTTCATCAAAAATCACCCCGATTTGGATCTGGAAGAAAAGTCTCCTTTCGGCAAAACTCCGTTGATCTTTGCCGCAACGGCTGACGAATCCGTTGATATGACAAAGGTTCTTATCGGCGCGGGCGCTAATGTGAATGGCTCCGACGATGATGGCCGAACTCCGTTGTTTAGAGCGATTTATAAAGAAAACATTGAGCTGATGCGAATGCTTGTGTACGCTGGCGCGGATGTGAGCGTCATTGATAATGATGGGATAGGACTGCTGTCAATAGCGATCGATCTAGGAAACGAACAGGAGCTGGTGGATGCGGCAGTCAATACAATCGGCGCTCTTTTTTCAGAGGAAAACAACGATGGGGCGTCGCGGACGTTGACAGGGGTAATCAACGGCATGCATGCCGCAGGCAAGAACAATACCCTGTTCCATGCGGTGATTGCCGGGAAGAAAATCAATGCGAAAGATGGGGAGGGTCGACGTCAAAAAGCGAAACGTGACGCTAGGAATGTCTGTCGAACGATTCTGAACACGGCTATCAGGAAGTACGGCAGCCAGATGGTGAAGACGTTGACGACATGTGGCGCCGATGTGAACGCCGTTGATAGCAAAGGCGCGACCACGCTACATATGGCGATAGAAGAAAGGGAGTCATCCGATGTGGCGCGCTCGCTGCTAGCGGCAGGCGCAGACGCAAAAGCCGCTGACAAAAATGGCGCGACTCCCCTGCACATAGCGGCTAAGCGGGATAACATCCGGATGGTTAAAGTGTTGATGGATGCGGGATGTGATGTGAACGCCGGCGATGACGAGGGCGCAACCCCTCTACATATGGCGGCGGGAGAAGGAATGTCATCCGATGTG
>CAYSVD010000255.1:0-1556 GCA_964434395.1 uncultured Pseudohongiella sp.
TACCGCCGCCACTCGAACCACCGCCGCCCGCACCGCCGCCGCCGCTGGAACCGCCCAGCTCGTCGATCGCCGCCTGCACTGTGGCGTCATCGCCGGTCACCGCATCCAGCACCTCGCGCAACGCGGACGACGAGCCGTCCAGTTCCCGCGTCACTGAATGCTCCACCGCCACCTCGCCCTTGTTGACGAAGACGCGGGCGAAGTCGGCGAAGTCCCCCGCCGCGCCGGGGTCGCTCAGAAAGTCCCGCGCCGCCAGCAACAGGCCCGCGGCGCCGGCCCCGGCATCGAGCTGGGCGACCACGATCTCCCGTCCGCCCGCCAGCAGGGCCTCGTCGGCCCCGGGCAACAGCCTCGCCAGCCAGGCGTCCGCGAACTCCCCAGGCGTCTGGGACCGCGGATACAGCTCCGTCCAGCGCCTGTCGCCGGTCAGGGTCTCGGCCGCGTCCAGCAGGGCGCCCCCGCCGTCGACGACCGCCTCCAGCTCCTCCACCAAGTCGGCGCCCGGCGCGGCGTCGTACGCGGCGACCGCCAGTTGGACGAGGTCCTCGACGGTCTCGCTGCGGACCAGCGCCTCCATCGCCTCCGCGCTCCGCTCGAGGAAGCCGGCGGCGAAATCGGCGAAATCCGCCGGCACGACGGGACCGCTCAGGAATTGTTGCGCCGCCAGCACCAGGCCGGCGGGGCCGTCGCCGGCCTCGAGATGGGGGACCACGACGCTCCGGCCGAACTCCAGAAGGTCCGCGCTCACTCCAGGCAACAGGGTTCCCAGCCATGCGTCCGAGAACTCGGCCGGGTCCTGGGACGACGGGTACGGTTCCGTCCAGCGCTCGCCGGCGGTCAGGACGGCGGCCGCATCGAGCAGGGAGCCGCCCCCGTCGACGATCGCCTCCAATTCGCGCATCAGCGCGGCGTCCGGAGCGCCGTCATACGCCGCGACGGTCAACTGGACAAGATCTTCTCTGGTTTCGCTGTCGGCCATCCCCATGCCTCCTTATGTTGTTATCGGCGGCCCGGGCCTGCCGCCGTCCAAAGGACATCCACGGAGGGCGGACCCTTCGAGAACCCCTGAACAAGCCCATTCAACATCCGTCAGGATGCCATTTTGCGATACGCGACTCAAAGGAGACCGCATCGTCCAGCGGCCCATCGTTCGTTCTTCCTGGCGGCCGGACCGGGCCGCCGCTTTTCCTTTATCGTCTCGTCAGACCGGCCGCGCGGTTCCCGAACTCGGGATGCGCCGGCGCCAGCCCCCTGCGGACGCCGGCCGAAGGCCGGTTTTCACCGGCGTCATCGGCTTTTGGCCGCCCGTTCAGTCCCGGCCGGTCCCGCCCCGTGGCGATGCCCCAGGTGGCTCCACCGCCACAGCAACGCCTCCAGCATCAGCTGGACGTTCGGGTTGCCCGCGCCCGCCAGCTGGCGCCGCGCCTTGAGCGCCCCCTCGTGGAAGGCCAGCGCCCTCCTGCCCAGCGCCGCCGGATCCTCGGCGGACAGCATGTCCGCCATCGCCGCCGCGGCGGGCTCGTCCCCCGCTCCGCCCCGCCCGGTCAGCAGGCGCC
>CAYSVD010000256.1:0-6855 GCA_964434395.1 uncultured Pseudohongiella sp.
CATCACCTGAGCGAGGGACAGCAACCCTGCGCGGGCGGTCATCAAACGCTTGGTTTTTTCAATATGGCATCGTGCGGTCATGGTCGGCCTCGCTTGCTGTGAGTCTTCACCTGTCAGGTGAAGGGGAAAGTTGCCTAACCGATCGGACTGTCAAGAATTATCTTTAGTTCCCGGTTTCTATGGGGGGATTTGGGGGCCTCGCTCATCGGTCTTCCGCTGACCCAAAAGTGAACGCTGCGGCTGGTGACGCCGAAAATCCCCGCCATCTGCTTCCAAGTGAGGCCGCTTAGCCGGCGGACTTCACAGATTTTGCCGCCTTGGGTCATCTCCTCATCGGCATCGCATCGGGGCATCTGCTCGATGACGGGCGGAGAGCCGCTGCTCGTCGAACCCCGCAACAGGCCGGGATGGACTCTCCGGTCGGGCGGCGCGTCGGAGGTGTTCAGTCGGTGGCTGGCCGCGAGGCGCAGCGTCCCGTCGGCCGGGCGCGGCGCGTTGAGCGGGGGCTCGCGCGCCGGAGCCGCCGGTCTCGTGCAACGATCCCTCACGTAAGCGCTCATGCTCCGCCGCCATACCGTTTCAGGAACTCATCCGTCACGGCCCATCGAAAGAATGCGTAAATGCGCTCCGCGAAGGATCGGGCATCCGCCACGACCTCCTCGGGAATGAAGGGGCGCGGCTCGTCCCGGAACATGTCCAGGTCCAGGATCCAGCTTGGCGTCGGCAGGGATCCGATCGCGGTGGGATCCACCGTGACGTCCTCGGGCAGATATCCCCAGCGCGCCAGAAGCTGGGCGGACGCGTCCGGCACGTCGAAGAGGTTGTCGCTCAGCGCGTGCCGGACGGACCCCTCCATCGCCGTCGCGGCGACCCCCCGCATCTCGGGGCGTATCATGCCGCCGACCCGCCCGAGATCCTCGCCGGCGATGCGGTCGATGTAGCGGACGCCGATGCGGTCGACCACCCGCGGGTCGACATGCTCGGCGAGCGCCGCGACGACCGCCTCGAGCCGCGTGAGGAAATCCTCGCGGCTCACATAAGCTCTCGTGTCGAGCGAGATGAAATTCGAGGAGAGCGAAACCCGCCAACCGCCGTCCTCGTCGGTGAAGCGCCAGACCACCTGGGGCGGCATGGGGGCCGCTTCCTGGGCGACCGGCGTGAAATCCTGCACCCGGTCCGGGCGCAGGACCGGATACGGGACGCGAATCGCTTCCTGGAAGGGGGCGACGAAGTCCCTGCTGCCGATGGAAAGCACCGGCGGGAAGCGCAACTGCGCCACGACATGGACCAGCGGGGCGTCCGGAAGGGGCGCCTCGTCCGGCGGCGGCGCGGCGAGCGGGTTGAGTTCGGCGTCCATGTCGGCATTGTAACCTGAATAAAAACAAATGTGAAATAAAAATGCGAAGCGTGCGCTTCGCCGGCGGGCGGGGCCGACCGCTCGACGCATCATGCTGTTTTCGCTGGATCTTCAGCGAAATTTCGGCCCGTCCGTCTAGATCTCCGGGAGGCGGGCGGCGCCGAGAAGCGGGCCGACACGCCCGGGCCGGCCAGTTTGGGAAAACCGGCGGATTTTGGCATGATGACGCCCCTCCCGCCGAATCGGAGCCGCCCCTTGATCGTGCTGGGCATCGAAACCTCCTGCGACGAGACCGGCGTGGCGGTCTACGACAGCGGGCGCGGCCTGCTGGCGGATGCGGTCCACAGCCAGGCGCCCATCCACGCCCGGTACGGCGGGGTGGTTCCGGAGCTGGCCTCCCGCGACCACATCCGCAAGACCCAGCCCCTGATCCGGCGGGTCATGGAGGAGGCCGGGGTCGGCTTCTCCGGGCTCGACGGGGTGGCCTACACCGCCGGCCCCGGCCTGGTCGGGGCGTTGCTGGTGGGCGCGTCCATCGGCCGGGCGCTGGGCTTCGGGCTCGGCGTGCCCGCCATCGGCGTGCACCACATGGAGGGGCACCTGCTGGCCCCCATGCTGGAGCCGGAGCCGCCTCCCTTTCCCTTCGTCGCCCTGCTGGTCTCCGGCGGCCACACCCAACTGGTGGAGGTGGCGGCGCTGGGCGAATACCGCCTGCTGGGCGAGTCCCTGGACGACGCCGCCGGCGAGGCCTTCGACAAGGTGGGCAAGATGCTGGGCCTGCCCTATCCCGGCGGCCCCCACGTCGCCCGGCTGGCCGCATCGGGCGAGGCGGGACGGTTCGAGTTTCCCCTCCCCATGACCGGCCGTCCGGGGCTGGATTTCAGCTTCAGCGGGCTGAAGACCGCCGTCCGCGACGTCATCGCGGAGCGGGCCGCCGGCGCGGACGCGCCGGACGAGCGGACCCGCGCCGACATCGCCCGCGGCTTCGAGGATGCGGTGGCGGAGACGCTGGCGATCAAGTGCCGGCGGGCGCTGGAGCGCACCGGGCTCGAGACCCTGGTCATCGCCGGCGGCGTCAGCGCCAACGCGCGCCTGCGCGGGCGGTTGGAGGAGGAGGCGGGGAAGGCCGGCGCGAGGCTGTTCTTCGCGCGGCCGGAGTTCTGCACCGACAACGGGGCGATGATCGCCTACGCCGGCTGCCGGCGCCTGCTGGCCGGCCATCGGGCCGGCCTCGACATCCAGGTCCGCCCGCGCTGGTCGCTGGAAGACATATAAGGCGGGGCGCCCATGGACATCGTCTACATCCGGGAGCTGGAGATCGAGACCGTCATCGGGATCTACGACCGGGAACGGACGCGGCGGCAGGTGGTGAGCCTGGATCTGGAGATGGCCGCCGACGTCCGCCGGGCCGCCGCGTCCGACCGGATCGACCGGGCGCTGGACTACAAGGCGGTGGCCCGGCGGCTGATCGACTTCGTGGGGCGCTCGGAGTTCTTCCTGGTCGAGACCCTCGCCGAGCGGGCCGCCGCCCTGGTGCTCGAGGAGTTCGAGGTGGCTTGGCTGCGGCTGCGGCTCGGCAAGCCGGGCGCGCTGACCGGCGCCCGGGACGTCGGCGTGGTGATCGAGCGCGGCGCGAGGCCGTAGGCCCGGGACGGCATGCGGCTCGTCGCGCTGGGCATCGGCAGCAACATCAGCCCGGCGGCCAACCTGCGCCGGGCGGCGCGGGCGCTGGACGGGATGCTGGGCCCGCTGCGGCGCTCGTCCGTCTACGAGAGCGAGGCGCAGGGCTTCGACGGCGGGAACTTCCTCAACGCGGCGGTGGCGGGCCGGACCGCCATGGATCCGCCCGCGTTGCGGGACGCGCTCAAGGAGCTGGAGCGGCGCCTGGGCCGGGACCACGGCCAGCCGAGGTTCTCCTCGCGCACCATCGACATCGACATCCTGGTCATCGGGGAGCTCGCCGGCGGGGAGCGCGGCCTCGAGTTGCCGCATCCGGACATCCTCCGCTGCGCCTTCGTGCTGCGCCCGCTGTCGGAGGTGCTGCCCGAGGACGTGCACGGGCCGAGCGGGCGCAGCTACCGGGAGCTTTGGGAGCGCTTCGATGGCGGCTCCGGCCCGTTGCGCCGGCTCGACTTCGACTGGGACGGGCCGTAGGGCTCAGCCGTCCCGCCGCCCGCCGTCCACCCGCAGCGTCTGGCCGGTCATGTAGCCGGCGCCGGCGGCGAGGAAGAAGGCCGCCGCCGCCACGTCCTCCGGCGCGCCGGCGCGGCCGAGGGCGGTCCCGTCCAGGATGCGGGCCCGCACGGCGGCCGTGCCCTCCCCCTCCGGCGGCCGCTCCGGCCACAGGACCGCGCCGGGCGCCACGGCGTTGACCCGGACGTCCGGCGCCAGCTCGAGGGCCAGCGAGCGCGTCATCGCCTTCACCCCCGCCTTGGCGATGGAGTAGACCCCGTAGCGGCGCAGGGGGCGGTCGGCGTGGACGTCGGACAGGTTCACGATGGCCCCCCGGCGCCGGGCGAGTTCCGGCGCCAGCGCCTGGGACAGGAACCAGGCGCCCGTCAGGACGCCGTCGATGCCCGCGCGCCACTCCCGCCGGTCCGTCGCGCCGAACTCGGTGGGATGGAAGCCGGAGGCGTTGTTGACCAGCACGTCCAGCCGCCGGCGCCAGGCCAGGGCTTCGCCGGCGAGCCGCCGCGCCTCGGCGGGGTCGTCCAGCGAGGCCCCGAGGGCGGCGGCGCTGTCCGGCCGCCGGCGGCGCAGCGCGGCCGCCAGCGCCGCCGCCTCGTCTTCGGAGCGCCGGTAGTGGACGATCACGCGGAAGCCGCCGTCGTGGAACCGGCGCACGATCGCCGCGCCGATGCGCCGGGCGCCGCCGGTGACCAGCGCCACCGGGGACTCATCCGGCATCCGCACGCTCCGCGGCGGCGGCGATGGCCTGGATCCGGCGCCGCTCGATCAGCCGGCCGGGATCGCCGTCGGGATGCTCCGCCAGCAACTTGCGGTGGTCGACGCCCGCCGCCGCCCGGCGCATCGCCTGCAGGTAGTCCCGCTGCGGGTAGTCGCGGTCCTCCAGTCCGGCGCGCCCGCGCGCGTCCGCCTCGCAGGCGAGCAGGAACCGCTCCATCCGCCGCGGGCGCCGGAAGGCGTCCAGCGCGTTCAGCAACGCCAGCAGGGTTTTCGGGCGCAGCCGCCGGATGCGGTGCATCTTGGTGTGATGCTCGCAGACCAGCGCGGCCAAGCGGGCGTGGATCTTCGGCACCGGCAGCCGCCGCGCGATGTTCTCGAGGAGCGGCAGCCCCAAGGTCTCGTGCCCGCTGTGGCTCGGCCAGCGGGCGGGGTCGGTGACGCCCTTGCCGATGTCGTGGACCAGGACGGCCCAGGCGACCTCGGCGCCGCCGCCCAGCCGGGCGGCCTGCTCCAGGCACATGAGCGTGTGGACGCCGGTGTCGATCTCCGGGTGCCAGCGCGCCGGCTGGGGGACGCCGAACAGGCGGTCCACCTCGGGCAGGACGACCTTCAGGGCCCCGCACTCGCGCAGCGTCCGGACGAAGGCCTGCGGCGCGGGGCTGCCCAGCGCCCGCTCCATCTCCTGCCAGACGCGCTCGCCCGGCAGGGTTCGGAGCTCCCCGCCGGCGGACATCCCGCGCATCAGCGCGAGGGTCTCGTCCGCGACGGTGAAGCCCAGTCCGCCGAGGGCGGCGGCGAAGCGCGCCACCCGCAGCACCCGCAACGGATCCTCGACGAAGGCCTCGGAGACGTGGCGCAGCACCCTGCGATCAAGGTCCGCCCGGCCGCCGTGCGGGTCGATCAGCCGGCCGTCATCCGTCCTGGCGATGGCGTTGATGGTCAGGTCGCGGCGCCTGAGGTCCTCCTCAAGCGTGACCGCCGCGTCGGCGTCGAAGGCGAAGCCGCCGTGGCCGGGGCCGGTCTTGCGCTCGGTCCGGGCCAGCGCCCAGATGTGCCCGGGCCGGTCCGGGAGCAGGAACACGGGAAAGCCCTTGCCCACCCGCTTGAAGCCCCGCGCCAGCATGTCGCCGGGGGTCGCGCCGACCACCACCCAGTCCCGGTCCCCCCGGTCGGGCAGGCCGAGCAACTCGTCGCGCACCGTGCCGCCCACCAGGTAGGTCTCCAGCGGCGGCAGGTCAGCATTCGACGGCATGGCGCTGTCCGTCCTCCAGACGCATCATGGTGAGCGAGCGGCCCCAGACGTAGCCGGTGTCCAGGGCGTGGACCCGGTCCCGGCCGGCGCGCCCGTTCAGGGCCGCCCAGTGGCCGAACAGGATGGCGGCCTCCGGGGTGATTTTCTCATACTCGAACCAGGGCCTGAATCCCGGGGGGGCGGCATTGGGGCCGTCCTTGGTCTTGAGGTCCAGGGCGCCGTCGGGGGCGCAGAAGCGGATCCGGGTGAGATGGTTGACGATGGCGCGCAGGCGCTCCATCCCCTCCAGGCCATCGTCCCAGCGCGCCGGCCCGTCGCCGTACATCCCCTCGAGGAACGTCCGGTAGCCGTCGCCGCGCAGCGCCGCTTCCGCCTCCCCGGCCAGAGCCAGGGTCCGTTCGAGGTTCCAGGCCGGGGCGACGCCGGCGTGGACCATCAGGAAGCGCTCGGCTCCCGCCGCGGTCTCGAGCGTCTCGCAGTGGGCCAGCGGCATGCCGCGCAACCAGCCGGCCAGCCCCCGGCAGTCCGGGGCGGCCAGCAGCTCCTCCAGCGTGTCGCCGCCGCCGGACGGCGCGCGGCCTTCGCTCGCGGCCAGGAAGTGCAGGTCGTGGTTGCCCAACACGATGACGGCGTCGTCGCCGAGCTCCGCCAGCCGCCGCAGGGTCCGCAACGAGTCCGGCCCCCGGTTGACCAGGTCGCCCACGCACCACAGCCGGTCCCGGCCGGGGGAGAAGCGGACTTTCTTAAGGAGCCGCTCAAGGGGCCGGAGGCAGCCCTGAATGTCCCCCACCGCGTAGGTGCTCATCGATCCGCGCATCGGCCTGCGGCGGCGCGCAGTATACCACCGGCGTTGTTGGGGGCTGTCGCGGGCAGTGTCGCGGGCGGACATGGAGGCGCGGCGGACCGGCTGGCGCGTGGCGAGAGCGGGAGATGCTGGGAGCGCGGATGTCGCGTAGCGGTCTCAGGGCACATTTCAGAGAATTTCGGCACTCAGGGAAAATCGGGTGGCCCAGTGGATGACAAAGAGCTGAAAAGGGCCGCCACAAGCCGCAAAAAAGCCGCAAAAAAGATGTTGTATTGGGGGCTAGAGGAGGGTAGGATCCCGCCAGTGGCCGCCTGAAGAGGCATTCCGGCGCGAGTGCGGGCACCGCACGAGGTTCCGTTTCTGCGTCTGATCGGGTCGGAGTTGCAGTGCAGACAGATGAATATTCTTTCAAGCGACAACTGGCGGGACGCGAGTGCCGGAAGCGTGCTTGATCGTGCGCCCGGGTCGTAGGTCCAGACGAATGACTACCAAGAAAAAAACTGCTAGTCTGAGGAGGCGGCAACCCCGCAACCC
>CAYSVD010000257.1:0-2430 GCA_964434395.1 uncultured Pseudohongiella sp.
AGCACGACGATATGCCGGACCTTCAGGCCCTGCACCGCGAATTCGAGCGCGGCGGACGTTGAATCGCAGCCATCGTCCGGCCCGCAGGGCGGCACGAGATTGGCGACATTGCGGAGGGTGAAGAGCGCGCCCGGCGCGGCATTGAAGATCGTCTCCGGCGCCGCCCGCGAGTCGCAGCAGGCGATGACCATGACCTCCGGCGCCTGCCCCTGCTCGGCAAGCCGGCGGTAGCGGTCCTGCTCCCTGGCGTAGCGGTCGCCCCTGAACGAGCGGTAGCCCTCGAGGAGCGGTTCCGGAAAACCTGTCATGGCGGATAACCTTCCTGGGCGCCGGCTTGAAGCGGATAGAGCGCGCTCCATATCGCCTGCGAGCGACAACGACAACCGACGGACCCGAGACCGCCCATGCCATTCCACACAGGCTTTCTGCTCTTTCCCAACATCACCCAGCTCGACATGACGGGCCCGTATGAGGTCTTCACCAAGTTCCCGGATTCGCGGGTCCATCTTCTCTGGAAGACCCTCGACCCGGTAACGGCCGCGGGCGGCATGCAGCTGCTGCCAAGCACGACCTTCGCCGACTGCCCGCAGCTCGACCTCGTCTGCGTGCCCGGCGGCGCGGGCATGAACGCGCTCCTCAACGACGAAGAGGTGCTGGACTTCCTGCGCCGCCAGGCGCCGGGCGCGCGCTATGTCACCTCGGTCTGCACGGGCTCGCTGGTGCTGGGCGCGGCGGGGCTGCTGCGCGGCAGGCGGGCGACGACGCACTGGATGTCGCTGCCGATGCTGGCCGCCTTCGGCTGCGAGCCGGTGGCAGAACGCGTGGTCGTCGATGGCAATATCGTCACGGGCGGCGGGGTCACCGCCGGTATCGACTTCGCACTGACGGTGGCGGGGGAGCTGCTCGGCGCCGAGGCCGCGCAGCAGATCCAGCTCGGCATCGAATATAACCCGGACCCGCCCTTCGACGCCGGCTCTCCCGAGCGGGCCGCGCCTGCGGTCGTGGCGGCGGCGCGCGAAGCGGCGGCAGCGCGGCAGACGGAGCGCGAGGTCGAGGTCGAACGGGCGGTCGCGCGGCTCGCCGGCGGCTGAGCGCGAAGCCGGAAAGGCCGCTGCACGCCGGGTCTAGAACACGATCCGACCGGGTTGAAATAGGTTCGTCGGTAAAGCCTTGATCGTCACCCCGGACGGCGCGTCAGCGACGATCCGGGGTCCATCCCCCGGCCTTTCCACCGGACCGAAACGGTCAGGGCTGGACCCCGGCTCGGGGGCCGGGGTGACGATTGGGGTTCGGACTGAAACACAGTTCAATCAGAACGGGTCTCGCCCTAGAACGCCGTGCGGAGGGTGAGGAAGCCGGAGAAGTCCCTGTCGTCCGAGCCCAGGCCGCTCGCGGAAAGCCCGCCTTCGAGCGCGAAGGGGCCCGTTTTCCAGACGGCGCCGACGCCCAGCAGGAGCCGGATGCCGTCTGGCGCCTTCGACGCCAGTTCCTCGCCGGCGGAGACCCGCACGGCCGTGCCGCCGCCGAACGGCCGTTCCAGACCGAACGAGCCGCGCAGCGCCAGCCGCTCCTCCCCGCTGCCGGGGTCCAGCTCGATCTCCGCATCCGCACCGACGCCGAGCGTCCGCCGGTCCGCTTCCGCTACGGAAATCCGCGAGCCGACCGCGTCCGTGACGCCGTCCATCGACGCGCCCGAATATCCGAGCCGCGCCCAAGGCGCCAGCACCGTCTCCCCGTCCAGCGCGAAGCGCCACCCGCCTTCGAGGTCGAGCGCATGGACAAGGGCCGACGCGCCCGACGCCAGACGGCCCCGCGCCGACGAGGAGTAGTCCACGCCGTAGCGGGTCAGCGACACGCGCCCGGTCCCGTAGAAGCCGTCCGCGTTCTCCCAGGACAGGCCCCCGGCAAGGCCGAAACCCGACGCCTCGATCCGCCCGCCGCCGGTCGCAGCCGAGACACGCGCCGAGCCGGAGACCGCCCGCACCCCCGCCCAGCCCGCAAGCCCGTCGTCGAGCGGGAAGTCCACACCCGCCTCCACGCCGTAGCGTGTGTGCCGGTGGCGCGCGCCTGTGCTGGCGCTCTCCGGGCGGTAGGAGCCCGCGCCGCCGCTGAAGCGCAGCCAGAACGGCGACTCCGGCGCGCGCCACGCCCCGCCGCCGTCCGCCTCGTCCAGCCGCAGCAGGAAGCCCGGCAGCGCCTCATAGACCGCAGCCCGCGGGGCCCAGCGGTCCAGAAAGTCCGCCACTGCGATGTCGCCGCCATCCGTTTCGGCGCTGAGCGCCACGTCGCGCGCCCCGTTCGGGGCCCAGACGCCCGCGGCGACCGTGCCGTCATCCATCAGCACGACGCCGTTGACCGCCACGGTGGTGTAGGACGCGCCGCCCTCGTTGACGATGCTGCCCTTCAGCAGGTCCGAAATCCGCCGGCCGC
>CAYSVD010000258.1:0-16470 GCA_964434395.1 uncultured Pseudohongiella sp.
CCCGCTGGGACGACGACGGCGACGGCGTCTGGGACCGCAACCGCCTCGACGCGCTGGACGACAAGGGTCGGGTCGCCTCCTCCCTGTTCGGAATCGGCGAGGACGGCGTGGACCGCGCCGAGGAGTACGAGTACGACAGCGTCGACAACAGGAGGGAGAGGATCCGCGCCTACGAGGACTGGGACGAGTCCAAGGCGTTCGCGGACGAGACGCCGGACGCGGTCTACAAGTACGGATACGATCCCGCCGCCCCCGACGACCTCCGATGGTTGAAATTCTCGAAGGACGAGGGCGGGGAGCCCGGCGACGAGTACAGCGTCGTCGTCACCTATCACGGCGATACCGATGTCTTCGCCACCCGCACGGTCAGCTACGACGACGGCTCGGGCGGCGGGACCGCCGACGACGGCATCGACGACAAGTTCAAGGTGGAGACCTTCGACGCCCTCGGCAGGGTGACATCCATCGTGCACTATGGGAGCGACCGCCAGCCCGACCGCACCGAGGACGCCTTCAACCCGCGCTACACCTACGACGAGAAGGAGCGGATCACGCTGGCGGAGTTCGCCGACGAGACCTCTCCGCCCTACACCTACGGCCGGGCCGAGGCCTACTCCTGGAGCGCCGCCGGCAAGATCCGCACGGACTTCCACGATGACTGGGACGACAGCCGCGGCCCCTTCGGCCTCGCCTCGCTGGCCCCCTCCCGGTCCGAGCATTTCCTTCAGGACTACGACGGCGACGGCGATGCCGACGACGGCAAGACGGAGACCTTCGACGGCTACGGGCAGGCGGTCCGGGTCGAGTACGACTACGACTCGAACGGGACCGCGGACGTCGTCTACCAGTACACCCGGTCGCTCGGCGTCATCACCGCGCTGGACGCGAGCGGGTCGACCCGGGGGGCGAAGCTGGACAGCGAGCTCAGAGGCGCCGTTGGCGAATTGAAGGTCATCGCGACCGAATTCGACGATGTCGTCGAGAACGCGGAAGGGGTGGAGGGCGGCTCGCGGGACGACGGGACCCTCGGCGTCGGCCAGACCTTCGATTTGGGCGCCGGCGCGGACACGCTCACCATCCGGCCCATGGCCGGCGCGGAGGACGCGTTCGACGATGCCGGCCTGCAGACGGCATCGGCGCCGCGGCTGACGGTCGACGCCGGCGCCGGCGCGGACACGATCATCGTGCCGTTGGGCGCGACGGCCGCCATCGACGTGGACGGCGGCAAGGATGACGACGCGTTCAAGCTCGTCTACGGCGGAATGGGGCACAGGGCGAGCATCCGGGACGGCCACCTCATCCGTTTCGACGGCGGCGCGGGGGACGACACCATGCTCGTCGAGGTCGACGTCGGCTCCCGGTCTTCGTCCGTCCAGCCGAGGGCGCACATCGAGAACATCGAGAACATCCATCTGGCGCTCAAGGACAGCCGCTTCGACGGCGCCCTGACGATGACGCTGTTCGTGGCCGACGGCTTCGACGACGCGGTGACGGTGACGAGCGAGTCGGCCGCCAGCGTGACGGCGGGCGATCTCGGCATCCGGTTCACGCTGGATCCCGGCGCGGACGGCGGTACGGTGGATATCAGCAACGTCGACGCGTCCGGCATCGACAGCGCCGTGCGCCCTCGCTTCCTGGTGAGAGGCGGCGCAGGCGACGACACCCTGACCGGCGCCGACGGTCCCACCATCTTCCTGTTTTGGGGGTTCGGCGGCGAGGATGTCGTCAGGGGCTACAGCGCGGCCGAGGGCGACAAGATCAGGGTCGAAGGCGAAGCGGTGAATTGGGACTCGACGGTGGTCTGGGCGTCCGGGAGCGACACGATGATCGCCTACACCACGAGGAGGGACGGAGCCGAGCACAGGGTCACCGTGGAGGGCGTGAGCGAGGGCGTCGTGGTGATCGCGGAAACATCGCGTGCGACGGAGCAGATCCCCTACAGCGCGGGCCCGCCGGGGGGCCGTTCCGCGGGATCCGGCCGGGACGGGGACAGGAAGCCGGTCGTCAACGCCCTGTCGGGGCCCGCCGGGGACGGGGCGGGCGCGTTCGGAAGAGAAGATCCCGGCTCCGCGCGGCCCCCGGGGCTTTCCGGAGACGGCGCGGCGGGCGGGGACATCCCGGAGCCGGACGCCGGCGGCCGCCTCGGTCCGGGCCCGGACGACGACCGGATCGTCCTGGTGGGCCAGGCCGGGGCGGCTTTCGGGCGCGGACACTTCCCGGCGGTCGAGGGCCATCCGCCCGACCTGTCCGGCTTGTGACCCGCCGCGGCCGCCGGCCAGGCCGGTCGGTCAGCCGGTCGATCAGTCAGTCTTTCAGTTTCCGCCGGGTTGTGGTATAAAGCGCCTGCCGCGACGGATGCCGGAGCGTCCGCCGGGCGGAAAAACTGAACTTAACGTCACACGGGCGCCGTCACATGGGTTCCGGGTGCTCCCCGGGCCGGCCTTCCGGTCCGGGGAGTCGAATCCATGGGGCGTTCGGAGGCCCAACCCAAACCGCAGGTGACAGACTATGAGCGTCGGCATTAAGGAAATGCTTCGCGCCGGGGTGCATTTCGGGCACCAGTGCCGCTACTGGAACCCGAAAATGGAGCCCTACATCTTCGGCGCGAGGAACAAGATCCACATCATCAACCTCGAGAAGACCGTCCCCTCCCTGAAGGCGGCGCTGGAGCATGTGGCCGAGCTGGCCGCCAGGAAGAAGAAGATCCTGTTCGTCGGCACCAAGCGCGCGGCCGCCAAGATCATCCGCGAGCAGGCCGAGCGGGCCGGCATGCCGTACGTCAGCCAGCGCTGGCTGGGCGGCATGCTGACCAACTACAAGACCATCCGCGGCTCGATCAAGCGGCTGAAGGAGCTGGAGGACCAGGAGGCGGACGGCACCCTGAGCCGCCTGACCAAGAAGGAGGCGCTGATGCAGACCCGCGCCCGGGAGAAGCTCGAGCGCAGCATCGGCGGCATCAAGGACATGGGCGGGTTGCCGGACGCGCTGTTCGTCATCGACGTGGAGCACGAGCGCATCGCGGTGACCGAGGCGAACAGCATGAAGATCCCCGTCGTCGGCGTGGTGGACACCAACAGCGATCCCGAGGGCGTGGACTACGTCATCCCGGGCAACGACGACGCGATCCGGGCCATCACGCTGTACGCCACGGCCGTGGCGGACGCCTGCATCGAGGGGCAGCGGCGCGGCGGTCCGGATGTCGACGAGAGCGATTTCGTGGAGATGGACGAGGATGCCGCCGCGCCGGCCGCCGGACAGGACGGCGAGGACGGCGCGGCGGACGATGCGGCGCGAGCGGAGGGGAAGGCGCCGGACGCCGCGGCCGCCGCCGGCGGGACGGGGGACAAGCCGGCGGGCAAGACCGTCACCCGCAAGGTGGTGACGAAGAAGACCGTGACCAAGAAGACGGTCGCGAAGAAGAACGCCGCGGACGAAGGGACTCCGGCGAAGAAGGCGGCGGCGAAGAAGGCCTCCGAGAAGAAGGCTCCGAAGAAGGAGAAGGCTTCAAAGGACAAGGCTCCGCAGGACAAGGCCCCGGCGGACGAGGCCCCGCGGGAGAAGAAACCGGCGGGGAAGACTCCGCAGGACAAGGCCCCGGCCGCGAAGGCCGACGGCCCCGCGGACGGCGGGGACTGACCGCCGCGCGCGCCGGCCGCATGGCGAGACGGCGGGCCCGGCCGAACACCGAACAGACAACCGAGGAGGCGAATCCAATGGCGAACATCACGGCGGGCATGGTCAAGGACCTGCGCGGGCGCACCGGCCTTGGGATGATGGACTGCAAGAAGGCGCTGTCGGAGGCCGGCGGCGACATGGACCGCGCGATCGAGAACCTGCGCAAGGCCAGCAGGCTGAAGGCGGCGGGGAAATCCGACCGCGTCGCGGCCGAGGGGGTGGTCCTCGTGAAGATCGCCGAGGACGGCAACTGCGGCGTGGTCGTCGAGATCAACAGCGAGACCGACTTCGTGGCGAAGGACGATAATTTCGCCCGCTTCGCCCGGGAAGCGCTGGACGCCGCCTTCGCCGATCCCGGCGCGGACGCGCAGGCGCTGCTCGACGCTGGTATGGAGGAGAAGCGCCAGGCGCTGATTCAGAAGGTGGGGGAGAACGTCAGCCTCCGCCGGGTGGGGAGGCTCAGCTTCGAGAACGCCAACGAAGGCATCGTGGAAAGCTACGTGCACACCAACAGTAGGATCGCGGTGCTGGTCGCGCTGAAGGGAGGCGACGAGGCGATCGCGCGGGACGTCGCCATGCACATCGCCGCGGTCGACCCGATGGTGATCCGCGCCGAGGACGTGCCGGAGGACGTGCTGGCCCGGGAGTCGGAGATCTATTCCGCCCAGGCCCAGGCCAGCGGCAAGCCGGAGACGGTCGTGGAGAAGATGATCTCCGGGCGCCTGCGCAAGTTCGTCTCCGATGTGACCCTGCTGGAGCAGGCCTTCGTGAAGGATCCCGGCACCCGCGTGGGCGAGTTGCTCGGCGAGGCCGGGGCCGACGTGGTCCGCTTCCTGCGCTTCGAGGTCGGGGAGGGCATCGAAAAGCGCGAGGTCGATTTCGCCGCGGAGGTCGCCGCGCAGGCGAACGCCTGACCCGGACGCCGGAAAGGTGCCGCGCCATGCCCCGGAATGATCGCAAGTGCGGCAGGGTCCTGCTGAAACTCAGCGGCGAGGCGTTGACCGGGAACGCCGGCTTCGGCATCGACCCGAAAGTGCTGGACCGGCTGGCGGTGGAGGTGGGGCAGCTGGTCGGCCTCGGCGTGCAGGTCGGCCTGGTCACCGGCGGCGGCAACCTGTTCCGCGGCCGGTTGCTGCACGAGGCCGGGCTGGAGCGGGTCACCGGCGACCACATGGGCATGCTGGCCACCGTGATGAACGCGCTGGCCCTGCGCGACGCGCTGGAGCGCGCCGGCATCCCCACGCGGGTCATGTCGGCCATCCAGATGAGCGGCGTGGTGGAGCACTACGACCGGCGCGCGGCCATCCGCTACCTGGACGCCGGCGACGTGGTGATCTTCTCCGCCGGCACCGGCAGTCCCTTCTTCACCACCGATTCGGCGGCCTGCCTGCGGGGCATCGAGATCAACGCGGACCTGATCCTGAAGGCGACCAAGGTGGACGGCGTCTATTCGGCGGACCCCGCCCTGCACCCCGACGCCGAGAAGTTCGACCGGCTGGGCTACGACGACCTGATCGAAAAGAAGCTGGGCGTGATGGACCTGACCGCCATCTGCCTGAGCCGCGACCACGGCATCCCCATCAAGGTGTTCAACATGAACCGCCCGGGGGCGTTGCTCGGCAATGTGATGGGGGACCGGGACGGCACCCTGATTGAATGACGCGGAGCCGCCCCCTCGGCCCGCGGGAACCGGCGGGGGGCGCAACGGCCTGACAGGCGGGAGGCAACATGATCGACGACATCATCGCGGACGCCGAGGCCAGGATGCGCAAGAGCGTGGCCTCCCTGGAGGACGCGTTCAAGAAGATCCGGACCGGGCGCGCGCACCCCGGCATCCTCGACGGCGTGATGGTGTCCTACTACGGCGCCGGCACCCCCCTCGGCCAGGTGGCCAGCGTGACCGTGGAGGAGGGGCGGTCCCTGTTGGTGTCCCCGTGGGAGAAACCGCTGATCGGGGAGATCGAGAAGGCCATACGCAAGGCCGACCTGGGGCTGAACCCCTCGAACAACGGCGACGCCATCCGGGTGCCGATGCCGCCGCTGACGGAGGAGACCCGGCGGGAGTACACCCGCCAGGCCCGGCACGAGGCGGAGAACGCCCGGGTCGCCGTGCGCAGCATCCGCCGCGACGCCAACTCCGGCCTGAAGGAGCTGGAGAAGAAGAAGGAGATCGGCGAGGACGGGCGGCGGCGGGGGGAGGAGCGGGTCCAGCAGTTGACCGACAAGCACATCGCGGCGATCGACAAGGCCAGCCGGGAGAAGGAGGCCGACCTGCTCGCCAACTGAGGCGCGGGGCGGCGCGGTCCGCGCGGGCCTCCGGACCGCCCGCCACGCCGGGGATCAAGCCATGACCACGGAAGCCGATTCCGTCCTGCCCCGGCACATCGCCGTCATCATGGACGGCAACAGCCGCTGGGCCGGGGAGCGGGGGTTGCCGGTGGCCGCCGGACACCGCCGGGGCGCCGAGAACGTCAGGAAAATCATCGATTCCTGCTCCCGCCGCGGCATCGCCTTCCTGACCCTGTTCGCGTTCAGCAGCGAGAACTGGCGGCGCCCGTCGAAGGAGGTGCGGGCCCTGATGGCCCTGTTCCTGCTGGTCTTCAAGGGCAGGGAGATCCGGTTCCTGGACGACTTGGGCGCGCGGCTGGTGTTCATCGGGAACCGCGCCGGCTTCTCCCGGCGGCTCCAGACCGGCATGCGCGAGGCGGAGGAGCTGACGGCCGGCAACGCCGGCGTCACCGTCGTCGTGGCGGTCGACTACGGCGGGCGCTGGGACATGGCGCGGGCGGCGCGGCGGATCGCCGGCAAGGTGCAGGCGGGGGAGCTGGACAGCGCGGACGTCGACGTGGACCTGGTGCACGCCCACACCGCCCTGGGCGCCTATCCGGACCCGGATCTGTGCATCCGCACCGGCGGCGAGCGCCGCATCAGCAACTTCCTGCTGTGGCAGTTCGCCTACACCGAGCTGTATTTCGCCGACTGCTGGTGGCCGGATTTCGACGACGCCGCGCTGCAGCGCGCGCTGGACGACTTCTCCGCCCGCCGCCGGCGCTACGGCGGCCGGCGCGGCGGCGGATGATCGGCTGATGGACGGCCACCTGCCGCGCCGCGTGGCGACGGGGACGGCCCTGTTGCTGGCCATGGCGGCGGCGAGCGCGCGGCTGGACCCTTTCGCCTTCGCGCTGGCGATCGGCCTGGTCGCGCTGGCGGGCGGCTGGGAATGGACCCGGCTGGCCGGCCTGTCGCGGTGGCCCGGCCGGCTCGCCGCGCTGGCGGCGCTGGCGGGCCTGCTGGCCGGCCTGGGCCTGTTGCTGGGCGTCGCGCCGGACGCGCGCGCCCTGCGCGCCGCGCCGGCGGCGGCGGCGCTGGGCATCGGCCTGGCCTGGTGGGCGCTGGTCCTGTTCCTGCTGCCGGGCTACCCGGAGAACGCCGGGCGCTGGAACAGCCGGCCAGGCATCGCCGCGATGGGCGCGCTGACGCTGGCGCCCGCCTGGACGGCCCTGGTGCAGCTGAAGTACCTCCATCCCGACGGCTGGCTGGTGCTGGGTCTGGTGCTCATGGTGTCGGCCATCGACACCGGCGCCTTCCTGGTGGGAACCCGGTTCGGAACCCGCCGGCTGGCCCCGCGCCTCAGCCCGTCCAAAAGCTGGGAGGGGGCGTGGGGCGGCGCGCTGGCCTGCCTGGCCGCGGGCGCGGCGCTGCTGCTGTTCGTCCACGCGCGCGTCGAGCCGCTGTCCCTCTCGCAGGCGGCCGCGCTGGCGGCCGCGGTCGCCGCGGTCGCCGCGCTCGGCATCGCCGGCGACCTGCTGGAGAGCATGCTCAAACGCAACTGCCGGGTGAAGGTCAGCGGCCGCCTGCTGCCCGGTCACGGCGGCTTCCTCGACCGCATCGACTCGTTGCTGGCCGCGGCCCCGGCGTTCGCCGCCGCGGTGTGGCTGACGCTGGGCCGCGGGGCCGGATGATGCCCGCCGCGCGGAAGCTGGCGGTGCTGGGCTCCACCGGCTCGGTCGGGCGCAACACGCTGGAGGTGGCGGCCGGCGCCGCCGGCTGCCGGATCCACGCCCTGAGCGCGTGGCGCGACACCGAGCTGCTGCACCGGCAATGCCTGCGCTTCCGCCCCCGCTTCGCGGTCGTGGCGGACCCAGGGCGCGCCGCCGACATGGAGGCGCGGCTGGCGGGCGGTCCGACGGAGGTGCTGGCCGGCCCGGAGGGGCTGGTCCGGATCGCCGAGGACCCCGAGGCCGACACGGTCATGGCCGCCATCTCCGGCGCGGCGGGGCTGGACTCCGCTCTCGCCGCCGTCGCCGCGGGCAAGCGGCTGTTGCTGGCGAACAAGGAGGCGCTGGTGATGTCCGGGGAACTGTTCATGGACGCGGCCCGGCGGGCGGGGGCCTCGGTGATCCCCATCGACAGCGAGCACAGCGCCGTCTTCCAGTGCCTGCCGCCGGCCGCGGCGGCGGACGGGGCGCCCGCCCACGTCGAGCGGATCACCCTCACCGCGTCGGGCGGGCCGTTCTTGCGGACGCCGCTGGAGCGGCTCGACGCCGTCACGCCGGAACAGGCTTGCCGCCATCCCACTTGGTCGATGGGCCGGAAGATCTCCGTGGACTCGGCCACCATGATGAACAAGGGGCTGGAGATCATCGAGGCCGTCCGCCTGTTCGGCTTGCCGCCGGACCGGGTCGGCGTGTTGGTCCATCCCCAGAGCATCGTCCATGCCCTGGTCCACTGCCGCGACGGCTCGGTCCTCGCGCAGATGGCCTGTCCGGACATGAGGGTTCCCATCGCCTGCGGCCTGGCCTGGCCGGAGCGGATCGACTCCGGCGCCCCGGCGCTGGACCTCGCGGCCGCCGGGCCGCTGGAGTTCGCCGAGCCCGACCTGCGGCGCTTCCCCTGCCTGCGGCTGGGCCGGGAGGCCGCGGAACGCGGCGGCGGCGCGCCGGCGGCGCTCAACGCCGCCAACGAGGAGGCGGTGGCGGCCTTCCTCGCCGGACGGCTGCGGTTCCCCCGCATCCCGGCGGTGGTGGAGGAGGTCCTGGCCCGGACGCCTTGTGAACGGGCGGCAAGTGTCGCTATGATTAGGGGGATCGACGCCGAGGCGAGGGCCATGGCCAACGAACTGATTTTGAAGGAAAAGCGCTAGCCCGCCGACGCCATGCTCGAAGTTCTCGTCAGCGCGGCCGCCTTGATCGTCACCTTGGGCATCCTGGTGACCTTCCACGAGTACGGCCATTTCTGGGCGGCGCGGCGCTGCGGCGTCAAGGTGCTGCGCTTCTCCGTCGGCTTCGGCCGGGCGGTCAGGTCCTGGACCGGCAAGGACGGCGTCGAGTACGTGATCGCGCCGATTCCCTTGGGCGGCTACGTGAAGATGCTCGGGCAGGAGGACGTCCGGACGGCCGAGCCGGTGCCGGAGGAGTTGCGCGAGCGCTCCTTCGCCTGCAAGCCCCTGCGGCAGCGCGCGGCCATCATCGCCGCCGGGCCCGCCGCCAACTTCCTGCTGGCGGCCGTCGTCTACTGGACGATCAACGTCGTCTGGGGCGCGAGCGGCGTCGCCCCGGTCGTCGAGGACGTCGCGGCGGACTCGGCGGCCGCCGCGGCGGGACTGGCGGCGGGGGACGAGATCGTCGCGGTGGACGGGCGGCCGACGGCCGTCTGGCGGCAGGTGAGCCTCGAGATGCTAAGGCGCATGGGGGAGACGGGGGAGCTGGCGCTGACGGTGGCGGACCGCGCGGGCCGGCGGCAGGTGTCCGTGCCGATCGAGGACTGGATGGCCGACGCCGAGGCCCCGGACCCGCTGACGGAGCTCGGCATCGTCCGCTTCCGGGTCCCCGCCGTCATCGGCGACGTGCTGCCGGGCGGGGCGGCCGAGGCCGCGGGCCTGCGGCCCGGCGACCGGGTGACGGCGGTGGACGGCGAGCCGGTCGGGGACTGGAGCCGCTGGGTCGAGCGGGTCCGGGCCAGCCCGGAACTCGAACTCGAGGTCGCGGTCGAAAGGGCTGGCGGCGGGACCGTCCTGAGGATCCGGCCCGAGGCGGTCCGCCTGGACGACGGCGCGGTCGTCGGCCGCATCGGCGCCGCGGCGCGGCGGCTCGGCCCGGCGGAGCTGGCGCCGCCGGAGCGGCGGCGGTCGGTGCGCTACGGGCCCCTTGAGGCGTTGGGGCCGGCGCTGGCGGAGACCTGGGACAAGACGGTGTTCGTGCTGGACTCGATCGGCAAGATGATCGCCGGGCTGATCTCGACCCGCAACATCGGCGGGCCGATCACCATCGCCCAGGTGGCGGGGGAGGCGGCGACCTACGGCCCCGAGGTCTACCTCGGGTTCCTGGCGCTGCTGAGCATCTCCCTCGGCGTGCTCAACCTGTTGCCGATCCCGGCGCTCGACGGAGGGCACCTGCTGTACTGCGCCGTCGAGGCGGTGACCCGGCGTCCGTTGCCGGATCGGGTCCAGGCCTGGGGGCTGCAGCTGGGCCTGCTGGTCATAACGGGCATCATGGCGCTCGCCATCTACAACGACGTGACCCGCCTGCTGTAGGCGGGGCCGGCGACGGTCCCCGCGTCCGCGCGATTCAGGATTCCGACGGTTGCGACAGATGAGAACACCGGCATTCGGCCTGCTGCTGGCCGCGCTCGCCGTCTCCGGCGCGGCGCGCGCGCAGAGTTTCACGGTCGCCGACATCATCGTCGACGGCTGGCAGCGCATCTCGCCCGGAATCATCTACAACCTGCTGCCGGTGGGCATCGGCGACGAGGTCGACCCCGCCGCCGCCGCCCAGATCATCCGCGACCTCAACCGGTCGGAGTACTTCGACGAGATCGAGGTCGCCCGGGAGGGCGACATCCTGGTCATCACCGTGCTGGAGCGCCCCTCGGTGGCCGAGATCACGATCGAGGGCAACAGCGTGCTGGAGACCGAGGACATCATCAGCAACATGGCCCAGGCGGACATCGCCGAGGGCCAGATCTTCACCCGGGCCACGCTGGAGGCCATCCAGCAGGGCATCCAGGACGTCTACTCCTCGCGCGGGCGCTACGGCGCGGCGGTCGAGATCGAGGTCGAGGAGCTGCCGCGGAACCGGGTGGCCATCAGCCTGGACATCAACGAGGGCGAGGAGTCCCGCATCCGCCACATCAACATCGTCGGCAACGAGGCCTTCGAGGAGGATGAGCTGCTGCGGCTCTTCGAGCTGGGCACCAAGCCCTGGTACATGTTCATGAGCCGCAAGGACCGGTACTCCCGCGAGCAGTTCTCCGGCGACCTGGAGCGGCTGGAGTCCTTCTACCTGGACAACGGCTACGTGGGGTTCAACATCGACTCCACCCCCATCTCCATCACCCCCGACCGCAAGGAGGTCTACATCACCATCAACGTCACCGAGGGCGGCCAGTACACCGTCAGCGGCGTCGACCTGGCGGGGGATCTGGTGGACGCCGAGGCCCTGCTGCGCGCGGCGGTGTTCGTGCGCCCCGGCCAGACCTACTCGCAGGCGCTGGTGACCGGCACCGAGGAGGTCATGGTGCAGTTCCTGGGCAACCTGGGCTACGCCTTCGCCGAGGCCACCGGCGTGCCCGAGGTGAACGAGGAGGAGCGGACGGTCGAGGTCACCTTCTTCGTCGAGCCGGGCAACCGCACCTACGTCAACCGCATCAGCTTCTCCGGCAACGTGGCGACGGCCGACGACGTGCTGCGGCGCGAGATGCGCCAGCTGGAGAGCGCGCCGGCGTCCAGCCTGCAGATCGAGCAGTCCAAGGTGCGGCTGGAGCGGCTGGGCTACTTCGAGACGGTCGAGGTCGAGACGGAGGAGGTGCCGGGCGCCGAGGACCAGATCGACGTCCACTACGACGTGGTGGAGCAGAACTTCGGGGCGGTCAACTTCCAGGTGGGCACCGGCGGCGGCGGCGACTTCTTCATCAGCTCCAGCCTGCAGGCCCAGAACTTCCTTGGCACCGGGCGCACGGTGGGCATCGGCGTCAACCGCTCCCGCTTCCAGAAGTCGCTGAACTTCCGCTTCGTGGAGCCCTACTTCACGCCGGACGGGGTCAGCCGGGGCTTCAACGTGTTCGCCCAGGAGATCGACTCGCCCTTCAACGTGTCCAGCTTCAACACCACCTCCTACGGCGGCTCGCTGAGCTTCAGCTACCCCCTGAGCGAGGTGCAGGTGCTGGGCTTCGACCTGGGCTTCAACCACACCGAACTGAGCGCGGGCATCGGCTCGGTGCAGGAGATCATCGCCAGCCCGTTCCTGCTCGAGGGCGTCGACCGCTACGTGATCGCGCCGGGCAACGTCAACCCGTTCGAGGGCCCGGTCATGGACGCGGTGCTGGGCCACGTCGCCGACCTGCGCCCGGAGCAGTTGAACGCCAATCCCGACCCCGGCTTCGTGGACCAGTTCGGCGACGCGTTCGACAACTTCACGGTCACCGGCAACTGGTTCCGCAACACCCTCAACCGCGGCCAGCTCGCCAACGACGGCGCCTTCCACAGCCTGGGGCTGGAGGTCGGCCTGCCCGGCAGCGACCTGCAGTACGCCCGGCTGACCTACACCAACCAGATCTACTGGCCGCTCACCGAGAACCGCGAGTGGGTGATCGGCCTGAGCACCAACATCGGCTACGGCGTCGGCTACGGCGACTCGAACCAGCTGCCGTTCTTCAACCACTTCTTCGCGGGCGGACTGATCTCCGGCGGCGGCCGGGTGCGCGGCTTCGAGGAGAACAGCCTGGGCCCCCAGAGCACGCCCGGCGCCCGCTACCTGGTCGAGGGCGGCGTCGAGCTGGAGCGGGACGAGAACGGCGAGATCGTCCGCAACCTCGACGGCTCGGCCTCGTTCAGCGCCGAGGGCCGCGCCTACAGCACCGAGCCGCTGCTGGACGGGCAGGGCGCCCCGGTGCTGGACGCCGACGGCGAGCCCGAGGTGCGGCTGGTGGTCCAGGAGTTCTTCCTGAACGAGGACTACGACAGCTTCGGGGGCGACATCCTGACCGCCGCCACTCTGGAGCTGATCTTCCCCCTGCCCTTCGTGCCCAACAGAAATCAGCTCAGATCGTCGTTTTTTATTGACGCGGGCAACGTTTTTTCGTCAAATTGCACCGAGCGGCGGCGGCTGCTGAAGAACTGCTCGGATTTCGACCTCGGCGAGATCCGGTATTCCGCGGGGGTCAGCGTGACCTACCTGTCCCCCTTCGGGCCGCTGACCTTCTATCTGGCCGCCCCGTTCGGCAAGGAAGGGGACGACACCAAGACCTTCGATTTCACGGTCGGCACCGGGCTGTAGGCCGCCGGAGGAGCGAGGACGCGGCGCGGGCCGCGGACACATCAGGAGAAACGCTGTGAGAACACTCAAAAGCTTGACCGCCGGCCTGGCTCTGGCGCTCGCCTGCCAGGCCGCCCCGGCCCAAGACGCCAAGATCGGGATACTGAATCCGCTGCAGGCCCTGTTCAATTCGGACGCGGCCCAGGTGGTGCAGGAGGAGCTGGAGCGGGAGTTCAGCACCGACCAGGAGCGGGCGAACGACCTGACCGCCCAACTGCGCGAGCTGCAGGAGGAGTTCCAGCAGAACGAGGCGGTGATGACCGAGGACGAGATCCGCCGCATGAACGCGGACGCCCAGGACCTCCAGGTGCAGCTGCAGCTGATCCAGGAGCGGGTGCAGCAGGCGTTGCAGGAGAGGAACCAGGAGTTCCTGGCGAGCATGCAGGAGCAGCTGGCGGCCGCGGTGACCGACGTGGTGGCCGAGGGGGGCTTCGACTTGATCCTGAACGCAGAGAGCGCGCCGTATTTCGCGCCGGTGCTCGACATCACCGCCCGGGTCACCGCCAAGCTGAACGAGAACGGCGCCGCCCCGGAGAACGGCGACGGGTAGGCCCCGGGCCGGCCGGGTCGAACGCAGGTGGCGGGGAACAGGCGCTACTCCCTCGGGGAGCTGGCGGACCGCCTGAGCCTCAGGCTGGTCGGGGACGGGGCGCGCGTCATCCACGGCATCGCGCCGTTGCGCTCCGCCGGGCCGGGGCAGATCAGCTTCCTGAGCAACCCGGCCTACGCCGGCCAGCTCGCCGCCACCCGGGCCTCGGCCGTGATCGTCGAGGAGCGGCACGCGCTGGCCTGTCCGGCCGACGCCCTGGTCTCCGACGCGCCGTACCTCAGCTTCGCCCGCGCCACCGCGCTGTTCGCCGAAGCGCCGCTCGAGGACGCCGGCGTCGCCGCCGCCGCGCGGGTCCACCCGGAGGCGCGGGTGGCGGACTCGGCCCGCATCGGCCACGGCGCCGTGGTCGAGGCCGGGGCGGCGGTCGGCGCGGACAGCGTGGTCGGCCCGGGCTGCGTCGTGGGGCGCGGCGCCGTCATCGGCGCCGAGTGCGTCCTGCACGGCAACGTCGTCGTGTACCGCGGCGTGACCGTCGGGGACCGGGCGATCGTCCACGCCGGCGCGGTGCTCGGGGCCGACGGCTTCGGCTTCGCGTCCGACGGCGGGCGCCTGGTCAAGGTGCACCAGCTCGGCGGCGTGGAGATCGGCGACGACGTGGAGATCGGCGCGGGGACCACCATCGACCGCGGCACCCTGGACAGCACCGTGATCGGGCGGGGCGTGAAGATAGACAATCAGGTCCAAATCGGGCATAACACCCGCATCGGCGAAGACACGGTGGTCTGCGGTTGCGTGGCCATCGCCGGCAGTGTCGTCGTCGGGCGCCGTTGCGTGCTCGGCGGGGGCAGCGGGGTGGCGGGGCACCTGTCCATCGCCGACGGGACGCGGATCAGCGCCATGTCGCTGGTCAGCAGGACGATCGCCGAGGCCGGAACCTACTCGTCGGGGACCGGCCAGATGAGGACCGCCGAGTGGAAGCGCAACATCACGCGCTTCGAGCAGCTCGACGACATCGCCAGGCGCCTTAGGCGGCTGGAAAGGCAAGGCGGCGGGCCGCCGCGACCGGATCCGGGGCCATGATGCTGGACATCGAGGAGATCAAGGAGTACCTGCCGCAACGGTACCCGTTCCTGCTGATCGACCGGGTGGTCGAGATGGAGCTGGGAAAGCGGATCGTCGCCTACAAGAACGTCACGGTGAACGAGCCCTTCTTCCAAGGGCACTTCCCCCACCAGCCGATCATGCCCGGCGTGCTGATCATCGAGGCGCTGGCCCAGGCGGCCGGCGTGCTGGGGTTCAAGAGCCAGGAGAAAAAGCCCAAGCACGGATACCTGTACTACTTCGTCGGCGCCGACGAGGTCAGGCTGCGGCGTCCGGTCGTGCCGGGCGACCAGTTGCGGCTGGAGGCGCAGGTCATCACGAACCGCCGGGGCGTGTACCGCTTTTCGGCGCAGGCGGCCGTGGGCGACGAGCCGGTGGGGTCCATGAAGATCCTGTGCGCCGAGAGGAAGGTCGATGTCGGCTGAGGCCGTCGACGCCAGCGCCCGGATCGATCCGGCCGCCGTGCTGGAGGAGGGGGTCAGGGTGGGCCCCTGGAGCGTCGTCGGGCCGAACGTGCATGTCGGCGCGGGCACCGTGATCGACTCCCACGTCGTGATCCGCGCCAACACCCGCATCGGTCCGGGCAACCGCTTCTTCCAGTTCTGCTCGGTCGGCGAGGATCCGGCGGACAAGAAGTACGAGGGGGAGGAGACCTGGCTGGAGATCGGCGAGGGCAACGTGTTCCGCGAGGGGGTGACCCTGCACCGCGGCACCGGCCTGGGCGGCGGCCTGACGCGGATCGGCGACCGCAACCTGCTGATGGCCTACGCCCACGCGGCCCACGACTGCGTCATCGGCGACGACACGGTGCTCGCCAACAACGTCGGCCTGTGCGGCCACGTGCGGGTCGACGACTGGGCCATCATCGGCGGCTTCGCCGGCGTCAACCAGTTCCTGCGGATCGGCGCCCACGCCATGGTGGGCGGCATGACCCACGTCGCGCACGACGTGCCCGCCTACATGATCGTCGGCGGCCGCCCGGCCGCCGCGCGCGGCGTCAACGCCATCGGCCTCGAGCGGCGCGGCTTCGACCGGAAGACCATCGGCGCGATCAGGGAGGCCTACAAGATCGTCTACAAGCGCGGCCACAGCCTGGAGGAGGCCGTCGCCCGGATCAGGGCGATGAGCGGGAACTGCCGGGCGCTGGAGGCGCTGGCGGAGTCGCTGGAGTCGTCGGAGAGAGGGATCGTCCGGTAGGGCGTCCCGCGGGCGCGGAATTCCGCGAAAGCGAAGCGGCGAGAAACGGATGATCGACGGCAAGCGGACGAAGGGAAGGGCGCGAATTCATCAGCGCGGAGATAGAAGCGGGAATGGCGCGGACCGCGGAAAAACGCATTGGAGACGCCTGTTGATGGATCTTCCGTCGCTAGAAGAACTGCAGAAAGCATGGATCGAGCTGCGGTACGTCCACAGACAACCTCTTGCCGTCCACAATGTCGTCATCCCGGATGCGGAGCGCTATGCTGGCCAGCGGAAAGCCGTCCGGCTCGCCGTGCTTTGGCGCTTAAATATGGGACTTATGTATCAAAAGAAGCAAGGTCGCCCCGCCTCTATTGACCATCTTTTGCTCGCATCTCGCCGCGGGGCGGTCCTGCCCCCGCGGCGGCGACGGGCGCTGTCGGGCGCTTGCCCTCACCCCCGCCTCCGCGGCCTGCCGCCCCTGTCCCAGAGGCCGAAATCTCGCGCCGCGCTAGAATGTTCAGCGCGGCGTTGTGGTCCGCATGCATGTCGAGATGGCATGCGAGACAGTGGAACACGGCCCGCGATGGCCGGTTCGCTTTTGCGGTGTGCCCGCAGCGCGAGCATTGTCTGCTGGTGTTCGCCGGGGTCACT
>CAYSVD010000259.1:0-1651 GCA_964434395.1 uncultured Pseudohongiella sp.
ACTTCCGCATGCAGGACGCCACCCACGGCAACTCCCTGTCCCACCGCGCCCACGGGTCCACCGGCCAGTGCCAGACCCCCGGCCGGGTGTTCAAGGGCAAGAAGATGGCCGGACGCATGGGCGGGGCGCGGAGCACCGCCCAGAACCTGGAGGTGGTGCGGGTCGATGCGGAGAAGGGCCTGCTGCTCATCAAGGGCGCCGTGCCGGGCGCCGCCGGCGGCGCCGTCGTCGTGCGGCCGGCCGCGAAGGCGGGGGGCTGAGCCGTGGAGCTGGCGCTGGCGGGCGGAGGGTCCGGGACGGTGTCCGTCTCCGACGAGACCTTCGCCCGGGAATACAACGAGCCGCTGGTGCACCAGAGCGTGGTGAGCTACCTGGCGGGCGCGCGCCAGGGCACGGTCCGGCAGAAGAACCGCGCCGACGCCCGGGGCGGCGGGCGCAAGCCCTTCCGGCAGAAGGGCACCGGACGCGCCCGGGCCGGCACCATCCGCAGCCCGCTCTGGCGCGGCGGCGGCGTGGCCTTCGCGGCCCGGCCGCGGGACCACCGCGTGAAGCTCAACCGCAAGATGCATCGCGGCGCGATGCGTTGCATCCTGTCCGAGCTCGTCCGGCTGGAGCGGCTGGTCGCCGTGGAGGCGTTCGAGGTCGACAGCCACCGGACCCGGGAGCTGGCCGCGAAACTCGCCGGGATGGGGCTGGACAGCGTGCTGATCGTGACCGAGCGGGTGGAGCGCGAGCTCTACCTGGCGGCGCGCAACCTGCGCTGGGTGGACGTGCTGGACGCGGCGGCGCTGGACCCGGTCAGCCTGATCGGCTTCGAGAAGGTGCTGGTCACCGTGCCGGCCCTGCGCCGGATAGAGGAGATGCTCTCGTGAAGGCCGAGCGCCTGTACTCGATCATCGCGGCGCCCCACGCGTCCGAGAAGGCCGCGGCGCTGGCCGAGCGGGGCCAGTACGTCTTCCGGGTGGCCCGGGACGCGACCCGGGCGGAGGTCAAGAAGGCGGTGGAGACCATCTTCGAGGTGGAGGTCAAGGGCGTCCAGGTGCTGAACGTCAAGGGCAAGGTCCGCGCCGCGCCCGGGCGCCGGCCGTCCTCCCGCCGCCCGGGCTGGAAGAAGGCCTACGTGCGGCTCGCCGCCGGCCAGGAAATCAACCTGACGGACCTGCAGGGGTAGGGAGCGGAACATGCCGGCCATCAAATGCAAGCCCACCTCGCCGGGGCGCCGCTTCGTCGTCAAGGTGGTCGACCCGGAACTGCACCGGGGCGGCCCCCACGCGCCGCTGACGGCGCCGAAGAACCGGACCGGCGGGCGCAACAACAAGGGGCGCATCACCCGGCGCCACCAGGGCGGCGGGCACAAGCGCCGGTACCGGATCATCGATTTCCGCCGGGACAAGGACGGCGTCGAGGCGAAGGTGGAGCGGCTGGAGTACGACCCCAACCGCTCGGCCCACATCGCGCTGCTGCTGTACGCCGACGGCGAGCGCCGCTACATCGTCGCGCCGGCGGGGGTCCGCCGGGGGGACGTGCTGGTGTCCGGCGAGAAGGCGCCGATCCGGCCGGGCAACTGCCTGCCGCTGCGCAACGTCCCGCTGGGCAGCACCCTGCACTGCGCGGAGATGAAGCCGGGCAAGGGGGCCCAGCTGGCCCGCAG
>CAYSVD010000260.1:0-15845 GCA_964434395.1 uncultured Pseudohongiella sp.
CGCCGCCCCCGTCAACAGGGCCCGGCCGAGCGCGGCGCGGATCTCCGGCTCGTCGCCCGCCCCGGCCGCCTGGGCCACGAAGGCCGTGGTGCCCGTGCGCAGGAAGCTGAAGCCCCAGTACATGAAGGAGAAAATCAGCGCGCCGAGGGCGATGGCCCCCAGATCCTCAAGGCGTCCGAAGTTGCCGATCACCGCCGTGTCCGCGAGCCCCAGCAACGGCACGGCCACGTTGGCCAGCATGATCGGCCAAGCCCGGCCCAGGATGCGGCGGTAGCTGATGGAGGCGGAAACGGACATGGTGCGGCGGCCGGACAGCGGGCCATTGTAACGACAGGCGCGGCGCGCCGTCTGTCCGTCCGCCGCGCCGTCCGCCGCGCGCCGATATTCGCGCCGCCCGCCCTTCGGAAACACCCGCCCTTCGGAAACCCGCCCTTCGGAAACCCGCTCTTCGGAAACGTGCGTTGACCCCGCCGATGTGGGAAAATGCCGCACCCGGCCGATGAAACCGGCGACGCCGCCCCATCGCCCCCGTCCGGGCGCGACGACCCAACCCGGAGAATTTCATGGAAACGTCCAACAACCCTGAAAACGCTCCCGGCGCCGCCCCGAAGCCGGGGCTGGCCATGGCGGTCGACATCTTCGCCTCCCCGGGGGATGCCTTCGCCGCGCTGCGCAGGCGCCCCACCTTCTGGCTCCCCCTGTTGGTGCTGATCGGCGCCAATGCGGCGGCGATGTTCTACTACCACAGCATCCTCGACTACGACTGGTTCATCGACGAGATGATCGTCCAAGCCGAAATTGACGATGAGGAGGCTATCGAAGCGATGCGCGCCGGATTCGAGAGGCAGTCGGCTTTCGGCGTCAGGGCAAGCGTCGCCGCAGTCAGCGGCGCGATCATCTTCGTTCTCTTGTACGCCATCCAGGCCCTGTACCTGACCCTGGTCTCGGCGGTCGCCGGCGACGGCCACAAGTTCAGGCACTGGTTCTCGCTCTCCTGCTGGACCAGCCTGCCGGCGCTGGTCTCCATCGCCGGAATGCTGGCGACCGTCGCGCTGAGCCCGAACGGCCAGCTCAGTCCCTACGATCTGGACCCCCTGAGCCTGCGCAACCTCGGCGTGCCGGCGAATTCAGGGGTGATGGAAAACCTCGTCAGCTTCCTCTCGCTGAGCTCGCTCTGGGCGCTCGCCCTGCTGACGCTGGGCTACCGGCACTGGCTCGGGTGCGGCGGATTCCGGGCGGCGGCGGTGGTGCTGACGCCTTGGGCGCTGATCCTCGGCGCGATGGCGATGATCTTCTAAGGCCGCGCGCGCCGGCCGGCCTTCGGCTGTAACCGTTCGCCCGCCGCTGCGTCCTTTGCCCGGTCACCTCAGGGAAGTCTCCCAAGAATGAACGCGTCCAAACCGCTCCTCATCGTCGGCGTCATGGCGGCCGTCGTCGCGTTGCCGTTCATCAGCCGCTTCGTCTTCGAGGCGGACGCCAAGGATGTCACCGTCGCCACCGTCAGCCAGCGGGTGATCAGCCCGTCCATCCTCGCATCCGGCTTCCTGGCCCACGAGGAGGAGGTCATGCTGAGCTCCGAGGTGATCGGCAAGGTGGCCGAGCTGTTCGTGGAGGAAGGCGATGCGGTCGACCGCGAGCAGCTGGTGCTGCGGGTCGACGACCGCAACCTGCGGGCCAGCCAGGAGCAGGCCGAGGCCAACGTGCGCCTCAACACCATCGACATCGCGCGCCAGGAGGTGCGCATCAAGACGCTGGAGCGCCAGCACGAGCGTAGCCGGGCCCTGCACGAACGGAGCCTGATCGGCGACGAGGAGTTCGAGAACATGGCGAACCAGCTGGATCTGGCGCGCATCGACCTCGAGTCCTCCCGGGAGCGGCTGGCCCAGTCCGAGGCGCAGCTGGCGCAGGTCAACGACCAGCTGAGCAAGACGCGGATCACCGCCCCCATCGGGGGCGTGGTCACCAGCCTCGACATCAAGGTGGGCGAGACCGCCATCGCCAGCTCCACCAACATCCCCGGCTCCTCGCTCATGACCATCGCCGATCCCGCCAGCATCTACACCGAAGTGCTGGTGGACGAGGCGGACGTGGCCACCATCGAGGTGGGCCAGCGCGCCGAGGTCGTCGCCATCGCCTACCCGAACCAGCCCATGCAGGGCGTGGTGCGCTTCATCGCCAACACCGCCAAGGTGGCGCCGGGACGGCAGGGCCTGAGCTTCACGGTCAAGATCGACATCACCGACCCGGGCGACGTGGTGCTGCGGCCCGGCATGTCCTGCCGCGCCGAGATCTTCACCCGCCAGGACGAGCGGGTCGCCGCCGTGCCCATCCAGGCGGTGGTGTTCGAGGAGGACCGGGCGGCGCTGGTGAGCGAGCACTACATCTTCGTCAACGACAACGGCGTGGCGCGCAAGACCCGGGTGGAGGTGGGGCTTTCCGACGACGAGTACCAAGAGCTGGTGAGCGGGATCGACGACGACGTCGAGATCGTGGTGGGCCCGAACCGCGAGCTGCGCCACCTGCTGGAGGGCGACCGGATCGACGCCACCCGCGCGGAAGAGCTCTGACGCCGCCATGGCCCTGATCGAGCTGCAGGGAGTCGCCCGCCACTACGAGATGGGCTCCCAGGTCGTCAAGGCGCTGGACGGGATCGACGCCGCCATCGAGAAGAACAGCTACATGGCCTTCACCGGCTCCTCCGGCTCGGGCAAGTCCACCATGCTCAACATCCTGGGCTGCCTGGACACCCCCTCCGCCGGCAGCTACCGGCTGAACGGCCGGGACGTGGCGGGGCTGGACCGCAACGAGCTGGCGGAGATCCGGGGCCGGGAAATCGGCTTCATCTTCCAGAGCTTCAACCTGCTGCCGCGGGCCGACGCGCTGGGCAACGTCATACAGCCCCTCATCTACCAGGGCATCGGCATGCGCCGGCGGCGGCGGATGGCCTTGGACGCCTTGCGGCGCGTGGGCCTGGGGGACCGCACGGACCACCTGCCGAACCAGCTGTCGGGCGGCCAGCGCCAGCGGGTGGCCATCGCCCGGGCGCTGGTGACCGAGCCGTCGATCCTGCTGGCGGACGAGCCCACCGGCAACCTGGACTCGAAGACCTCGGTGGAGATCATGCAGCTGTTCGACGCCCTGCACGGGGAGGGCCACACCCTGATCATCGTCACCCACGAGGAGGACATCGCCCGCCACTGCAGCCGGGTGGTGGAGATGATGGACGGGCGGATCCACCGCGACCGCGACGCGAAGGCGGCCGCCTGATGCTGTTCGCCCTGTTCGAAAGCGCCCGGTCGGCCCTGATATCGATCTACGCCCACGGCCTGCGCAGCTTCCTGACCACCCTGGGGATCGTCATCGGGGTGGCCAGCGTGATCGCGGTGGTCTCGGTCACCCAGGGCATGAGCGCGTTCGTCGGCGACACGTTCGATTCCCTGGGTTCCAACAGCATCACCATCGAGTCCTTCACTCCGCTCGAAGACCGCATGAAGGGCATCCGCTCCCGCCTGACCCAGGAGGATCTGTCGCTGGTCGAAAGCCGCGGCGAGGGCATCGCGTCCATCACCCCGGTCCTGTACGCCAACCGCACATCCCAGATCAGGTACGGCTCCCAGACCGCCTTCAGCCAGATCCTGGGCACCACCTACGCCTTCCAGGACGTGGCCCAGTCCTACGTCTCCGTCGGCCGCTTCATCGCCCCGTCGGACAACGAGACGCGGCGGCGCGTCGCGGTCATCGGCGACAAGGTCAGGGAGAACCTGGATCTGCCGGAAAACCCCCTGAACGAGTACGTGGAGGTGGGCGGCGAATGGCTCAAGATCGTGGGCCTGCTGGAGACCAAGGGCGAACTCATGGGCTTCAACCAGGACGACCGGCTGCTGATGCCCTTCGCCACCATGCAGAGCCTGCAGGGCAATCAGGCGCAGACGGACATCCAGATCCTGCTGAGTCTCACCGCGTCGGCCGATGCCGAAAACACCGTGCAGCAGCTGAACACCCTGCTGCGCGACGGCCGGGACCTGGAGCCCGGCGAGGACGACGACTTCGTCATCCAGACCTCCGAACAGTTGATGGAGACCTTCGACAGCATCATCGGCACGCTGACTCTCGTTGTGGGCGGCATCGTCGGCATCTCGCTGCTTGTGGGCGGCATCGGGATCATGAACATCATGCTGGTGTCGGTCACCGAACGGACCCGGGAGATCGGCATCTGCAAGGCGATCGGCGCCAAGCGCCATCACATCCTGATGCAGTTCCTGATCGAGGCGATGCTGCTGTCGCTGCTGGGCGGGCTGATCGGGCTGGCCATCGGCTACGGGCTGGGCGCGGCGATCGCCAGCAGCATCCCGGGATTTCCGCCGGCCGTCATCCCCGTGTGGGCGGTCGCCCTGGCGCTCGGCTTTTCCGGCCTGGTCGGGATGGTGTTCGGGATTCTCCCCGCCGCGAGGGCCGCCAACCTCGACCCGATCGACGCTCTGCGCTACGAGTGACCGGCGCCCGCCGGGCGCCGGGGGCCGTTCGGAAGGCTCCCGCGCGGACCGGCGACGGGACATGTGCGGACGATACGGCACATTCCCAACTCCAATCAGTCGCGGAACCTCCGCTCAAGTCCCCTTGGAGCCTCGTGGGTTGCCGTTTCACGACGGTTTCCAGCCCTCGCCATCGGCGCGCGCCGATTCAACTCGCGCCGATTCAACACGCGCCGATTCAACCGTTGATATTTTCCTCCCCACCGCGCACAATTGGCCCCCCGCGAACAACAGGAGCGCCCATGGAGGCTCTGCGAACCCACCGCCGCGAAACGTTCGGCGACCTCGAAACCGAGATCCTGGCCCAGGCCTCCGCCGATGCCGTCCGCAGCCGCCTAGACGCCCGCGGCGGCGGCGACCTTGAACGCAATGCCGAACTCGTCGCCGGCATTGTCGTAACCGCCCGCGCGAGCGACGGCTCCGGGTCTCGGCGGGCCATCAACGAAAACGGGTAATTCGCCACTTCCATCAATCCATAAGAAAATGCGCCATGAATGATCAGAAAAACCATTTCATCTGGAAGCCGGACACCGGCATTACAAATGTAGAGTCTGACCCTGACGATCTTGGTGCATCCGAGATCCCCGGCATCAAGGCGGTCTGGTCGGATCAGCGTGAACGACTCAAAGGCACTGAGCAATTGCGGAAATTCGAGGAAAAACTGAACCGGGAATGGGCTATTGAAACAGGCATTATTGAAAATCTTTACGATATCGACCGGGGCGTCACGCAAATGCTGATTGAGCACGGGTTCAAGGCCGACCTTTTGAGTCATGGCTCCACAAACAAGCCAAAAGAATACGTCATCCAAATTCTCAACGACCAAAAGAATGCGATAGAAGGCGTCTTCGCTTTTGTCAAGGACGAACGCAACCTGACCACATCTTACATAAAAGAACTCCATGCGACGCTGCTGCGGAGCCAGCGAACGGTGGAAGGTGTTGATCCTCACGGACGAGCAGTGGAGGTGCCATTGATCAGAGGGGCATGGAAAGAGCATCCCAATTACCCCGAGCGCGGCGGGGTCACCTACCGCTATTGTCCTCCAGAGCATGTCGGCAGTGAAATGGACAGGCTGTGCGCGATGCACACCGAACATGCGGCGGCTGGGGCGCCCAGCGAAGTGCAGGCCGCATGGTTGCATCATCGTTTCACGCAGATACATCCGTTCCAAGATGGCAATGGCCGGATCGCGCGCGCCATCGCTTCTCTGGTTCTCATAAAGGACGGCCTGTTCCCGTTAGTGGTGACCCGCGACGACAGGGACGCATATCTCAATGCTCTGAGAACGGCTGATGAAGGCGACCTGAAGCCTTTGGTCGACTTGATCGTCAAACTGCAAATCAAACGGTTCCGAAACGCAAGAGAAATATCGGAGGTTCTGGAAGATGCGGACGCGGCTCTTAGCGGTTTGTTGAGGGCGGCGGAACAGGCAGGAAAAAAGAAACGCTCCAGTTTCTCGGAAGTCGTCAAATACGCCCATGCTATGGAAAGCAATATTTACCAACGGCTGGAAGAAGTGATGCCGACCATAGTCGAAAGTCTCCAAAAAGCATCCGCCGGCAGGGGGTTTTCGCGCAAAGAAGCGCGCGCCAGCGTATTTCAAGCGGAGCAAAACGCGACAGATGATTATTACGATTCGCAAATTATGGAAAACGCCAACAGCCATCTCGGTTATTCCGCGGATTTTAGCGAATACCGGTCGTGGGTGTCCTTGGACATGTACTGGCAACACCGGGCTTGCAAGTTGGTTTTCTCTGTTCACGGAATAGGACATTCGTTTGACGGCGTCCTCGTCTGCGCTCCATTTATGGAGTTTAGGCACAAGGATCCCGATAAGGACGGGGGGATGCATTTCCGCTTGGTGCCCGTGACGGACGAAGGATTTATTTTTTCATACAAGGAGGATCAAGAGAAACTGTTGTCCCGTTTCCGCCCCTGGCGGGAAGACGCGCTCAAGGTGGCTTTTGGCGAGTTGGCGCGAAGCCTTTAGCCTTCCTCCGAAGGCGGCCACGACGACACAATCATCTCCGGGGCCGCATCGACAGGACCGGCACGGGCGACGAAGGAACGGCGTGAAAGACCGATAAGGCCCAGCCGGTCGGATGCCGGCGGGCCGCTCGTTCTCGTCGGGTGCGGAACGGCGGAGCATCGGCGCGACGAGGCCGGCTTGGCTACCGGTTCCCGGCCCGCAGGATGTGGATGTCGCTGTTGACGGTGCGCAGATGGATCCTGTCGCCGCCGCCGTCGATGTCGCCCCGCCCGATCACGTCGCCGTCGTCCTCCCGGATGGTCAGCGGAAAGTCCGTGTAGATGCGGTAGTCGCGCCGGGCGCGGCGCGACACCTCCAGCTCCGCCGCGACGGTGGCGGCGCGGCCTTCCGGAACGCGCACGGTCACGTCGCCGCCGGCCGTCTCCAGCTCCACCGGACCGCCCGGGCCGTCCGCCGCCAGCTCGGCATCGATACGCCCGCCGGCCGTGTCGGCCCGGACCGGGCCCGCCGCCCGGCGGATGGTGATGGAGCCGCCGGCCGTGTCGGCGACGACCGGCCCGTCGCTGCGCTCCACCGTGATGTTGCCGCCGGAGGTGTCGGCCTCCACGCTGGTCGCGCTGCCGGCGAGGTGGATGTTGCCGCCGGAGGTGTCGGCGATCACCGGCCCGGCGGCCCAGGCCGCCCGGATGGTGCCGCCGGAGGTCTCCAGATGGACCCGGCCGCCGCCCTCGCCCACCGTGATGCCGCCGCCGGAGGTGTCCGCCCGCATGTCGCCGCCGGCGCCGGCGATGGAGATGCCGCCGCCGGAGGTGTCGGCCTCCACGCCGCCGGTGACATGGCCGATCTCGATGCGTCCGCCGGAGGTGTCCGCCGCCACGTCGCCGTCCACGTCGCCGATCTCGATCCGCCCCCCCGAGGTGTCCGCCCTCACGTCGCCGGTCACCGCGCCGATCACGACGGCGCCGCCGGAGGTGTCCGCCGCCACGTCGCCGGCGACGGGGCCCACCTCGATTCGCCCGCCGCCGGTGTTCAGATCCAGGTCGTAGACCGCCGGCACGTCGAAGACGAACGCGATGTCGGACCGGCGCCGGCCGCCGAACCAGCCGCCGCGCTCGGCCTCGGCCGTCACCGCCACGTCGTCGCCCCGGTGGTCCAGCTCGATCTCGAAGCCCTCGGTGTCGACGATCCGCACCCGGACCGCGTCGCGGTCCCAGACGCCGACCGTGATGGAGCCGGCGTCGCTCTCCACCGTCAGGAGGCCTCCCCGGCCCACATCGAATTCCCGGTCGATGTCGCCGGATTGGGCCCCGGCGCCCGCGGACAGCGCCGCGCACGCCAGCAGCATGGTCTTGCGGTTCATGGTCTTGCGGTTGTTCATGATGGCGTCTCCTTTCTGTCGGCCTACATCACCGGGCCCGCGTCCGCGCGCTCCTCGACGATGGACCGGGCCCGGGTTCTGATGTACTCGTTGCCGTCCGCCTCCATCCGCTCGCGGAACAGCGTCAGGGTCGGCTCGTCGAGGCGGCCGCCCAGGGCGTCGAAGGCCTCGACCCGGACCCCCGGGTTCGCGTCCTCGCGCAGGGCGCGGCGCAGGGCGCCGCGCGCGGACTCGCGGTCGGCCAGCACGGCGAGCGAGCGCACCGCCTGGTAGCGCACCCCGGGATTGGGATCGTTGGCCAGCACATGGATCAGCGCGTCGCGGACCGCCGCGTCCGCGTCCGCCGCCGGCCGCAGGACGCCGAGGGTCTCCAGCCGCGCCGCGCTGTCGATGTCGTCGCGCAGGGCCGCCGCCAGCAACCGGCGGATGTCCCGGTCGGCGACGTTGCCGGCCAGCCGGGTCCGGGCGGCCAGCGCGAAGGACAACTCGACCTCGCCGGTCGCCGCATCGAAGCGGTCCACGCCGAGCTCGTGGATCTCGTAGTCGTCCGCGCCCACCAGCGCCAGCGGCGGCGCGGCCGCCGGCGCTCCGCCGGGGCCTCCCGGGGCGGCGACCATCACCCCCAGCGCGAAGGCGGCGGCCAGCGCCGCCCCCTGCAGGACGGCGCCCAGGGGCCCCAGGGGCCGCCCGAGCGGTCCCCGCCGGCGCAGCCGGCGCGCCAGCCGGCGGCGGTTGTCCCGGATCCGCTCCCCGTCGATCAGCGGCGCCGCGCCCCGCGGCAGGACGCCGTCGAGGGCCCGCTCCTCCTCCAGCAGGGCCCCCAGCGCGGGATCGTCCGCCGCCGCCCGCTCGAACCCCTCGCGCTCGGCGGCCGTCATGCCGCCGTAAAGATAACGGACCGCCCGCTGCCGGGGCGCCTCCCGCCTGTCCGCGCTCATCGCCGCCTCCTCTCTCGCCGCCCTAGCGCCACGCGCCCAGGCGGACCTTCAGTTTTTCCCTCGCCCGGAACAGCGCCACCTTCACCGCGCCGTCCGTGCTGCCCGTGATCTCGGCCGCCTCGCCGATCCTGAATCCCTGCTGGTGGCACAGCACGAAGGCCATGCGCTCCTTGTCCGTCAGCGCGTTCAGCGCCTCGTTGATCCGCGCGCTCAGCTCGCTGTTCAGCAACGCCGACTCCGGGGAGTCCGGCGCGATGTACCGCTCCTCGCGCTCGCACTCCTCCCGGACCGCCGCCAGCTTGCGCCAGGCGCGCTGCAGCCGGCGCCGGTTCGACAGGGCCGTGTTCACCACGATCCGGTGCAGCCAGGTGCCGAACCGGCTTTCCGCCTTGAACTTCGGCAACGCCCGGTAGGCGGCCAGCATGGCGTCCTGGTAGATGTCGTCGGCGTCGGCCGGCGTATGGGCGAAGCCCGCCGCAACCGCCAGCATCCGGGACTCCATCGGGCGCACCAGCCGCTCGAAGGCCGCCGCGTCGCCGGCCTGGGCCGACGCCACCAGCTCCCGTTCCGTCTCCCGCTCCGTCTCCCGCTCCGTCTCCCGCGGCAAGGCAAGCCCCCGTCCGCGCCCCGCCCGCCGCGAGGCGTTCCGCTGTAAAGTTTAGAGGTTGCGCGTCCGCCGGAGGTTACAGCGGCGGACGCGCCGCAGGCGCCCCGCGACCTTGATGCGCGAACCGATCGGCGCGAAGATCGCGCGGCAGGCGCGCAACCGGCGCGGACCGACCGGCGCCGAAAGGAACGGGACGAGGAGGGCGCGATGAGGACGGACCACCTGTGGGCGGATCTGCGGTTCACCCTCCACGGCAGGGAGCGGCTGGCCGAACGAACCGACATGAGCGAAGCGGACGTCGCCGCGGCCCTGCGGGAGAACCGCTTCGTCCTCATCACCCAGGAGACCGGCTCCAACCTTCTCAGCCTGCTGCACTTCGGCGCGCGGGACGGCGGGTTCTTCATCATGGTCTTCGACGTCAAGGACCGGCAGGTCGTCACGGTCATCTCGATCGATCACTGGGAGAACCTGCGGGCCAAGCCGGAATACCGGAACCGGCGCGGCGTGAAGGTGGACGACCTGTTCCAGGCCGTGCGGCTCAGCGACCCCGGACACGAGCTCCTCAGGTTTCCGCCCTTCTGCGGCGGAAACGCCTTCATCCTCAGGGCGCGGGCGCCGCGCGGGGCGGACGACCGGACCGTCCGGATCGGGGACCTGGACTGCGGCGAGTTCCTCCGCCTGCCGAAGCGGGAGGCGGTCCGGCGGCTGCAGGCGATGACGGAGGACGCGCTGGGCGCCGGAACCGCTCCGCCCATCGACGTGTTCTGGGGCGCGGACGCCAAGACCGGAAGCCTCAGCCACAACAAAAAGAGCCTCGTCGTCGAGGACGACGACGGCTACGAGGCGCTGTACCGGGCGCTGGCCGACGACATCTCCAACCGGCGGATGACCGGCCGCAAGTATCCGGTCTTCGAGGAGGTCGCGCTCAGGAACCGGCCCAGTCCAGAATGATCTCGGCCAGCCGCTCCGGCCGCTCGAGCGGCAGCAGATGCCCGGCGTCCTCGACGGCCGCGAACGCGTGGCCGGGACAGCTACGCCGCCAGCGGGCCCAGGCCCGGGGCGAAACCGTGTCGGAGCGCGCGCCGCGCGCGCCCAGCGCCGGCGTCTCGAGGCGCGGCAACTCCGGCAGCAGCCGGTACGCCCTGGCGTAGCAGCGCGCCTCCCATTCCCGGCTCCAGGCCAGGGTCAGCCCGCCCCGCCCGTCGTCCGCCAATCCGCTGTCGACGTAGTCCCCGAGCACTTCGTCGCCAAGTCCCGCGAACACCTTCTTCGCCCGGAAATGCGCGAAGGCCGCCCGTCGGTCCGGCCAGTGCGTCCGCCGCGCCAGGGTCCGCCGGATCAGCGGGATCCGCGGTCCGAACAGCCTCAGGGCGAAGTGGTAGGACAGCGGCATCAGCACCGGCTCCACCAGCGCGATGCGGCTGAACAGTTCCGGACGGGCCAGCGCCGCCAGCGCGAGCGCCGTCGCCCCCATGGAATGGCCGACGCCCGTCACCGGCCCGGGCAGCGAGGCCGCCAGCCGCGCCAGATCCTCGCCGAACACGGTCCAGGAGCGAAGGCCCGCCGGATCCCCGGGCGGCGTCCACAGCGGGCGGTGCAGGACCGCCGTCACCCGGCCCGCCCGCCCGAGCCGCTCCAGCAACGCCCGGTAGGTTCCCGGCGGAAAGCCGTTGGCGGAGGCGAACAGCAACGCCGGACCGCGGCCGCCGAAGTCGATGCGGGGCGGGACGGGATCGGCCATCGCGGGCTTCCGGACGGGAGGAGCGGCATCCTACCCGAAGCGCGCGGGCCGTTCCGCCGGCCCGCCGGGTGCGCTACACTCGCCCGCGACGCGGCTTCGGAACGCTGATGTGCCGGACACGACGACGGACGCGCGGGGTCCGGGCGGGCGCTCCCTCGTGGAGCGCCTGACGGCGCGGGAGCACGGCCTCGCCGCCGTCTGCTGGATGCTGTACCTCGCCGGATGCGGGCTGTTCTTCGCGCTGGGCGGCCGGGCGGTGGACGAGGGGCGCTGGCTTTCGTACCTGGCCATGGCCGCGGCCATGCTGGCCTGGACCTTCGCGCTCGTCGCCGGCGTCCGGGCCGCCTACCGCGGGCCGCAGCTGTGGAAGGTCATGTCGCGCACCTCTTCGGTCTTCATGGTGATCAACATCCTGGTCGGCATCTGCACCCTGGGGTTCATCTACTGATGGACGCGCGGGCCGCGGCGAGCGGGGAGGACGGCGCGTGAGCGGGGCCGCCTCGTGGTCGCTGGTGGTGAAGAAGGACTGCCCCACCTGCGTCATGATCGAGCCGGTCATCGAGCGGCTGGCGAAACGGTTCGGGGGCCGCTTCAGCCTGTACGTGCAGGACGATCCCTCCTTTCCCGCCGCGGTCGAGGACCGCATCGACGACTCCTCCCTGGAGTTCTCCTGGCGCCGGCGGATCGAGACCGTGCCCACCCTGATCCGCCGCGACCCGGACGGCGGAGAAACCCGCGCGGTCGGCTGGAGCCGCGACGAATGGCGCGGCCTCACCGGCATCGGGGATCTCGGCGAGGGGCTGGCCGGGTTCAAGCCCGGATGCGGCTCGCGGACCCTGGAGCCGGGCATGGAGGAGCGGCTGGCGCTGCGCTTCGACGGCGGACGGCTGCGAGCCCGCCGGATCGCGCTGGGCGGGGACGAGGACGCGATGGAAAGCTGCTTCGAGCGGGGCTGGACCGACGGCCTGCCGGTGGTGCCGCCCACCCCCGAGCGGGTGCTGCGCTGCCTGGCGGGGGCCGGGCGCGCGCCGGAGGAGATCGTCGGCGCGGTGCCGCCCGACCGGGCGCCCTGCACGGTCGAGAAGGTGGCCATCAACGCCGTGATTGCCGGCTGCCGGCCGGAGCATTTCCCCACCGTGCTGGCGGTGGTGGCCGCCGCCCTCGAGGACCGCTTCTGCCTGCACGGCCTGCTGTGCACCACCTACTTCTCCTCGCCCGTCGTCATCGTCAACGGACCGGAGGGGCGGCGCATCGGCGTCAACTCCGGGGTCAACGCCCTCGGCCAGGGCTGCCGCGCCAACGCCGCCATCGGCCGCTCGCTGCAGTTGCTGGTCCGCAACGTCGGCGGCGGCGCGCCCGGCGGCATCGACCGGGCGACCCTGGGCAACCCCGGCAAGTACACCTACTGCTTCGCCGAGGACGAGTCCGATCCGGACTGGCCGTCGCTGGCCATGGACCGGGGGTTCGGCCGGGACGACTCGGTGGTCAGCCTGTTCGCCGGGGACGGCCTGCAGCCGGTGGTGGACCAGCTGTCCCGGACGCCGGAGTCGCTGGCCAAAAGCCTGGCCGCCAGCCTGCGCGCGGTGGCCCATGTGAAGAAGTTCGGCATCGCCGACGCCGTCCTGGTGGTCAGCCCCGAACACCGCCGCGTCTTCCGCGAGGGCGGGTGGAGCAAGGGACGCCTCCGGCAGGCGCTGTTCGACGAGTTGACCGTGCCCGGCGGCGAGCTGGCCTGCGGCGTGGGCGGCATGGCCGAAGGCATGCCGGACGGGATGCGGGACAAGCTCCTGAGCAAGTTCCGCGACGACGGGCTGCACATCGCGACCGCCGGCGGCGGCGCCGGCATGTTTTCGGCTATCATCAGCGGCTGGGTGGCCGCCGGCGAGCGCGGCAGCCAGCTGGTGTCCCAGACCATCGCCCCACCGGGAGGAGCGCCATGAACAGCGAAACGACCCTTTTGGACCCCACGGCGGAGACCGGACCGGCCGAGCGCCGGCCGTTGCCACGGCTGGCCGGACTGGCCGGCGCCACCGTCGGGCTGCTCGACATCTCCAAGCCCCGCGGCCGGGAGTTCCTGGACGAGGCGGAGCGGCATCTGACGGCGCTCGGCGCCGTCGTGCTGCGCTACACCAAGCCCACCTTCACGCGGGTGGCGCCGGCGGCGCTCACGCAGCGGATCAGCCTGGAGTGCGACGCGGTCATCGAGGCCTTGGCCGACTGAGGCTCGTGCACGTCGTGCAGTTTGCATGACATCATGGACCTGGAAAGCCGCGGCACGCCGGCTGGCTTCGTCGCCTCCAGCGAGTTCGTGGAGGCGGCCGAGGCCCAGAGCCGCTCGCTGGGCATCCGTCCCGCGTCGGTGTTCGTCCCCCATCCGATCCAGGACCGTAGCGACGCGGAGATGGCGCAGCTGGCGCGGGACGCGATCGAGGCGCTCGTCGGACTGGTCGCCCGGCAGTAGGCCCGGGTGCGCGGCGGGACGGGGCCGGGACGGAGCCGGCGCAAAAACGGACGCGGCAGAAACGGATGCGGCGCTTGCAACCTGCCCAATTAAGGCGTTATAATGCCCATTATGGGAAAAAACATCGTCTTGACCCTCCCGGCCGCTGGCGGGGCTGGCGAAGCGCGCTCCCGACGAGGACGGGGTCGGCGCCGCGGCGCGGCGGCGCTCCTACCTGCCCCATGAGGGTGGCATAATGCCCGCCATGGGAAACGCGACCATGATTCTTCCGGCCCGCCGGCGGGCGCCCGACGGGCGGGCGGGCGGGCCGACATCCTTGGCGGACGCGCTGTTCACCACCACCCAGCAACGGGTGCTGGCCTTGTTGTACGGCCAGCCGTCCCGCAGTTTTTTCCTCAGCGAGCTGGTCGACATCACCGGCTCCGGCTCCGGGGCCGTGCAACGCGAGGTCGCCCGCCTATACACCAGCGGCCTGGTCACGGTCAGACGGGTCGGCAGGCAAAAGCACTACCAGGCCAACCCCGAGTGTCCCGTGTTCGAGGAGTTGCGCGCGCTGGTGCGCAAAACCGTCGCCATGGTGGAGCCTATTCGCCGCGCGCTGGCGCCGCTCGCCGAAAGAATCGCGCTCGCCCTGCTCTACGGCTCCGTGGCGAAGGGAACTGACACGGCGAACAGCGACATCGACCTCCTCGTCGTCGCCGACGGCCTGCTTCTGGATGAGCTGTATTCGACCCTCGCCCCGGTCGAGGCGAGTCTCGCCCGGAAAATCAGCCCGATGCTCTACACCCGCAGAGATTTCGCCGAGCGCCGGACCGAGGAGCATTTCTTCGTGACCGACGTGCTCGAAAACGACCATCTCGTCCTCATGGGAAGCATGGACGACGCCGCCCAGCGAAGAAGGAGCCGGAAGCCCCGCGCCGGGGCGGACCGGAAAAAGACCGCCGGCCCGGCGCGGCCTCGGGCCAAGCGGGCGGCCCCCAAGCGGACAACCCCCAAGCAACGCGAAAGGAGCAGCAAATGAAACGGGAAGCCGTCATCGTGTCCACCGCCCGCACCCCCATCGGCAAGGCCTACCGCGGCGCCTTCAACGACACCGACGCGCCGGTGCTGGGCGGCCATGCGATCGCCGAGGCGGTCCGCCGCGCCGGCATCGAGCCGGGCGAGGTGGACGACGTGGTCATGGGCTGCGCCATGCAGCAGGGCTCGTCCGGCTACAACATCGGCCGCACCGCCGGGGTGGCCGCGGGCCTGCCCAGCTCGGTCGCCGGCATGAGCATCGACCGCCAGTGCGCCTCCGGCATGATGGCCATCCTGACCGCCGCCAAGCAGGTGACGCAGGACAACATGCCCGTGGTGGTGGGCGGCGGCCTGGAGTCCATCAGCCTGGTCCAGAACGAGCACCGCAACAGCCACCGGGCCCAGAGCCCCGCGGTGGCCGGGAAGTCCGAACACGCCTACATGTCCATGCTGGAGACCGCCGAGGTGGTGGCGAAGCGCTACGGCATCGGCCGGGAGCGGCAGGACGAGTACGCCCTGCGGAGCCAGCGGCGCACCGCCGCCGCCCAGCGGGCCGGCGCCTTCGACGAGGAGCTGGCGCCCCTGCCCTCGAAGATGCTGCTCGTCGACAAGGAGACCGGCCGGACCGAGACGCGCGAGGTGACGCTGGACAAGGACCAGGGCAACCGCCCCGACACCACCCCGGAGGGGCTGGCCGGACTCAAGACCGTGTTCGAGGGCGGGACGATCACCGCCGGCAACGCCAGCCAGCTTTCCGACGGCGCGGCGGCCTGCGTGGTGATGGACGCCAAGCTCGCCGAGCGCAAGGGCCTGGAGCCCCTCGGCGCCTGCCGCGGCATGGCGGCGGCGGGGGTGGATCCCGACGAGATGGGCATCGGGCCGGTCAAGGCGGTGCCGAAGCTGCTCGAGCGCTTCGGCCTGTCCATGGACGACATCGACCTGTGGGAGCTGAACGAGGCCTTCGCGGTGCAGGTGCTCCACTGCCGCGACGTCCTGGGCATCCCCGACGAGCTGCTGAACGTCAACGGCGGGGCCATCTCCATCGGCCACCCCTACGGCATGAGCGGCGCGCGCATGGTGGGGCACGCCCTGATCGAGGGCCGGCGGCGCAAGGCCAAGCGCGTCGTGTGCACCATGTGCGTCGGCGGCGGCATGGGCGCGGCCGGACTGTTCGAGGT
>CAYSVD010000261.1:0-31409 GCA_964434395.1 uncultured Pseudohongiella sp.
GCGCATGGCGGGTCTCCGTGGCGGAAGGGGCCGGCGGAGTATGACAGGAAAGGGCCGCTCCGCCGCCGGGGTGCCGGGCCGCGGGGATCCGGGCGGGAATTTGGGCCGTCGAACAGGGCCGTCGAGCGGGCTTGCCCCCGCCGACGGAAAATGGTTACCATCGCCGCCCTGAACGCCCCGGGCCGTGGATTTCCAAGGTTCCGGGGACGCCGGACCGGCAAAGGCCCGCGGAGAAGGGCCGCTTTCGGACTCCACACGAGGGGAGAGAGACATGCGCAGGAATTTTCCCAGCAAACGCAAGGCCATCGCCGCCGCCGTCCTGGCCGGCGTTTCCGTCACCGCCGCGGCGCAGCAGGCCGAGGAGGACATCGAGGAGGTCGTGGTGATCGGCTCCTTCATCCGGGGCACGCCGCTGGACGCGCCGTCGCCGGTCCAGGTGGTCGACCGGAGCTCCATCGAGGCGCAGGGCGCCGCCATCATCTGGGACGTGATCAAGAACCTGGAGGTCAACTCCGGATCCTTCGCCAACTCGGGCGCCGGCGAACGCTCGCAGGTGGAAGGCACGGCGCAGGTCAACCTGCGCAACCTGGGCGAGAACTCCACCCTCACCCTGATCAACGGCAAGCGCATGGCGCCGGCCGCCGGCGAGACCAGCACCGGTGGCGAGTTCGTCAACATCAACGCCATCCCGATCGTCATGACCGACCGCATCGAGGTGCTGACGGACGGCGGCTCGGCCCTGTACGGCGCCGACGCGGTGGCCGGCGTGGTCAACATCGTCATGCGCACCGACTTCGAGGGCCTGGAGCTGTACGGCGACCTGCAGGGCGTGCATGCGGCCGACGACGCCTACGACAGCACCGTCAGCGGCATCTGGGGCTGGTCCAGCGACAGCGGCGACACGCATTTCGTCGTGTCGGCCGAACGCTTCGAGCGGGACAAGGTCGAGGCGAAGTACGGCAACCACATCGACCAGAACTCGGAATTTCTGGGAACGGTCGCGTCGATAGCGAGCGCCGGGGTGGTGGCATCGCCGGCTTTCGGCGCCAACGTCAACCCCGCCTACCTCAACCAGGCGGTCACGGCGATGAACGTCGCGGAGGGCGGGCAATCGACTCCGATCTTCTCCGATCCGCTGTGCGAAAGCCTGGCGGGCACGACGGGCATTCCCTTCCGTATCGGAACGTTGCGGGAAAACCGCGGCGAGCGGAGCGGCACCTGCCGGGAGGACGTGACGAGGTTCAATTTCCTGGCCCGCGACACGGAGCGCACCAGTTTCGCGGCCGCCTTCGACCACACCTTCAGCGAGTCGGCCGAGTTCTACGCCTTCGCCAACCATTCGGAGAACGAGATCATCCTCGAGGGCGGCGGGCTGAACAACACCGGCGGCTCCGGCACCAGCCGCGGCCCCACGGTGTTTCTGGCCCAGCCCGGCGCCTTCGTCGGCACGGCGGCCACCGGCGGCCAGGCGGTCGGCCAGACCATGACGCTCGGATACTTCGCCGACCGGGTCGGCCTGACCCGTCCCGAGAGCATCCCCAACGCGCCGGTGTCGATGGAGAACGGCGGCATCAACACGGCCTTCTACGCGAACATACGGGACAACATCCCCCGCGACGGCATCCGCTCCAATTTCACCAAGACCTCGTCCTCGCTGGTGCAGATGGGCATGCGGGGCGATTTCCCGATGAACGAGCGGGAGTGGTCGTACGACGTGGGCTACTCCTGGTCCAGCACCAGCAACGAGCAGAGCTACCAGACCTTCAACCGGGACCGCTCGGAACTGGCGGCCAACGGGCTGGGCGGCCCGGGCTGCACGCCCAACGGCGTGCCGGATTTCGACTTCGCCAGTGCGCTGAACGTCCCCGCCTTCGGCCCGGTGCTGCCGTCGGCATGGAACTGGTACAACAACGCCTTCACTCAGACCTTCTTCCCGGGCTACGTGTTCACCACCCGCGAAAACCTGTCCCTGGCGCTGACCAGCAACAACCACGGCCAGGGCGGATGCATGTTCTACAACCCGTTCCTCACGCAGCTGACCAATCCGGAGCTGGCGAACGATCCGGCGCTGATGGACTGGATGAACCTGACCGTGTTGCGGGCCGACAAGCGGAACAAGCTGGCGGTCTTCGACGCCGTCGTCGCCGGCGGCATGTTCGACCTAGCCGGCGGCGAGGCGGCGTTCGCGGCGGGCGTTCAGTGGCGCGAGCGGAACGCCAAGTCCATCGCGCCGGAGATCAACGACCCGGGACTGCCGCGCCGCATCCTAGGCTACGACGACAACGGCATGCCGAACGAGTATCACTATGTGAGCAACAACCTCGAATGCTCCCAGTGCATATTCAACTACGACAACACGCGCTCGACCAGCGCGGTGTTCACGGAGTTCTCTCTGCCTTTCTGGGAGGGATTCGAGTCGCAGATCGCGGTGCGCTGGGAGGACTACGGCGGCAACATCGGTTCCGAGGTGTCGCCGAAGGTCGCGCTCAGCTGGCGTCCGGCCGACGAGTTGCTGTTGCGGGCGTCTTGGTCGCAGTCCTTCCGCGCCCCGAACATCGGCATCGTGGAGGAGGGGCTGGAGGCCAGCAGCACCGTGTTCCGCGATCCGATCTCGAACCAGGCCGTGCGCGCCGGACTGGTCGACCCAACCCCGGAAAACGGCGAGTCGGAATTCACGTACACCCTCGGCGGGCCGGCGCCGAACGTGGGCAACGAGTACGCGGACACCTACTCGGCGGGCTTCATCTGGACGCCGGCAGGCGATCTTGATGGCTTGAGCGTCCAGGCGGACTTCTGGCGTTTCGAGGTGGAGGACCGGGTGTTGCCGGAGCCGGGCATCACCGCGGTGCAGCCGGAGATCGAAAGGTTCCTCGCCGTCAGGGACGATCCCAGCAACTATGTGCTGTTGGATACCATCAGCCTCACCGCGGCGATGCCCTACACGCCATGCAATCCCCAGGAACTGGAGGCGATGCACGGCCGGGATTCGGAGGAGCGGCTCGACTGCGTCGTGGACCCCCGGTTGTACGACGGGGTCTCGGGCATCCAGCGGTCGCAAAACAGCCCGAACGCGTCCCTGATCACGCTGACTCTGCGGGCGATCAACGCGGGCCGGATCGAGGCGGACGGCGCCGACGTGAAGATCGGCTACACTTGGGACAACGACTACGGCCGCTTCCGCATCAGCACCGACTACACGCATGTGCGCCAGTACAAGCTGCTCGGTGTGCCGGGGCTGGAGCTGGGCCTGGTGGACACCGGGATCTTCAACGCGGCCGGCACCAGCGGCAACGGCCTGCACGTCCGTTCGTTGCCGGACAACAAGGGGAACCTCACCTTCAACTGGCAGCAGGACAATCACGGCCTGACCCTGATCAACCGGCACATCGGCTCTTATCAGGATCTGCAGTACGATGTCGAGTACGAGACCGCGAACGACTTCGAACGTACGCTGTTGCGGCGCAAGGTCGACAGCTACTCGACCTGGGACATGCAGTACCGCTACGCCCACACTTGGGGCAACGAGTCGTGGGGCACGACGGTGTTCACGCTGGGCGTCATCGACCTGCTGGACGAGGATCTTCCGTACCGCGAGACCGGCGGCCTGAACTACGACGCGACGGTGTTCGACCCGCGCGGGCGGCGCTGGTACATCAGGGCGCTGTGGCAGTTCTGACCCGTTCAGTCCCGCTGTCGGGAGCCGGATCGGCCCGCGTTTTTCGGCATTCGTTGAAAAGGCGGGTCAGCGGCGGCGCGACGCGCGGGAGACGGAGCCCGCGCCGTCCGCGACCAGTCCGTCGAGAAGCTTTTTCAGGTTGTCGTGGAAAGGCGGCTTCGGAGGAAGGGAAACCGGAACCGAACTGGCGATCAGATTCCGTCGAGCCTCGAGCGAGTGCATTCTGTGGGTGGGGTGCGGCAGTTCGCTGTTGCGCGCGAACAGGAACTTCCATTCGCGTTCGACCGCGTAGCAATTGACCGCGAGAATATCGAACTCTCCGCGCGGCAACAGCGTGGTGTCCAATTCCCTGCCGCTGGGCAATGCGACGGCTCTTCTGTCGCCGGCGTCGAGCTGGCATCGCCCCCTCCATCCGCTCTTGTTCTTGTCGCGCCTGATGCTTTTGCTTTGCAGCGGCTTGGAGACGACGCGGAATTCCCTGCCGCGATAGGCGATGCGGAAATCCCACTTTTTCCGGCTGCTGCCATGATCGTCGGGCTTTCCGACGTACGACACTCCCGGAAAAGACGTCATGGTCTCCTTGAGTTTCCGTTCGGCGACGTACCAGAAAAGAACGCCCCGGAGGCTGGGATTTTCATCCAGCAGATCCACAAGCGTGTCGACGGTGAGTTCCCATTCGTTCAGGATGTTCATATGTGTTTTTCCTCGGCCAGATTGGAAACGACCGCATGCGGGTCGATTCGAAGGGCGGCGCATGGTTCAAGAACCCCGCTCACGTCGAGCTCGTGTCCGCCGTTTTCGCGCCGCGAAGCGAACGACCGGGGCTTTCGCGGCCCGTCGGCGGGCTCGCCCCGAGTGACGGGGCGGTCCGTTCGATGCTTGGTCGGCGACCTGCGGAAGCCCGCGCATCGCTTTGAAAAGGCGGAACTCGCCATCGTCGTTTTCGCCTGCGGTCTCCGGGGGGGAGTATAACCCCCCCGTCGAATATTTCAAAAAAGGATAATTCCGGAGGCGGGCTTCCCATCCGCCCCCTGCGGCTCCGGTGCGCGCGGGAGGGGCGGGGCCGCCGGAGCGGGATCCGCGCCGCTGAGCGGGGCGGCGGCCCTCGCAATGAGGACGATGGGGTCGCGGGGGGCGGTCGGCCGCCGCGGGGGCGGTCCCGAAATACGGGTTTCCGCCGGCGGGGTCCGCAAAGCCGCGGGCGCGGGCGCGGGCGCGGCCGCCGAGGGTCCGCCGGCATCGACTTTCCAGCCTAGGCCCGCGCCGCGCCGCCCGGCGACGGCTTCCTTCCTACCCACCGCCCTTCATCCTCAATTCGAAATTGTAGGACATCGAGATCCGGTCGGAGTCGATGGGGTTGTGGCCGACGCCGTGCTCGAGCCAGGACGGGAACATGTAGGTCTTCCCCTCCTCCGGCTTGAGCGTGGTGATCAGGGTGTTCTCGGAGCGCGTCTCGGCGAGAGGCGCCGGCACCATCCAGCGAGCGGTGCGCGGGTCGTTGAAGCTGATGGCCGAGGTGCCGGGATCGCACTTCAGGTAGATCACGCCGCTGATCTGGGAGTAGGGATGGACGTGGTCGCGGTGCGAGCAGTCCTTGCCGTTGATGTTGCAGAACAGCTGCGTCATGGCCAGCTCGAAGCGCTCGAGGTCCCAGTACTGCCGGCGGCCGAAATCGACGGCGCAGTCGAAAATGAAACCGACCATGTTCCTGAACGCCGGGTCGTCGTAGAGCCGGTCGCGGCTGTGGTAGGAGGTGTAGCCGTGGGGATAGTGCCGCCGCGACCATTCGCGGCCGGCCTCGTCCTCGTCGCGGATCCGGTAGACCCGCTCGATGAGCCGGTCCCGCTCGGCGGCGAAGCCCGGCCAGACCGCCTCGTTCATGAAGGTGGGGAACAGCGCCCGCAGCCGCGGCCCGTCCGGCTTCGGCGCGTCGTTCATGGCGTCCGTCCGGAGCCTCAGCCGACCGTCGCGCGCCGCGCGGGGGCCGGATCGCGCCCCCGGAAGCCCCCGGCCGTCGCCGCGCCGCCGCCCGCATCGGCAGCTTCGCGGAGGCCGGAGCCCAGCCCCTGGCCGCCGGCGATGGCGAGGCCGGCGGCGACGCTGGTGAAAGGGTCGTGCTCGACGATCTTGCCCGGGAACAGCCGCTCCAACAGCCGCTTGACCGCCGGGATCAGCGACGAGCCGCCCGTGCGCGCCACCAGGTCGATGTCCCCGGGCTCGAGCCCGGCATCCGCCAGCAGCGCGCCGACCGCATCCTCCAGCTCCCGCAACACCGGCGCGATCAGCCGATCGAACCGCTCCCGGCTCACATCGATCTCGATGTCGAGATCGGGAATGTCCAGCGTCGCGGCGGTCTCGGCGGACAGGGCGGCTTTCAGCTCCTTGAGGGCCTGAAACGCCGGATAGCCGTGATTCATCTTGATCAGGTCGTACAGCCGCCTGAATTTCTCCGCGGCCGCATCGCCGACCGCGATGCGCCGCATCAGCGGGGCGGTGTAGCGGTTCTGGTTCAGCATGTGGCTGACCGGCCAGTTCAGCAGCAGCTCCTCGTAATCCTCGAAGGGGAACGGCGTCTCGACGGCGCGGTCCCGGCCGGGCGGCGTCCACATCTCGCCCTTGCCGAGCAGCGGGAACAGCAACTCCCGGAACATCAGCCGGTCGATGTGGTCGCCCCCCAGGGCGACGCCGCGGACGGCGAGAACCCTGAAACCGCGCCGCAACCGGCGCAGCGCGCAAAGGTCCAGCGTGCCGCCGCCGAAGTCCACGACCAGCAGAGTCTCCTCCCCGGAGAAAGGGCGGCCGTGGAGGTAGCTCAGCGCGGCGGCCACCGGCTCCGGGCACCAGCCGCGCCGCTCGATGCCGGCGTGCCCGCAGGCCTCGTCGAGCCGCTCCAGGGCGCGGCGGTTGCGGTCCGGCGCGGAGCCCTCGAAATCCACCGGATGGCCGATGCAGGCGCGGCTGTCGCGGCCGGCGGCGGCGGCCTCGACGCTCCGGCGCATCCGGGCCAGCACCGGCGTGACGAGGGCCACCAAGCGGAACGGGCGGTCGAAGACCATCAGGCGGGACGCGTCCCGGTCGCCGAGCAACCGCTTGACGCCGCGGAACAGCCGGCTGGTCTGGCCGGCATCGACCAGCGGGCGGCCGTAGACCTTGTCGACGGCGGGATCCCGGGACGTCCCGGACAGGTCCGTCTGCAGCCCGGCGCTGCTGGCCTCGCCCAGCACCTCCGCGCTCAGCTCCACGGTCCGGCCCGCGTTGCTCTCGATGTAGCGGTCGATAGCGGCCTGGCCCGTGCGCACGCCGAAGCCGCGGTCGATGCAGACGGCGGACGGCATGTAGACGGTCCCGGCCTCCAGTCGGGCGAGGCGGACCCGTCGCCCGTCGAAAACCGCGACGGCGCTGTTGCTGGTCCCGTAGTCGATGCCGACACCGGTTGTCGGGGGGGCGGCCATGAACGCCTCCGTCCGCGGCGGGGCGCGGATTGTACCGCAGCCGCGGCGGTTGAACATCGGGGGCGTCTGGCCTATCCTTCGCCGCCTGCCGAACCGCCGGGACGCCGAACCGATGACGCCGCTGAGACCGAACCGCCGGCTGGCCGCCTGCGCCCTGGCCGCGCTGGCCGTCGCCGGGCTGTCGGACGCCCCGCGCGCCCACGCCAACACGATCGTGCGGGTCAGCACGTCGATAGGCGACTTTTCGATGGAGTTGCTCGACGACTCCGCGCCGCGCACGGTCCGGAACTTCCTCAACTACGTCGAGCGCGACGACTACAACGGCACCTACCTGCACCGGGTGGTGGACGATTTCGTCGTGCAGGGCGGCGGCTTCTATTTCGCGCCCTTCGTCGGGGTGTTCAGGGTGCCCACGGACCCGCCGGTCGTCAACGAATTCGGCGCCTCGAACGTCCGCGGGACGGTCGCCATGGCCAAGGTCGCGGGCGACCCGGACAGCGCCACCAGCCAGTGGTTCGTCAACCTGGTCGACAACAGCGCGAACCTCGACAACACCAACGGCGGATTCACGGTCTTCGGCCAGGTGCTGGGGGAGGGCATGACGCTTCTGGATGCCATCGACGACCTTCCCACCGTCTCCTTGGGATCTGTGGCGGCGCCGTCCACGCCGTACTTCACCCCGGCATACGACAACGATCCGCGGAATTTCGTCCACATCAACATGGAGGTCGTGGACCGCTTCAGCGCGGCGCCCCACGTGTACGAGGCCCGCTCCGGACTGATGATCACGTCCGTCAGCGTCGACGGCGGCGCCCAACTGGCCAGCCTCAACCTCAGCACCGTCGCGACGGCGCCGGAGCTGGTGCTGAGGGCCAACATGAAGAGCGTGATCCCGCGGCGGGACGAGTTTCCCGGCATCGCCACCTTCGCCGCGGCGGACGGACGGCTGAGGATCCCGACCCTGGAGGTCAACGGGGGAGGGGAGGTGTTTTTGGTGTCCGACGTGGTGTTCGTCCTGTCCGATCCGGACGAGGGCGAATTCACCCTGGAGTCGTACCGGCGGTAGCCGGCGGCCGTTCATCCGCCGGGACGGACGGACCGTCCCGGCGCCGGCCGCCGTGCGACGACAACAATCAAGAGAACGCAGCATGGCGGCCGCGCGCGGGGAGTTCAGCTCAAGGTTCGGATTTCTGATGGCGGCCTCCGGCTCCGCCGTCGGGCTGGGCAACATCTGGGGCTTTCCGACCAACGCCGCGTCCAACGGCGGCGCGGCGTTCCTGTTCGTCTACCTGCTGCTGGCCTTCGCGCTGGCCTATCCCGCCCTGATGGCGGAGCTCATCATCGGGCGGCACGCCCGGGCCAACGCGGTCGCCGCCCTGAAATCCATTTCGCCGAACGAGGACGGCAGGCGGCTCGCCGTCCTGGTGGGCTTCGGCGGCATCGCGACCGTCAGCCTGATCCTGAGCTTCTACGCCATCGTCAGCGGCTGGATGATGGCGTTCTTCTTCGATCCGCTGGCCCGGCTGGCGGGAATGGACGGCGCGGCGGGATGGCTGACCGCGGACTCGACGGCGCGAAACGGCGCGTTCGTCGTGGCCTTCATGGCGCTGACCGTCTACATCATCAGCGCCGGCGTGAAGAACGGGATCGAGAAGTGGGCCTCGCGCCTGATGCCGTCCCTGATCGTCATCCTGCTGTTGCTGATCGGCTACGTGCTGACCCTGCCCGGCGCCATGGAGGGCCTGCGCGTCTACCTGATCCCGGATTTCGGCCGCATCGCCGACCCCGCCCTGCTGGTGGACGCCATGGGGCAGGCGTTCTTCTCGCTGTCGCTCGGCGTCGGCACCATGCTGATCTACGGCTCCTACATCAGCAAGGGCGAAAACCTGCCGGTGACCGGCACGCTGGTGGCCCTGCTGGATGTCGGCATCGCCGTGCTGGCCGGCCTGCTGATCCTGCCGACGATGTACGTGGCGCTCGGCAACGGCGTGGAGATCTTCGACGAGGAGGGTGCGCTGATCGCCGGCCCGAGGCTGATCGTGTCCGTGCTGCCGGCCCTGTTCGACGCCATGGGGCTGGTCGGCATCCTAGTTGCGGTCGCCTTCTTTCTGCTGATGACCATCGCCTCGCTCACCTCGTCCATCTCCATGCTGGAGGTGCCGGTGGCCTACGGGGTGGAGAACCACGGGGTGGAGCGGCGCAAGGCGGCCATCGTCATCGGCGCCGCGGTCATGGCCGTCTCCCTGCTCATCGTATTCAACTTCGACGCGCTGTTCGATCTGGTGGTGCATTACACGACCGCGCGCGCCCAGCCCCTGCTGGGCTTCGCCTTCTGCATCTTTGCGGCCTGGATATGGCACCGGGATGGGATCCTGGAGGAGATCCGGGCGGGCTCTCCGGACGTCGAGAGAGGGCTGTTCTGGAAGATCTGGCCCCTGTACGTGAAGTTCGTCTGTCCCTTGGCCATTTTGGCGGTCTACTTTCAAGGCTATTTTCAATAGCCGGAACGGGGCGGGGGTCCCCTTCGTTTGACGGCCCGTCTGGACGGAAAGGCGGTCCATCCGGTGTATCATTCCGCATCGGGCCGCCGCCGGTTGAAACCAAATGCTGACGAAACTGACGATCCGCAACTTCAAGCGCTTCCGCGAGGTCAAGATCGAACTCGGCGAGCGCGTGGTGTTCGTCGGTCCCAACAACTCGGGGAAGACCGCCGCCATGCAGGCGTTGGCTCTGTGGAACGTCGGCGTGAAGCGGTGGCACGGAAAGTATCCCGACGGGCGCGCCCCGAAGAAGCGCCCAGGCGTTACGGTCAACCGGCGCGACCTCGTCGCCATCCCTCATCCAGCCGTCGATCTTCTGTGGCATAGGCGTCGGACTAGGAACGTTCGGAAGGAAAGCGGGAAACCGGTTACGGAAAACATCCGCATCGATATAGTCGTCGAGGGTGTGACAAGAGGAAAACAATGGGAGTGCGGCCTTGAATTCGATTACGCCAATGCGGAATCGTTTTACTGTCGGCCGTTGCGCTGTGAAAGCGGACAGTCTTCGGAACGAATGCCCGTCCCGCCGGAGGCGACGAAAGTGAACGTCGCTTTTCTGCCGCCCATGTCCGGGCTCGCCGCCACGGAGGATCGGCTTGATCCGGGTTCCGTGGATGTAAGAATCGGCGAAGGGCGCACAGCCGAGGTGTTGCGCAACCTGTGTTATAGGATTTCGGAGGAGCATCCCGACAAGTGGGAAACGCTCGTTGAAAAAATCGATGCCTTATTCGGGGCGATGCTGGGTACGCCCCGCCATGTTCCGGGGCGGGGAGAAATCACCATGGGGTACCGCGAGCGCGGCATCGAATTTGACTTGTCCTCCACCGGCCGAGGAGTGCAGCAGACCCTGTTGATCCTTGTCTACATGCATGCCAACCCGGGCGCCGTCATCATGTTGGACGAACCCGACGCGCACCTCGAGATCCTTCGACAAAGAGAAATCTACGACGAGGTCGGAGAAATCGCTTCAATCGGCGGCAGCCAGATTATCGCGGCGAGCCATTCGGAAGTGCTCCTGAACGAAGCCGTCGGGCGAGACATGGTCATCGCCTTCGTGGGGTCGCCCCACCGCATGGCGGGTGATGGAAACCGGTTGATGAAATCCCTTGGAGAGATCAGGCACGATCATTACATGCTGGCCGCACAGAAAGGATGGGTTCTATACCTTGAGGGCCCGGGGGATCTGAGAATTCTAAGAGCGTTTTCCGCAAGGCTTAATCATTTCGATGCCGACCGTGCGTTGAAGAAGCCTTTCGTGCATTACGTGAAAGACCGTTGGTCGGCATCGTTCCACTTCGACGGGCTAAAGGAAGCGGTCCCCGATCTGAAGTGCGCCGCACTGTTTAACCTCCCCGACGATTCCTCGGACGGTGAGCGTCCCAAGAGTGATGAAGAAGACGGGGAGGGCTTGGAATGTTTGTTCTGGCGGCGACGGGAAATCGGAAACTATCTTTGCACCCCGGAAACGCTTGTAGGCTATGCGCGACATGACGCGACAAGTGTTTCGCCGGGGCCGCTCTTTTCTCCGCATGAGATTGACGATCGGTGCATGGCGATGAGAGAATCGATACAGGAAATCGTTGCGGCGATAAAGTTTCTTGGGAAAAACGATCCATGGAGTCCGGATACGAGGGTGAGCGCTGAATTTTTTGGTCCGGTTTTCAGGCTGTACTACAAAAAACTCGGTCTGCCCGATCTGGCGGGCAGGACGGGCTATCACGTTCTTGCCGATCATGTGCCGCTGGAAGATATTGATCCCGAGATCAGCGAAAAGCTGGACGCCATCGCCGCCGTCGCCGCCGGTGCCAAGCCTGCGGCCGATGAGCAAGAGTAATCGGCCGCTGACCGGTGCGGAAGCGGCTGGCGGATGGAAAGAAGGCGAAGCCGGCTTGCGGAAAGCCGTGGCGGCCGCCGGATGCGGACCGGACCGAGCGGCCAGGCGGGGGCGCCAGGCAGGCGGGCGCCCCCCGGACGGCGATTTCGACTATAATGCCGGCGATCTCCCGGACCCCTGCGCGGCGACACGGCGTGCGGCCCGGCCTTTCGCCTGCAATGAAGGAACCGATTCGCCGTGACGGACCGTGACCCGCTCGCCATAACCCTCGGCATCGAAGAGGAGTTTTTCCTGGTCGACCCCGAGACCCGGGATCTGGTGGCCGACCCGGATCCCGCCATTTTCGACCTGTGCCGGCGGAACGAGGGACCGCACAAGGTGGTGAACGAGTTCCTGCGCTCCCAGATAGAAAGCAACACCCGGGTGTGCGCGTCGGTGGCGGAGCTGCGCCAGGCCTTGATCGAGACCCGCCGCCTGATCCTCGACGCGGCCGGCCGGTTCGGCGCCACGATCATGGCCTCGTCCACCCACCCCTTCGCCAACTGGCGGGTCCAGTCGTCCACGCCGAAAGAGCGGTACCGGCGCTTCGAGATGGACTTTCAGGACAGCGTACGGCGGTTTCTGGTGGGCGGCATGCACGTGCACGCCGGATTCGGCGACAAGGACTCGCGCGTCCGGGTGATGACGGCGATGCGCCGCCACCTGCCGCTGCTGCACGCGCTGTCGACCTCGTCGCCCTTCAGCAGCGGGCGGGAGACGGGCTTCAAGTCCAGCCGCCTGAACCTGATCGGCATGCTGCCGCGCACCAGCCTGCCGCCGCCGCTCGGCTCGGGGAAGGAGTTCGACGCGCTGGTCGAGGGGTACCGGGAGCTGGATTTCATCGAGGACGGCAGCGAGCTGTGGTGGGACATACGCCCCTCCGCGGCCTTTCCCACGGTGGAGATGCGCATCTGCGACGTCTGCCCCCGTCTGGACGAGGCCGTCGGCATCGCCGCTCTGTACGCCTGCTTGGTGCGTCGGCTGCTCCGCCTGGACCGCGCCGGAGGGTTGCCGCCGGAGCCGGCCACGGAGCTGCTGGCGGAAAACCGCTGGATGGCGTCGCGCTACGGCGTATTGGCGTTTTTCGGCGACACCGAGGAGAAAAGCCGCAAGGACATCAGCGAGCTCGTGACGAGCCTGATCGCGGACCTCGCCGAGGACGCCCAGGCCCTTGACTGCGAGGCGGAGCTGGCGCGCATTCCGCGGATCATCCTCGACGGGGCGGCGGCGGACCGGCAACTGGACCTTTTCCGCCTGCGCAGGCTGGAGGGGGACGGCGACAAGGATGCTCTCAGGGCGGTGGTGGACCTGGCGCTGGCCGAGACCCGGGAAGGCGTCGTTGAATAGGACTTTCGCCGGACCGCCTTGTTCGGCCGAAACCGCGACAGAAGCCGTGCGACGGAAACCGCAAAACGACGGAAACCACGACAGAAGCCGCGCGACAGAAACCGCAACTTGACCGCGGCTCCGCTTTGGTGTGAAATGCCCGGTTCTTCACCCGCGACCGAAACGGCGGAGGCCCCCATGATGCGAGTAGCGAAGGTTCTGACCATGACGACACTGTGCGGCGCGATGGCCGCCTGCTCCGATTCCGGCGCGCCGGAAAACCCCGTTGCGCCCGGCGCGGAGACCGACGCGCAGGCGCGGGCCGCGGACAACCCCTTCTTCGAGGAAAGCCCGCTGTACCTGCTCTATCCGCCATTCGACCGGATCGACGAGTCCCACTACCTGCCGGCCTTCGAGCGCGGCATGGCGGAGCATCTGGCGGAGGTGGAGGCCATCGCCGGCCAGGAGGCCGAGCCCACCTTCGAGAACACCGTCCGCGCCCTCGAGCTTTCCGGGCAGCTGCTGAATCGGGTGTCCAGAGTGTTCTTCAGCCTGTCCAGCGCCCACACCAACGAGCGGATCCAGGCGATCGAGCAGGAGATGGCGCCGCGGCTGGCGGCCCATCAGGACGCCATCTACCTCAACCGGGAACTGTATCCGCGCATCAAGAGCCTTCACGAGCGGCTTGACGACTCGACGCTCAACCTGGAGTCGCGGCGCCTGGTGGAGCGCTACCACACCGACTTCGTGCGGGCCGGCGCCGCCCTGGACGACGGACAGCAGCAACGCCTGAAGGACATCAACGCCGAGATCGCGACCCTGCAGACCCAGTACAGCCAGAACGTCCTGGGGGAGGTCAACGAGCTCGCCATCGTGGTCGGGAGCCGGGAGGAGCTGACCGGCCTCGACGAGGCGCTGATCGAGGCCGCCGCGGAGCGGGCCGAGCAGCAGGGCCGGCCCGGTCGGTACGTGATTCCGTTGCTGAACACCTCCGGCCAGCCCTCGCTGGCGCGCCTGCAGAACCGCGCGTTGCGCGAGCGGATCCACACGACCTCCCTGTCCCGGGGCAGCCGCGGCGGGCAGTTCGACAACCGCGAGCCGCTCTCGCGGGTGCTGCGCCTACGGGCGGAAAGGGCCCGGTTGCTGGGCTACGACAACCACGCCCACTACAGTCTGGAGACCCAGACCGCGCGGACCGTGGACGCCGTCAACCGGCGCCTGGCGGAGCTGGCGCCGCCGGCGGTCGCCAACGCGAACCGCGAGGCCGCCGACCTGCAGGCGATGATCCGGGAGGAGGGCGGGGACTTCGAGCTGGCCTCCTGGGACTGGGACTTCTACACCGAGAAGGTGCGCGCCGACCGCTTCGATTTCGACGAGAGCCAGCTGCGGCCCTACTTCGAGCTGGACAACGTGCTGGAGCGCGGGGTGTTTTACTCCGCCGAGCGGCTGTTCGGCATCACCTTCGCCGAGCGCGACGACCTGCCGGTGTATCAGGAGGACGTCCGGGTGTTCGAGGTGTTCGACGCCGCCGGCGCCACGCTCGCGCTGTTCATCGCCGATTTCTACGCGCGCCCGAGCAAGCGCGGCGGCGCCTGGATGAACGCCTACGTGTCCCAGAGCGAGCTGATGAACACGCGGCCCGTCGTCGCCAACCACCTCAACGTCACCAAGCCGCCGGCCGGCGAGCCGACGCTGCTCACCTTCGACGAGGTCAACACCCTGTTCCACGAATTCGGCCACGCCCTGCACGGCATGTTCTCCCACGTCGAATACCCGTACTTCTCCGGCACCAGCGTGCCGCGGGACTTCGTCGAGTACCCCAGCCAGGTCTACGAGATGTGGGCCACGTGGCCCGAGGTGCTGGAGCATTACGCGGTGCATCACCAGACCGGCGAGCCCATGCCGCGGGAGCTGCTGGACAAGGTGCTGTCCGCCCAGACCTTCAACCAGGGCTTCGCCACCACCGAATACCTGGCCGCCTCGATACTGGACCAGGCCCTGCACCAGCTGACGCCGGAGCAGGTGCCGTCCGCGGACGGGATCATGGCGTTCGAGGCGCAGGCCCTGGAACGGGCCGGCATCCGCCTCGACACGGTGCCGCCGCGCTACCGCAGCCCCTACTTCTCCCACATCATGGGCGGCTATTCGGCGGGCTATTATTCGTACATCTGGAGCGAGGTGCTCGATGCGGACACGGTGGAGTGGTTCAAGGAGAGCGGTGGGCTGCTGCGGGAGAACGGCGACCACTTCCGCCGGACCCTGCTCTCGCGGGGCGGCAGCGAGGACGCCATGACGCTGTACCGGAACTTCCGGGGCCGGGACGCCGAGATCGCGCCGCTGCTGGAGCGCCGGGGCCTGAACTGAGCCGGGGCTCAGCGCCGCGCGGCCGCACGGCCGCCGAAGCCGGTGCCGGTGCCGGTGCTCCTGCCCGCCAGCCGGGCCAGCAGCGCGCTCAGCTCCACCCAAGGGTCCATGGGCGAGATGCCCTTGACGGACTGGTCGATCAGCCGGGCGTGGTCCAGCATCCGCCAGATCCCCTGGCTGCCCAGCCTGCCGACGGCGGCTTCGACCGGCCGCCGGCGGCTGGCCCAGACCCGCGCCGCCTGCACGACGGCGCCGACGGGCTGGCCGTCCTCCTTCTTCTCCACCATGGGCAGCAGGCTGCGCAGCTCCCGCGCCACCGCCATCAGCGCCACCATCGCGTCCGTCCGTTCGGCGCGCAGGTTGCCCAGTATCTTCTGCCCCCGGGCCGCATCGCCGCTCAGCGCCGCATCGATCATGTCGTAGACGCTGAGGCGGGAGCTTTCCGCCACCGCCTCCATCACGGTCTTCGCATCCAGCCGGACGACGTCCGTCCCGTCCGCGCCGGCCATCAGCTTGAGTTTTTCGATTTCCTGCACGGCGGCCAGCAGGTTGCCTTCGATCCGGTCGGTCAGCAGCCGCAACGCCTCCTGGTCCGCCTCGATGCCGTGGTCGCGCAACCGTTGCCGCAGCCACGGACCCAGCCTGTCGCGCTTGACCGGCCAGATCTGCGCGACGACCCCGGCCGCCTCGATCCGCCCGAACCACTTGGTCTTCATGGTTGCGGCGTCGAGCCGGGGGCTCAGGACCAGCACCGCCAGGTCGTCGCCGGCGTCGTCCAGGTGCCGGTGCAGGACGTCCTGTCCCGCCTTGTCCAGCTTCGCCCCGCCGCCGGCCCGCCCGCCGCCCAGGCGGATCTCGACCAGCTTTTTCTGCGAGAACAGGGAGACCGCGCCCAGGGACTGGCCGACCGCTTTCCAGTCGGCGGGGCCGCTCTCGAAGCTGAACACCTGCCGCTCCGTGAACCCCTGGTCCCGGCAGCGGGCGCGGACCAGGTCGGCCGCCTCCTGCACCAGCAGGATCTCGTCGCCCGCCAGCCAGCAAAGGGGCGGGAGCCGCTTGTCCAAGGCGCCGCCCAGCTGTTCGGCCCGGACCCTCACCGCTCCCCCGCCGCCTGCAGCCGCCGCATGATCCGGTCCGCCAAGTCCCGGCGCAACTCGTCGGTGATGATCTCCGCCTCCTCCCGGTTGCCTGTGATGTTCTCGATGCTCTCGTAATAGCTGCGCTCCAGCGCGAGGGTCTGGAGCGGAATCAGCGTCTCCCCCCGGCGCGTCAGCGAGATGTCGACGGCCAGACGGATCTCGATCTGGGCCGCCCGCGCCCGGGGCGTGACCGTCACCGGGCGTCCGCTTGTCCGCTCGGCGCCGACGCTCAGCACCGGCGCGCCGGGGCCGGCGGCCTCCGCATCCACGCCGGCCGCCTCGAGGCGCCGGCGCAACAGCCGGGCCAGTTCGCCGTCGGGCTGCTGGAGATCGAGCCGCAGTTCGCTGAAATTCGAGGAGACGGCGTCGGCGCCGCGCAGGGCGAAGCCGCAGGCGCCCAGCGCGAGCAGCGCCGCGAGCGCCAGAGGGGGCAGGGCGCGCGCCGGCGGCACCGCGGGCTACCGCGCCTTGGACGCGGCTGGCTTGACCACGACGTTGGCCAGGCGTCCGGGCACGACGACGACCTTGCTGATCTCGCCGTCCCCGGCGAACCGGCGCACCCGCTCGTCCGCCAGCGCCAGTTTTTCGATCTCCTCCCTGCCGGTGCCCGCCGGCACCTCGATCCGGCCGCGCAGCTTGCCGTTGACCTGGAGGACGATCAGCAGCGATTCCCGCCGCAGGGCCTCGGGGTCCGGCCGCGGCCAGCGGGCGTCCATCACGGCGCCTTCATGGCCCAGGCGCCGCCAGGCGGCGTGGCAGAAATGCGGCGCGACCGGAGCCAGCATCAGCACGCTGAACTCCAGCGCCTCCTGCAGAACCCGCCGGTCGCTCCCGCTCGCCGCCTTTTCCGCGAATTTCGCCGCGGCGTTGATCAGCTCCATGACGGCGGCGATGGCGGTGTTGAACATGTTGCGCCGGCCGTAGTCGTCGGTCACCTTCTCCAGGGTCTCGTGCGTCTTGCGCCGCAACGCCTTCTGCCGCTCGTCGCAATCCCGGAACTCCGGTCCGGAGGCGCTCTCCGGCCTGTGCTCCGCGACGATTCGCCAGAGGCGCTTCAGGAACCGGAAACTGCCCTCCACGCCGCTGTCCGACCAGTCCAGCGACTGCTCCGGCGCGGAGGCGAACAGCATGAACATGCGCACCGTGTCGGCGCCGTAACGCTCGATCATGTCCAGCGGGTCCACCGTGTTGCGCTCGGACTTGGACATCTTGCGGCCGTTGTTCAGCACCATGCCCTGGGTCAGCAGGCGCGTGAAAGGCTCGTCGCCGTCGACCATGCCCTCGTCGCGCAACAGCCGGTGGTAGAAGCGGGCGTACAGCAGGTGCAGGATCGCATGCTCGATGCCGCCGACGTACTGGTCCACGGGCAGCCAGTAGCGGGCCCGCTCGTCCAGCATGGCGCCGTCCTGGTCGCGGCAGGTGTAGCGGGCGTGGTACCAGGACGACTCCATGAAGGTGTCGAAGGTGTCGGTCTCCCGGACGGCCTCGCCCCCGCACTCGGGGCAGGCGGTCCGGAAAAACTCCGGCATGTCGGCCAGCGGCGAGCCGCCGCCGCCGATTTCGACGTCCTCGGGCAGCTCCACCGGCAGGTCCTCGTCCGGCACCGGCACGGCGCCGCAGCGCTCGCAGTGGATGACGGGGATGGGCGCTCCCCAGTAGCGTTGCCGGGAGACCCCCCAGTCCTTCAGCCGGTAGTGGACGGCCCTTCGGCCCTTGCCCTCGCGCTCGAGCCGGGCGGCGATCGCCTCGAAGGCCTGGTCGAAGTCCATGCCGTCGAATTCGCCGGAATTGATCAGCCGGCCCTTGTCGACGAAGGCCGCGCGGCTCATGTCGCACGGCCGGTCGGGATCGTCCGGCGCCACCACCTGCTCGATCGGCAGGCCGCACTTGTTCGCGAATTCCCAGTCCCGCTGGTCGTGGCCGGGCACCCCCATGACCGCGCCGGAGCCGTAGCTCATCAGCACGAAATTGCCCACGTACACCGGGATCCGGCGGCCGCTCAGGGGATGGACCGCCTCCAGGCCGGTGTCCATGCCCTGTTTCACCAGCTTCGCTTGCGCCTCCTCGGACACCTGGATCGCCTTCATTCCGTCGATGAATTCGCGCAGCGCCGGCCGGTCCGCGGCCGCCGCGCCGGCCAGGGGATGGTCCGGCGCCACGGCCACGAAGGTCACGCCCAGCAAGGTGTCGGGACGGGTGGTGAAGACGGACAGCCGCCGCAGGGCCTCGTCGGTTTGGCCGGCCACCTCGAACGCCAGCTCGACCCCTTCGGAGCGGCCGATCCAGTTGGTCTGCATGACGCGGACCGCATCCGGCCAGCCGTCCAAGGCGTCCAGCCCGTCCAGCAACTCCTGGGAGAAGGCGGTGATGCTGACGAACCACTGGGGGATGCTGCGGCGCTCGACGGGCGCGCCGGAGCGCCAGCCCTTGCCGTCCACCACCTGCTCGTTGGCCAGCACGGTCCGGTCCACCGGATCCCAGTTCACCTCGGCCTCCTTCTTGTAGACCAGCCCTTTCTTGAGCAGCCGGGTGAAAAACCACTGTTCCCAGCGGTAGTAGTCGCGGTGGCAGGTGGCGATCTCCCGCGACCAGTCGTAGGCGTAGCCGAGCTTCTTCAACTGGCCGCGCATGTAGTCGATGTTGTCGTAGGTCCACTTGGCCGGCGGCACCCGGTTCTTGATGGCGGCGTTCTCGGCGGGCAGGCCGAAAGCGTCCCAGCCGATGGGCTGCAGCACGTTCCGGCCCAGCATGCGCTGGAAGCGGGCGATGGCGTCCCCGATGGAGTAGTTGCGCACGTGCCCCATGTGCAGATGGCCGCTGGGGTAGGGGAACATCGACAGGCAGTAAAACTTCTCCCGGTCGGGATCCTCGACCGCCCGGAAGCTGTCGTGCTCCTCCCAATAGGCCTGCGCCTCCGCCTCGATCCGGCGGAAGTCGTACCGGATGTCAGTTTTCGCTGGCATGCGGCGCGGCGGCCTCGGCGCCTTCGGGACGGGTGACTTTGAGCATTTTGACATGGCGTTTGTCGGCGTTGAGCACGGTGATCCTGATCCCGTCGACATCCAGCGTCTCGCCGCGTTCCGGGATGTGGCCGAGGCGCTGCAGCAGCAGGCCGCCGATGGTGCTGACGTCGCGGTCCCTGAAGCTGGTGTTGAAGTACTGGTTGAATTCGTCGACCGGCGTCACCGCCTTGACGGAGCAGTTGCGCCGGTCGACCGGCCTGATGTTGACTTCGCCGTCCACATCGAACTCGTCCTCGATGTTGCCGACGATCTGCTCCAGCACGTCTTCGATGGTCACCGCGCCGCACACGCTGCCGTACTCGTCGATGACGATGGCCATGTGGTTGCGCGCCTCCCTGAACTCCCGCAGCAACTCGTTGAGCCGCTTGCTTTCCGGCACGAAGACGGCGGTCCGCATGATGTCCTTGATGTCGAAGTCGTCCGGGCTCCCGTTCCGCATGGCGGTCAGCAGGTCCTTGGCGTGCAGGATGCCCATGACGTTGTCGACGTCCTCCGCGACGACGGGAAAGCGCGAATGCACCGCCTGGCTGACCAGCGCGACCGTCTCGCTGAGGGACAGGCCGGCCGCCACGGTCACGACCCGGGGGCGGGGGATCATGATCTCCCGCACCCGCATGTTCGAGACCTTCATGGCCCCTTCGATGATGCCGAGCGCGTCCTCGTCCAGCAGGCGGTCCTGCCGCGCGTTGCGCAACAGCTCCAGCAGGCCCTTGGCGTCGGTCGGCTCGTCCGAGAAAACCTGGGTGATTTTATCGATCCAGGACTTGCGCCCCGGATCGATGGCAGGCTGGTCGTCAGGCATGGGCTGGGGTTTTTCGCCTCCTCCTTGTCGCCGGAAACCCGTCTACCCTATCAAATAAGGGTTGGGAAATCCAAGTCGCGCCAGGGCCCGTATTTCGCGCCGCTCCATGCGCCGGGCCTCCGGGCCGGTCCGGTGGTCGTGGCCCAGCAGGTGCAGGACCCCGTGGATGAGCAGGTGGGCCCAGTGGGCCGGCAGGGGCTTGCCCTGGTCCGCCGCCTCCCGCTCCAGGACCGCCGGGCACAGCACCACGTCGCCGAGCGGCGGGCGGGCCAGGCTCCGGCGCGCCGCCTCGGGCAACGGCGCCGGGAAGGACAGCATCCCGGTCGCCCGGTCGCGGGACCGCCAGCGCCCGTTGAGCCGCCGGGACTCCTCGCGGTCCACGAAGCGCAGGCTGAGCGAGCAGGGGGGGCCGGCGTCCCGCGCCTCGAGCCCCTCGCGGAGCCAGCGGACGCAGTCGGTCCGGCGCGGCACCCAGGCGGCCCCGCTCTCGTCGCGGAGCTCAATCGTCACGTCCATCCGCTCGGGTCCCCTCCCGGCCGTCTCCGGCGAAGTCGGCGCGCCGGTCGTGCTCGTCGTAGGCCTCGACGATGCGCTGCACCAGGCTGTGGCGGATGACGTCCTTCGCCGTGAAGCGGGTGAAGCCGATGGCGTCGATGCCGCGCAGCACCCGGCCGGCGTGCACCAGGCCCGAGCGGATGCCCCTGGGCAGGTCGATCTGGGTGATGTCGCCGGTGATCACCGCGGTGGAGTCGAAGCCGATGCGGGTCAGGAACATCTTCATCTGCGCGTCGGTGGCGTTCTGGCTCTCGTCCAGGATGATGAAGGAGTTGTTCAGGGTCCGCCCGCGCATGTAGGCCAGGGGCGCGACCTCGATGATGTTCCTTTCGATCAGGCGTCCGACCTTCTCGAAGCCCAGCATCTCGTAGAGCGCGTCGTACAGCGGGCGCAGGTAGGGGTCGATCTTCTGCGCCAGGTCGCCGGGCAGGAAGCCCAGCTTCTCGCCGGCCTCGACCGCGGGCCGCACCAGTAGGATACGGCTGACCAGGTTCCGCTCCAGCGCTTCCACCGCGCAGGCCACCGCCAGGTAGGTCTTGCCGGTGCCGGCCGGTCCGATCCCGAAATTGATGTCGCGGCGCCGGATGCTGTCGACGTACCGCCGCTGGTGGCGGCCGCGGGGCTTGACGGAGCGGCGCGGGGTGCGGATCAGCGACGCGGCCTCGCCCTCCGTCCCGTCGCCGTCGTCCGGCTGCCGCAACTCGTTCAGGGCCAGATGCACCTGGTCGGGGCTCAGGGGGCCGTCCTGCTCGGTGGCCTGGTACAGCGACTTGAGCAGCGCGCCGCCGTCGGCGACGGCGGTCCGGCTGCCGGACAGGTGGAACACGTTGCCGCGCTGGCGGATCTTCACGGCCAGGCCGGACTCGATCTGGTGGATGTGCTCGTCCAGCCGTCCGCACAGGCTGGACAGGCGCCGGGCGTTGTCCGGCGTCAGGGTGAGGCTCAGGGAGTGGGTGGCCATGCAGCCTTGTCGGGAACCCCGCGGCGTCGGAGGGGAGCCATTGTACAGGAACCGTGCGACTTCAGGCATCCCGGCGCGGCGATTGTCGCGGGGATCATCAAGGCGCGGGGCGCTTCGGTATCAGCCGACGGCCCGGTTCTCGACCAGATGCTCCACCACCGTCGGATCGGCCAGGGTGGTGGTGTCCCCCAGTTCTTCGATCTCGCCCGCCGCCACCTTCCTTAAGATGCGGCGCATGATCTTGCCGGAGCGGGTCTTGGGCAGTCCCGGGGCGAACTGGATGACCTCGGGGCGGGCGAAGCGGCCGATTTCCCTCGCCACGAAGCCGCTCAGCTCCTCGCGCAGGCCGTCGCTTTCGCCGGTCCCCCGCATCAGGGTCACGTAGGCGTAGACGCCCTGGCCCTTGATCTCGTGGGGGTAGCCCACCACCGCGGCCTCGGCGACCGCCGGGTGCAGCACCAGGGCGCTTTCGATCTCCGCCGTGCCCAGCCGGTGGCCGGACACGTTGATCACGTCGTCGGTCCGCCCGGTGATCCAGTAGCAGCCGTCCTCGTCCCGCCGGGCGCGGTCGCCGGTCAGATAGTAGCCGGGCCATGCGGAGAAGTAGGTCTCGACGCAGCGCCGGTGGTCGCCGTGGACGGTGCGCAGCTGGCTCGGCCAGCTCTGGGCGATGACCAGATTTCCCTCCGCCGCGCCCTGGAGCTCCCGCCCCTCGGCGTCCAGCAGGGCCGCCTTCACGCCCAGGAACGGGCGGGTGGCGGAGCCGGGCTTTAAGTCCGTCACGCCCGGCACCGGCGCGATCATGATCGAGCCGGTCTCGGTCTGCCACCAGGTGTCGATGACCGGACAGCGGCCTCCGCCGACCACGCGGTGGTACCACTCCCAAGCCTCCGGGTTGATGGGCTCGCCGACGGTGGCCAGCAGGCGCAGGGATGCCCGCGAGGTCTTCTCGACCGGCTCGTCGCCGCAGGCCATCAGGGCGCGGATGGCGGTCGGCGCGGTGTAGAAGATGTTGACCTGGTGCCGGTCCACCACCCGCCAGAACCGCGAGGGGTCGGGATGGGAGGGCGTCCCCTCGAACATGAGCGTGACGGCGCCGTTGGCCAGCGGGCCGTACACGATGTAGCTGTGCCCCGTCACCCAGCCGACGTCGGCGGTGCACCAGTAGACGTCGCCGTCGTGGTAGTCGAACACGTACTTGTGGGAGACGGCGGCGCCCAGCAGGTAGCCGGCGGTGGTGTGCAGCACGCCCTTGGGCCGGCCGGTCGAGCCGGAGGTGTAGAGGATGAACAGCGGATCCTCCGCGTCCATCGGCTCCGGCTCGCACTCGTCGCCGGCGGACTCGGTGGCCCGGGCGTAGCAGACATCCCGGCCCTCGCGCCAGTCGACGTCGGCGCCGGTGCGGCGCACCACCAGCACGGCGCGCACGTCCGGGCAGTGGGCGAGGGCGGCGTCCACGTTGGCCTTCAGCGGCACCGCGCGTCCGCCGCGCACGCCCTGGTCGGCCGTGATCACGACGCGGCAGTCGGCGTCCAGGATGCGGTCCTTGAGCGCCTCGGGCGAGAAGCCGCCGAACACCACCGAATGGACGGCGCCGATGCGGGCGCAGGCCAGCATGGCGTAGGCCGCTTCCGGGATCATGGGCAGGTAGATGCACACCCGGTCGCCCTTGCCGACGCCTTGGGCCTTGAGCGCGTTGGCGAGCCGCGACACGTGCCCGTGCAGCTCGCGGTAGCTGATGCGCCGGTCGGCGCCGGGCTCGTCGCCCTCGAAGATGATGGCGGTCTGGTCGCCGCGCCGGTCCAGATGGCGGTCCACGCAGTTGAAGCACGCGTTCAGCCCGCCGCCCGCGAACCAGCTGGTCCGTCCCGCCGGCATGTCGCTCTCCACCACCGCGCGCCAGGGCCGGTCCCAGTGCAGGAACCGGCCGGCCTGCTCCGCCCAGAACTCCTCGGGCGACTCGATCGAGCGCCGGTACATCGCCTCGAAGCGTTCCGGGTCGAGCCAGGTTCCCTCGGTCCGGGCCGGGTAGGTCTTGGTGTCGGACATGGCGGCGCGGAACCCGGCGGTCCGTTAGGGGGGCGGCGTCCAGTATGCCGCAAAGCCCGGGGCCGCTCAACCGGCCGCAACACCGGCCGCAACACCGGCCGCTCGCCCGGCCGCTCGCCCGGCCGCTCGCCCGGTGTTCTTCTTGCCGGTGTTTAACCGGGATTTCCCGACTTTGCTTCTTTCGCTGCACAAGTCCCAAATCTAGCCGGCGCCGCGCTCCTCGATCTCCCCCATGACCTCGTCGAATATCTCCATCACCGTTTGATCGCACCGGTCGCCCCGCTCGACGGCCTCGATGCGCCGCCTCAGCAAATTCTCGAGGTAGTTCGCATCATCATCTGGCAGGGCGCGCTCAAGCACGTATTCCTCGATCGACAGCCCTCGCAGGGCGGCGAGCGACCTTAGCCGCTTGTACTGCTCTTCGGTGATCTTGATGGAAAGACGCATGGCCCGCCTCCTTGGAAAATCCGCGCTCCCGGCGGAGCGTGGCCCGAAAGCGCGGAGACAGCAACACCCGGCGCCGTTCGGCTCAGTCCAGCCGGAGGCGGATGTTGTCGATCAGCCGGCTCGGTCCGGCGAAGGCTGCCGCCAGGACGACGACGTCCCGGTCGTCCGCCCGCGCCGGACGCAGGGAGGGGTCGTGGCGGATGGCGAAGTAGTCGGGCTCGAGGCCGGCCCGCCGCACCTCTTCCAGGCCTTCGGACTCCAGCGCCCGGTGCTCGCGGCGCCCGGACAGCAACGCCCGCCGGGCGCGCTCCAGCGCCCGGTGCAGCCCGGCCGCCCGCCCGCGCTCGGCGGGGCTCAGGGCGCCGTTGCGCGAGCTCATGGCCAGGCCGTCCGGCTCCCGCTCGGTCTCCACCCCGACGATCCGCACGCCGGGGGCGAGATCCTCCGCCAGCCGGCGGACGATCAGGAACTGCTGGTAGTCCTTGAGGCCGAAGAAGGCGAAGTCCGGGCGGACTAGGCCGAACAGCTTGCACACCACGGTGGCCACGCCCTCGAAGTGTCCCGGCCGGCTTTCGCCGCAGAGGATGTCCGACAGCCCCGGTACGCGGACCCGGGTGTGCAGGGCCGGATCCCGTCCGTACAGGGCGCCGGGCGCGAACAGGCAGTCGCAGCCGGCGGCGTCGAGTTTTTCGGCGTCCGCCTCGAGGGTGCGCGGATAGCGCTCGAGATCCTTCCCGTCGTCGAACTGCAACGGGTTGACGAAGACCGTGGCCACCGTCGCGTCGGCCCGCGCCCGGGCGGCGCCGACCAGCTTCATGTGGCCGGTGTGCAGGTTGCCCATGGTCGGCACCAGCGCGACCGACCTGCCCTCCCGCCGCCACCGGGCGAGCAGGGGGGCCAGCCCGGCCGCATCGGTCGCGGTGTCCACGGGCTCAGTCGAAGCAGTGCTCGGGGGCCGGGAAGGCGCCGCTCTTCACCGCCTTCACGTAGGCCTCGATGGCGCCGGGGATGCCGCCGGCTGACTCGGCCAGGAAGTTCTTCACGAACTTCGGGGTGATCGGCGAGATGCCGAGCGCGTCGTGCACCACCATGATCTGCCCGGTCGTGTCCGGTCCGGCGCCGATGCCGATCACCGGCACGCCCACGGCTTCGGTCACGGTGCGGGCCAGCTCCCTGGGCACGCATTCCAGCAGCAGCAGGCTGGCGCCGGCATCCTCCAGCAGCCGGGCCTCCGCGACGATGGTTCGCGCATCCCGCGGGTCGCGGCCCTGCACGTAGAAGCCGCCGATGCGGTTGATCGCCTGGGGCGTCAGGCCCATGTGGGCGCACACGGGAACGCCCCGTTCGGCCAGCAGCCGCGTGGTGTCGGCGATCCAGGCGCCTCCCTCCAACTTCACCGCGTTGGCGCCGACGCGCATCAGGGCGGCGGCGTTCTCGAGGGTCTGGGTCTCGGAGGCGTAGCTCATGAACGGCAGGTCGGCCAGCAGCAGGGCGCCGTCGTTGCCGCGCCGCACGCAGCGGGTGTGGTACACCATGTCGTCCATGGTGACCGGCAGGGTGCTGTCGTGGCCCTGCAGCACCATTCCCAGGGAATCGCCGACCAGCAGCACCTCCACCCCGGCCCGGCTGAGGATGCGGGCGAAGCAGGCGTCGTAGGCGGTCATGCATGCGAACCGCTCTCCGTTATTCCGGCGCTTCTTCAGGGTGCTGATGGTGACGGGGGCGGACGGGGCGCGCGCGCTCATGGGGACGGCCTCCTTACAGCAACGACGGCTTCGGGTTGAAATAGCGGACGCCGGCGGGGGCGGCCCTGATGTGGTCCACCAGTTGCTGGTAGTCCTCCTCGTTGCGCGTCGGATCGATTACCGCGCTGTTGACGATCAGCAACGAGCCGCCGTCGTAGTAGTGGAAGAACTCGGTGTAGGCCCGGTTCAGCCGCTCCAGATAATCCGTCCGGATCAGCCGCTCGGACGGCCTGCGGCGCCCGCGGATGCGCTCCATCAACACCTCGGTCGGCGCCTGCAGGTAGATCACCAGGTCCGGGACGGGCACGTCCAGGGTGAGGTGCTCATGGACCTTGAGGTAGATCTCGTACTCGTCCGGCTCCAAGGTCTCGCGGGCGAACAGCGGATCCTTGTCCATCAGGAAGTCCGCCACTCGCGCCTGCTCGAACATGTCGCGCTGGCGCAACGCCTGGATCTGCGCGGCGCGCAGGAACAGGAAGGACAGCTGGGTCGCCAGCGCGTGCCGCGCCGGGTTCTGGTAAAAGCGGTCGATAAAGGGGTTCTCGTCGCCCTTGTCCAGCAGGGTCTCGCAGTTGAAGGTTCGGGCCAGCCGCCGGGCCAGGGTGGTCTTGCCCACGCCGATGGGGCCCTCCACCGCGATGAAGCGGGGCAGCGCATCGTCGGTCGGGACGCGTCCGCTCATCCGGCGCGCTCCGCGCCCCGCCGTCTGCGCCGCCGCGGCCGCCTGCGCCGCGGCGCGCCGGAGGTCGCCTGCGCGATCATGGCCTCGCGCTCGTCCTCGCCGGCCTCTTGGTACGCCGCCCACCACGGGGCGGCCGGGTCGGCCGTCCCCTCCGCCTCCTCCCGCAGCCGCAGCAGGTTCCAGGCGGCCCGGAAGCGCGGGTGGACGGACACGGCGCGGATGGTGCGCCGGTGGCGCCGGGCCAGGCGGTGCTGCAGGGACCAGATCTCGCGGCAGCCCACCGTGAAGCGGCGCGGGATGACGGTGTGTTGGGCCTGCTCGTCCAGGGTCTCGCCGGCGGCCGCGTCGAGCCAAAGGGAGTACTGCCGGTCGTCCGGATCGCGCCCGGCCAGTTTCGCCTCCAGCACCGGCCAGAGCAGGGCGGCGAACAGGAGGGCCGGGGAGACGTCCTTGTCCTCGGCCGCGCGCCGGTCCATGGCGGCCAAGGTCAGCTCGACCAGCCGCGCCGCGCGCGGCCCGCCCCGCTCCATGGCGGACAGGGTCGGCGCGAACAGGCAGGGTCCGGCCGGGCTCCGCCGCAGCAGCTCGAAGGCGGCGGCGGCGTGGCCGCCGATCAGCATCTTCAGGGCCTCGTCGAACAGCCGCGCCGGCGGGACCGCCCGCAGCAGGTGCGCCAGCTCCCCGATCGGCCGGGCGGTTTCGGCCTCGATGTCGAAGTCGAGCTTGGCGGAAAAGCGCAGGGCCCGCAGCATGCGCACCGGATCCTCCCGGTAGCGCTCGGCCGGGTCGCCGATCATGCGGATCAGGCGGCTGTCGAGGTCCTCGAAGCCGTTGTGGAAGTCCAGCACCCTGAACCCGTCGGCGGTGTAGTACAGGGCGTTGACGGTGAAGTCCCGGCGCCGGGCGTCCTCGTCGATGTCGCCGTAGACGTTGTCCCGGAGCAGCATGCCGTCGGGGGAGTGGGCCGAGTCGGCGTGCTGGATCCGGCGCCGCGGGGTGTCGTCGCTGACGCGGTTGCGGACCTCGTGGTGGGCCCGGAAGGTGGTCACCTCGATGACCTCCCGGCCGAACCGGATGTGCACGATGCGGAAGCGGCGGCCGATGATCCGGGCGTTGCGGAACAGGCCGCGCACGTCGTCCGGGGTGGCGTCGGTCGCGACATCGAAGTCCTTGGGCGCGCCGCCGAGCAACAGGTCGCGGACGCCGCCGCCGACCAGGAAGGCGTGGAAGCCCGCATCGGCCAGCCGGCGCATCACTTTCAGGGCGTTGGGGGCGATCTGCCGGCGCGAGATGCCGTGCTCGCCCCGCGACAGGATGCGGGCCTTCTCGATGCCGGGAAGGGGACGGGTCCCGGTGGTTTCCGTTGACTGCACTGTGGACCTGCCCTGAGGGGTGTTCGGCGTCCGCCGGCGCCGCGCGGGATCGGCTCCGGCGCGCCCGCGGATTCTACCAGATCAGGCCCCGCCGGATAAGACTGGCCGGTTTCGGCATCCGGTCCCAGCGCCGGCCGTCTAGGACGCGGCCGTTGGCCTTCTTGGACCGCCGCGCACCGTCCTCGCCCCAGGCGCCCCATTGCTTGAAGAAGAAGGCGACGCCGGCGCTTATGCACTGGTCGCGCAGGCCGGCCGCCCACGCCTTCCTCATGGGCCGGGCGCCCGGGCCGGACTCGCCGCCGACGATCACCCAGTGGACGCCGTCCAGCCGGACGCGCCCGAGATCCTCGAGTAGCGGCTCGCACGACAGGAAGCGCGTCTCCGCCCGAATGGCCGCGAGCTCCGCGACGCGCGGCAGGCCGTGCTTGCGGTTCTCGACGGACACGCCCAGCCAGGCGTTGGCGGGCGCCGGCCGGGTCTCGAAGTACCTCCGCATCCGGGCGGCGCGCTTGGTGAGGATCTGGTAGGTGTGCCAGGGGGTGTCCCGGACGACCTCCATGACCCGGTCGATGAACGCGAAGGGCACCGCATCCTGGAACAGGTCGCTCATGGAGCACACGAAGTACAGGGTGGGGGTCCTGCGGCGGGCGGGTCGGGCGAGCCGTTCGGGCAGCAGGCTGACGCCGAAGCCGTTGTCGTAGCCCGGCGCGCCCATGGCCTGGAGGCGCCGGGCCATCCTCGCGGCGTAGCAGTGCTTGCAGCCGGGCGAGACCTTCACGCAGCCGGTCACGGGGTTCCAGGTCTGTTCGGTCCACTCGATGTCGCTCATGGCGATCCTCCGTGCTTGCGGATGATGTCTCCGGCTATCTTATCGGCAAGGCGTTTAGCTTTTTCACTGTCATTGGAGACGGTGAAGTAGAACAGGAACAGCGGTCGATTCCGCTGGGTCAGTTCCAAAGGCTCTGCGACATGTGCGAAAATGGATTCGAGTCTGCTGGTGACCCACTTCTCCACTTCGGACTTTTTGATACGCTCCGATGGTGCGCCGCCAACCTTACCAAAAAGATCTGTAGACGGAGGTCGCATTTCTTCTTCCTTATAGAACGCTTTTTGCCACGAGGTTGTGCCGAGCAATTGGTTTAGCTTCTCTTCGAATTCCAGCTTGCTTCCGCCGATGGGTGTCATTCTCAAAACCGCTGATAGAGGAAAGAGTAGCCAAAGGTCGATTTTCTTGGATTCGGCCACATGGTTGAGCGTTTTCCAGTTCATCTGGGTGCTGAACGGGTCGATGAAGAGCACGGCCCTGTCTCGGCGAGTCAACAACCGGCAGAAATCCTCCACAAATTCATTGGCGTCTTTGTTAGTCACGTTGACGCTCTCCGCCTTCTTTGAAAATTCCCCCTTCGCAATGCGTTTTATTTTGACCACGTGATCGGGGTTCGAATCGTTGAAATGGTATTTGTGAAAGCCTGGCTCTGTTTTCAAAGCGATGCGAACGGAACCGTCAAAATCGCCGTCCGGCAATAGACTTCCTTGTCCCTTCGACGCCTTCGGGCTGTGCTTTCCTGTCCCGGCGAACGCATCGGCGTAGTGGAGGGTGAATCGCCGATTCCGCAAGGCGGTGCAATAGGCGCTCAGATAATCTTGGAGGATTCTGAGTTTTTCCTGTGTCCAGACGCCGCCGAACTGCTGTTCCTTGGTCATGATGCTGTATCCCGATTCAAAGTATATTAAAACACAGAAAAGCGGTCGCGACAACGCAACTGACAGTCGCTGACTGTCGCCGTCACAACGCACCATCGGCCGCCGTAGCGGTTCCTGTAGCGATTTCCGGTCAGCTCCTGTGGGCGGGTTTTGCACTGCGCGGCGGCGCCCGGCGCGTTGACAGGAGGGCAGGGGAGGGGCTGGATAGGGGCTGACAGGGCAGGCTGGAAATTGCGAATAAGAACCATTATCATTATCGTTTCCATTCGCCCCAAGGAGCTCCCATGTCCCAAACCGCCCGCCGCGCCGCGCTGTGCGCCGCCTTCCTGCTTTGCCCCGCCGCCGCCGCCCAGGTGGGCGCCGGCCCGGGGCTGGTCGACCCGAACCTGGCGGACCGGGCCGCGCTGCTGGCGCTGCCCCACGTCACCCCGGAGGCGGCCGCCGCCATCGAGGCGGCCCGCCCGGTGCTCCGCCCCACCGGGCTGGACCGGGCCCTGGCCCCCCATCTCGACCCCTCCGAGCGCGCCGAACTGTACGGCCGGCTGTTCCGGCATCTGGACCTGAACGGCGCGAGCCGGGAGGAGATCATGCTGATTCCCGGGATGACCCGGCGCATGGCCCGCGAGATCGAGGAGTACCGGCCCTATGACGGCCTGGTGCGGTTCCGCCGCGAGATCGGCAAGTACGTCGACGCGGACGAGGTGGCCCGCCTGGAGCGGTACGTGTTCGTCCCCATGAACCTGAACCGCGCCTCGCCGGAGGATTTCATGACCATCCCGGGGATGACCCGGCGCATGGTCCGCGAGTTCGAGGAGTACCGGCCCTACGACGGCATGGAGCGGTTCCGCCGCGAGATCGGCAAATACGTCGACGCGGACGAGGTGGCCCGCCTCGAAAGCTACCTGACCCTCGACTGAGCGCCGGGCGCCCCGGCGATGCTTCCGCGCGCGCTGCTGTGGGTTGCGCTGGCCTTGCCGGCGGTCTGGCTGACGGCCGCCTGGGGGCGCGGTGCGCTGTTCTACGGCGAGTACCTGCACCGGACCGGCGACATCGCCGTCAAGCTGCTGATCCTGGCCATGGCGGCCACGCCCTTGGCGCGGCTGTTCGGCGCGCGGCGCTGGACGGACTGGCTGCTGCGGCGCCGGCGCGAGTTCGGCCTGGCCTGTTTCGGCTACGCGCTGCTGCACACCCTCGCCTACCTGACGCGCCAGCCGCTCGCCCGGGCGCTGGAGGAGGGGCTGGCCCCGCCGGTCGGCAGCGGCTGGCTGGCCCTGCTGATCCTGCTGCCGCTGGCGCTCACCAGCAACGATTTCTCCCTGCGCCTGCTGCGGCGGATTTGGCGGCGGCTGCACCGGATGGTCTACGGGGCCGCGGCGCTCGTCTTCCTGCACTGGATGCTGACCGCCTTCGACCCGACGGCCGCCTGGTGGCACCTGGCGGCGCTGGCCGCCCTGGAGGCGGCGCGCCTCGCGCGCCCGCCGCCGCGCCGGGCCGGCTGACGCTTCGCGGACGGGCCCGCTTCGCCGCGCCTGGCGCGCCGTTCCCGGGAGGGCCGTTCCCGGGAGGGCCGTTCCCGGGAGGGCCGTTCCCGGGAGGGTCGTCCGCGCGGGACGTCATCGGTTATTCTCGGCCCGCGCGCATCGCGCGTCACGGAGCGCCCCATGACCAGTTCCGCCGCCTTGGGCTCCCTCTACTCCT
>CAYSVD010000262.1:0-14740 GCA_964434395.1 uncultured Pseudohongiella sp.
GGGGGGAATTTCCTTCTTTTCATGGTGCACCTCACAGGTGAAAATGACTGAGATGCATGGTTTTTCGGTAAGATTCTGAAAAACTTTAGCTTTTGATCGGTTTTTCCTCAAAAAACCGCCTCTTAACCGGGAGTCAGGGAGGTGATTCGGCGTCGTCCCGGTCTGGGGCTGAAAGACCCGGTCAATGTTGTAAAATCTTTGGTTGAACCGAGCAAGGTTGAGAAATTGCTGGGTTGGATAGGCTTTAGTCTACGGCCGCCAGATGATCTCGGCATCTCGGGCGTGGCGAAGTGGGTCGCTCCAGAGGAGCCTTTTTACGATCCTTTGGTGGATGCCATCATCAACGAGTGCCGAAAACAGCCCAAGGCGCTGTTCATCGACGAGGCCCACGAACTGGCCCTAGAGTCGAAACGGTTCATTTTCTCCATATCCAACGCAGTGTCCATAGAAGCGCCGTTTCTTCTTTTTCTCGCCGGAACACCAGGGCTGAAGAGGGAACTGACCGACGCGGGAGAGACCTACATCGAGCGCGCGGAAAAGCTGCCCATGCGGAATCTGGATCCGATGTCCGCCGCCGATGCCATATCCATCCCATGCGAAGAGGATGACATATGCTTTGCGCCCGGCGCGCTTGAACGCATCGTGGAAGAAACCCAATGCCATCCTTATTTCCTGCAGCAGTGGGGAGAGCGCATGTGGGATCACGCCGATGCGAGCGGGACCGACACAATCACAATGGCCGATGTCGAAGCTTCCATTGAGGATATGAAAAATCTCCGCAGAGGTTTTTACGCCGATAGGTACGCAAAGCTCTCTGAGAACAGGGAACTGTTTTCGGCGGCCGTCGCGATCGCCACGGCGTGGAGGGACGGCATGCAGCCCAACCTCAATGAAGTGTCCGCGATGGTGAAGGATTCCTTGCCGAGGAGGGATATCGACAAAGATGCGAAAGCGTCCGCCCTTGTCAAGGAGATCGAGAAATACGACATGGTCTGGCGTCCCCAAGAAACTTTCGAGCCAGGGATTCCGAGTTTTTTAGCTTTTATTCAGGAGATGGCCCGGGACAGAGACGGGGGCCGCTGATCCCGCCCCATTCGCTGGCGGGCCGGCACTTTCCCCGGTTCCGCATGGGTCGGTTTTCGCCCTCTCCTGTGGTTCCCCCTGTCGGGGCCGGGGCGCCGTTCCAGCGCCAGTGTCGCCCCCTGGCGGCGTCGGATCCGGGCGGCCGGGGCGAGGGTCGCTCATCCGAGATGGCTGGGGCTCCTCCGGCCGCCCCCCCGCCGGTTCCGACATATCCGGCCGGGGCATCCGTATCCGGGCCATCGTCCCGCTGGCCCCGCTGACGGCTCGCGCGATTCTTCGCTGGCTGGTGGTTTCGCTGGTTTCGTGTCTCCGGTCTCGCTGGCCTCGGTCCGGTGTCCCCTCGTCCAGGGCGGTTCCGCGTCCGCCGGCGCCGTTTTCCCGGTCGCCACCCCGGCATCCGGTGTCTCTGTTCGAGCCGTCGCTGGCGGTGTGCCGTCGCCGGTCTCGTCGATGTTGTTTCTCTGATCTCGGTGCCGGCGTGGTGTCGCTGGCGTGATGCGGCGCCACAGCGCCGTTGCCGGGCGGGTGTCTCCGCTTGGCCGCCGGTCTCGCTGATTTTCGCCTCGCCGTAGCGTGATGCGGCGTGGGCCTTCGCCGGCTGGTCGTTGCCGCCCAGGTGTCCCCAGCCGGCGTTGCCGTGCTGGCGGGGCGGGCACTGGCCGGTGTCGCCGCCGGGCGCTTCCGGTGTGCCGTCGCCAGGCCCGCCGGTGCCGACCGGAGTCGCCCGCCTCCGTCCTCTAGCCGACTGGAGAGAGCCGACTGGAGGAGCCGACTGGAGAGATGCCGGCTGGCCGCTGATCGTGTAGAATCGCCCGCCTCGCGCCGCGGCGGACCGGCGGCGCGTCGAACGCGTCGGGAGCGGAACCATGCAGCGCTTGAGGAAGACGGCGGCCGCCTTGGGGCTGGCGTTGGCGGCATCCGGGGCGGGCCACGCGCAGGAGATGAGCGCGCTGGACACCGCCCGGCTCGGGGTGGACACGTTGCTGGAGACGGTGGCCGCCTCGCGGCAGCACTTCCTGTCGGACCGGGAGCGGTACGACGCGGCCATCGGGGGGGTGCTGGCCACCTTCATCGACTTCGGCGCGGTGGCCGACGTGGTGATGTCGCGCCACGCCGCCCAGGCCAGCCCCGCCCAGCGCCGGCGCTTCGCCGACATCCTAAGGACCACGCTGACCCGGTTCTACGGCGCGGCGCTGGCCTCCTACGACGGGGAGGAGCTGGTGTTCCTCCCGTCCCGCGACTCCGGCGCGGACCCTAGGGCGGACAAGGTGATCAGCATGGAGCTGCGCGGCGGCAACACGCTGGTCCTGCAGTACCAGATGTTCCTCAACGACAGCGACGAGTGGAAACTGAAAAACCTCAGGCTGGGCGGCATCAACCTGGGCCGCCAGTACAACGCGCAGTTCACGCAGCTCATGTCGGCGCACGGCGGCGACATCGACGCGGTGCTGGACAACTGGCGGTAGGGCGGGACGCGGAATCTTGGAGCCGGAGCGGATCAGGCGCCTGCTGCGCGACGCCTTCCCCGGGTGCGACGTGACGGTCGAGGGGGACGGGGGCAAGTACGCCGTCGCCATCGTCGGCGACGCGTTCGAGGGGCTGAGCGCGGTCAAGCGGCAGCAGGCGGTCTACCGGATCCTGAACGAGCACATCGCCTCCGGCGCCATCCACGCCGTGACCATGCGCCTGCTGACGGATGCCGAGCGGGCGGCCGCCGCGGACGCGCGCCCGCCATGGACAGGCTGATCATCGACGGCGGGATCGGCCTCGAAGGCGAGATAAGAATCGCCGGCGCCAAGAACTCGGCCCTGCCGGTGCTGGCGGCGACGCTGCTGAGCGGGGAGCCCGTCCGGGTCGGCAACCTGCCCCACCTGTACGACATCACCACGATGCTGGAGCTGTTGGGATGCATGGGGGTGGAGACGATGGTCGACGAGAAGCTCAACGTCGAGGTCGACAGCGGCCCCATCCGCGACCTGAGCGCGCCCTACGAATTGGTCAGGACCATGCGCGCCTCGATCCTGGTGCTCGGCCCCCTGCTGGCCCGGCACGGCCGGGCCGAGGTCGCGCTGCCCGGCGGCTGCGCCATCGGCAGCCGTCCGGTAAACCTGCACATCGCCGCCCTGAAGGCGATGGGCGCGTCCATCAGCGTGGAGGACGGCTACATCAAGGCGGCCTCCCGGGGCAGGCTGAAGGGGGCGCACATCTTCATGGACATGGTCACGGTGACCGGCACGGAAAACGTCATGATGGCGGCGACGCTGGCGGAGGGGCGGACCGTCATCGAGAACGCGGCCCGGGAGCCGGAGGTGGCGGACCTGGCGAACTGCCTGAACAGGATGGGGGCGGACATCTCGGGCCACGGCACCGACACGATCGTCATCAACGGAATCGACCGTCTGGGCGGATGCAGCTACACGGTGCTGCCGGACCGCATCGAGACCGGCACCTACCTGGCCGCCGCCGCCGCCACCGGCGGGCATATCCGGGTCAAGGGCACCCGGCCGCACATGCTGGAGGCGGTGCTGAGCAAGCTGGAGCAGGCCGGCGCCAGGATCGGGCTGGGGGAGGACTGGATCGAGCTGGACATGCGCGGACGCCGGCCGCGGGCCGTCTCGCTGCGCACGGCGCCCTATCCGGCCTTTCCCACCGACCTGCAGGCGCAGTTCACCGCGCTGAACGCGGTGGCCCGGGGCACCGGGTCGATCACCGAGACGGTGTTCGAGAACCGTTTCATGCATGTGCACGAGATGAACCGCATGGGAGCGTCCATCCAGGTCGAGGGCAACACGGTGATCGTGGAGGGCGTCAAATCGCTCAAGGGGGCGCCGGTGATGGCCACCGACCTTCGCGCCTCGGCCAGCCTCATCATCGCCGGACTGGTGTCGGAGAGCGAGACCAGCGTGGACCGCATCTACCACATCGACCGCGGCTACGAGTGCATCGAGGAGAAGCTCAAGTCGCTGGGCGCGCGCATCCGCCGGGTGCCCGCGTGAAGGGACCGGACCGGTGAGCGCGCCGCCGATCGTCATCGCCGTCACGCGCGGGCGCATCCTGAGGGAGGCGTTGCCGTTGCTGGCCCGCGCCGGCATCCGCCCCGCCGGGGATCTGGGCGAAAGCAGGAAGCTGCTGTTCGACACCGACATGGACGGCGTCGGGCTGATGGTCATGCGGGGACCGGACGTGCCGACCTGCGTCGAGTTCGGCGCCGCCGCCCTGGGCGTCGTCGGCAAGGACGTGATCCTGGAGCACGGCGGCGAGGGGTTCTACGAGCCGCTGGATCTGAAGATCGCGCGCTGCCGGTTGATGACGGCGCGGCCGGCCGGAGCCCGGCCCGCCGGCGACCGGCTCCGGGTCGCCACCAAGTTCACCGGCGTCGCCAAGCGTCATTTCGCGGAGCAGGGCCGCCAGATCGAGCTGATCCGGCTGACCGGGGCGCTGGAGCTCGCGCCCGCGATGGGGCTGGCCGACGTCATCGTGGACATCGTCGACACCGGCGGCACGCTCAGGGCCAACGGGCTGGAGCCGAAGGAGCTGATCGCGGAGGTCTCGGCCCGCGTGATCGTGAACAAGGCCGCCATGAAGATCCGGCACGGCGCCGTCACGGACATCCTCGACCGGCTGCGCCGGGCCGTGAAGGACGCCCCGGCGTGAGCGCGGCATCCGGGCCGGCCTCCCGCATCCGCCGCCTGGCGACGGGCGAGGCCGGCTTCGAGGAGCGCCTGCGCGCCGCGCTGCGGCGCGGGCGGGAGGCCGACGAGGAGCTGGCCCGTCAAGTCGGCGAGATCGTCGCGGCCGTCAGGCGGGGCGGCGACCGCGCCGTGCTCGAGTGCGCCCGCCGTTTCGACGGGGATGCGGCCGGCGAGGCGGCCGCGCGGGAGGCGGGGCCGGAGCGGTTGGCCGCCGCCCTCGAGGGGCTGCCCGCCGGACGGCGCGATGCGCTGGAGCGCGCCGCCGAGCGCATCCGCCGCTACCACGAAAGGCAGAAGGCCGGGTCCTGGCGCTACGAGGAGGCGGACGGCTCGTCGTACGGGCAACTGGTCCGCCCGCTCGAGCGGGCGGGGCTCTACGTCCCCGGCGGCAAGGCCAGCTACCCGTCCTCCATGCTGATGCTGGCCATTCCGGCTCGGGTGGCCGGCGTACGGGAGATCGTCGCCGCGGCGCCGCCGCCGCGCGGCGAGGGCGGCGAGATGGTGTACGCGGCCGCGGCGCTGGCCGGGGTCGACCGGATCTTCGCCATCGGCGGCGCCCAGGCCATCGCCGCCATGGCCTTCGGCACCGAGACGGTGCCGAAGGTGGACAAGATCGCCGGTCCCGGCAACCGCTACGTCAGCATGGCGAAAAAACTGGTGTTCGGCGAGGTCGGCATCGACATGATCGCCGGCCCGTCGGAATTGACCGTCATCTGCGACGGCGGCGCCGATCCGGACTGGACCGCCATGGACCTGTTCGCCCAGGCCGAGCACGACGAGCAGGCCCAGTCCATCCTGATCGCGACGGACGCGGACTTGCTGGAGCGGGTCGCCCGCAGCATCGACCGCCTGTTGCCCGGGATGGAGCGGCGGACCGTCATCGAGACCTCGCTGCGCGAGCGCGGCCTGCTCATCCTGGCGGAGGATCTGGCGGCGGCGGCGGCGGCCAGCGACCTGATCGCGCCGGAGCACCTGCAGATCTCCGCGGCGGACCCCGACGCCGTGCTGGACCGGATCCGGCACGCCGGCGCGGTTTTCCTCGGCCGCCACTCGGCCGAGGCGCTGGGGGACTACTGCGCCGGCCCCAGCCACGTGCTGCCCACCGGCGGCGGCGCCCGGTTCTTCTCGGCGCTGGGGGTGTACGACTTCCAGAAGCGCTCCTCGATCATCCGCTGCTCGCCCGAGGGCGCCCGCCGGCTGGCCCCCACCGCCGCCGAGCTGGCCCGCGGCGAGGGCCTGCCCGCCCACGCGCTCTCGGCCGAATGCCGGCTGCGGAGCGGCGGCCCGCCGGACCGGGACTAACGCCGGCGCCGCGGGGAAGGCCGCATGCGGCCCGTCCGCCGCGCGGGCGAAGGATCGGCTTCCGGGCGTTCGCGGAAGCGGGCGGCCCTGTCCGCTGGCGGAAGCCGGGATCTTTCACATCCGACAGCGATCAGGCTGACGCATCCGATGAAGACGATCTTGGAAACGGGCCTCCGCTAGCGGTCGGCCGGCTCCGGCGTGGGTTCCCCGCCCAGATCAATGACGACCGCCTGGCCGAAGCCCAGCGTCACGGGCAGGTCCAGGACGCGTCCGTCCCGGTACACCCGCACGGCGACGAGCTCGCCGGGCTTCTTGTTGCGGATCTCCATCATGATGTTCTGTCCGTCGGTCACCGGGTTGCCCTCGACGGCGGTGATGACGTCGCCGGGCCGGATGTCCGCGCGTTCCGCGGCGCTGCCCGCATCGACGCTTTCGACCAGCATGCCCCTGATGTAGTCGACGCCGAAGAACAGCCGGCTGGAGCGCGCATCGAGCGCTTCGCCGGTCAGCACGCCCAGATAGCCCGGGTTGGCTGCGACGGCGCCGTCGACCATGTCCCGCGTGGCGGCCAGCGCCACGCTGGCCGGCGTGGCGAAGCCGATGCCCTCGAAGTTGCCCGACTCGGAGAAGATGGAGGTGTTCAGCCCGACCAGCCGGCCCTGCCCGTCGATCAGCGCGCCGCCCGAGTTCCCCGGGTTGATGGCCGCGTCGGTCTGGATGACCGAAAGGCCGGTGTCGGGGTCCCGGATCAGGGCGCTGACGATGCCCTGGGAGACGGACTGGCCGATGTTGCGCGGATAGCCGATCGCGAACACCACGTCGCCCACCCGCAGCCGGCCGTCGTCGCCGGTCGGGATGGGCGTCAGGCCGTCGATGTTGACATGCAGGACCGCCAGATCCTTCTCCTCGTCCCAGGCGACCACGGTGGCCTGGGTGGTGCGTCCATCGTTGAACGTGACGGCCGCGTTGAAGGCGTCGAAGAGGGTGTCGATGACGTGGAGGTTGGTCAGGATGAAGCCCTTCTCGCTGACGACGACGCCCGAGCCCAGGCTCTCGCGCTCGCCCAGGTAGAAGTTGACCCGGTTGTCCGACGCCCGCTCGACCGATCCCACGTTCAGGCTGGTGGCGTTGATGCCGACGACGGACGGGGCCACCCGTCCGATCGCCTCGGCGAAGGAGGGCGCGCCGCCGTCCAGCGCGGGCGGCGGCGGAGGAGAGCGGGATATGCCGTCCAGCTGGCGGTACTGAACGAAGACGATGGCGATCAGCACGCCGCAGAGCGTCGGCCAGAACGCGAAGCGAAAGGTTCTCCTGACCCGGTTCATGGCGCGCCTGCCGGGCCGGAAGCGGGGCCCGTGCTATGATTGATGGGATGCCGCAATATACCGCGCCGCCGCCGCCGGCGCCACGCGGCGGGAAGGCGATGCGGCGAGAAGGCGAGATCCCATGCCGGTCGGCCGCGAACAGATCGAAACCGAGCTGGCCGGGTTGCTCCGGCCCGAGGCGTTCGAGGACTACTGCCCGAACGGCCTGCAGGTGGAGGGGGCGGAGCGGATCGGCCGGATCGTCTCCGGCGTGACCGCCAGCGCGGCCCTGATCGACGCGGCGGTCGAGGCGGAGGCCGACATGCTGCTGGTGCATCACGGCTATTTCTGGCGCGGCGAGGATCCGGCGGTCGTCGGGATGAAACAACGCCGCATCAAGACCCTGCTCGCCCACGACATCAACCTGTTCGCCTACCACCTGCCGCTGGACCTCCACCCGGAGCTGGGCAACAACGCCCAGCTGGCGAAGTTGCTGGGATTCCTGCCGCGGCGGAGCCTCGGCCGGCCGGGCGGGCCGGAACTGGTGCAGGTCGGGCGGCTGGACCGGCCGCTGGACTTCGAAGCGCTCGCGCGGCGGCTCGGCGAGCGCCTCGGCCGCCCGCCGCTCGCGGTCGAGGGCCGGGCGGACCCCATCGAGTCGGTGGCCTGGTGCACCGGCGCGGCCCAGGGCTACATCGATCTGGCGGCCGCGGCGGGGGTCGACGCCTACCTGACCGGCGAGGTGTCGGAGCCGACCGTCCACATCGCCCGGGAAACGGGCCTGCACTTCTTCTCGGCCGGGCACCACGCCACCGAGCGCTACGGCGTCAAGGCCCTCGGGGAGCATCTGGCCGAGCGCTTCGGGCTGGAGCACCGTTTCGTCGACATCGACAATCCGGCGTAGCGGGGCGGCCGTCCCTCAGCCGCCGGAGGGCAGGCGCCGTTCGATCATGCCCGCCCCGACCGTGGCGTTGCCGCGCGGGTCGACGAGGACGAGGCCGCCGGTCGCGCGGTTGTCCCGGTAGGGGTCGAAGCAGAGCGGACGCTCCAGCGCGAGCTCGACCAGCCCGATCTCGTTGGGGCCCAGCGGCGCGTCCGAGGGCGCGCCGGCGGCGCCGAAGCCGGTCCGGCTCCGGACCGCGGCCGCCGCGCCGGCGGCGGCCTGCGGCCCCTGCAGAACCTCGAGGCGTCTGCCGGGCGCGAGGGGTTCCCGGTCCATCCACACCACGGAGGCTTCGAGGCGCCTGGCGGTCGCCGGGAGGTTGCCGGGGTGGACGATGAAGTCGCCGCGGCGGACCTCCGGTCCGTCCGCGAGCCGCAAGGCGACGGCCATGCCCGTCCGCGCCCGCTCCAGTCCGCCGTCGTACGTCGCGACGGCATCGACGCGGGCGGGCCGGCCGGCCGGCAGCACGGCGACCGCATCGCCCCGTTCGACCGCGCCCGAGACGACGGCGCCGAGGCAGTCCTGAAGGCCCGGCCCGACCCGACGGACGAGCTGGACCGGGAAGCGGAAGTCCTCGAGGTTCCGGTCGTCCGCGATCCCGACCGTCTCCAGCGCGCGCAGCAGCGGCGGGCCGTCGTGCCAGGGCATGCTCGTCCCGCCCTCGACGATATTGTCGCCGCCGAGGGCCGAGACGGGAACGAAGCGGATGTCCGGCGGCCCCAGCTCCCCGGCGAAGTCCAGGTACTCCCCGGCGATCCTCCGGTAGGCCTCCTCCCGGAAGCCGACTCGGTCCATCTTGTTGACGGCGACGACGAAGCGGGAGACGCCCAGCAGGGCGGCGATGCGGCTGTGCCGCCGGGTCTGGGCCCGGATGCCGCGGCAGGCGTCGACCAGGACGAGCGCCAGGTCGCAGGTCGAGGCGCCGGTGACCATGTTCCGGGTGTACCGCTCGTGGCCGGGGGCATCGGCGATGATGAATCGGCGCGCGTCCGTGGAGAAGTAGCGGTAGGCCACGTCGATGGTGAGGCCCCGCTCCCGCTCGGCCTTCAGGCCGTCGACCAGCAGGGCCAGGTTCGTCTCGCCGTCGCCGGTGGCATCGGCGAGCTGGTCCTCGTAGACCCGGCCCGCATCGTGCAGCAGCCGGCCGATCAGCGTGCTTTTGCCGGCGTCCACGTCGCCGCAGGCGAGCAGGCGCAGCAGTTCCACGCGCTCCTGCCGGGCCAGCCAGCGGCTGAGCTCGGGGTCCGGCTGTCCGGCTGGCGGAGCCATGGCGCTCAGAAGTAGCCCTTGCGCTTCTTCTCCTCCATGGAGCCGGGCCGGTCGGTGTCGATCAGGCGGTGCTGCCGTTCGGAGCGGGTCGCGCGCAGCATCTCCCCGATGATCTGCGGCACGGTGGCCGCGCGCGACTCCATGGCGCCGGTCAGGGGGTAGCAGCCGAGTGTGCGGAAGCGCACGGTCTTGGTGGCGACGGCGCCGGCGAGCGGCATGCGCTCGTCGTCCACCATGATGTCCGCGCCCCCGACATCGACCACCGGGCGCGGCTTGGCGAAGTACAGGGGGACGACCTCGATCCCGTTCAGCAGGATGTAGTGCCAGACGTCCAGCTCCGTCCAGTTCGACAGCGGAAACGCCCGGACGCTCTCGCCCCTGCCGATCCGGCCGTTGCAGACGTTCCACAGCTCCGGCCGCTGGTCGGCCGGATCCCAGCGGTGCCGGCTGTCCCGGAACGAGAACACCCGCTCCTTGGCCCTGGACCTCTCCTCGTCCCGCCGCGCGCCGCCGAGGGCCGCGTCGAAGCCGTGCCGCTCCAGCGCCTGCCGCAGGGCCCGGGTCTTCATCACGTCGGTGTAGTGCGCGCTGCCGTGGGTGAACGGGGTGACTCCGTCCCGGATCCCGTCCTGGTTGGTGTGGACGATCAGGTCGATCCCCGGCTCCTTCGTCAGCCGGTCCCGGAACGCGATCATCTCGCGGAATTTCCAGGTGGTGTCGATGTGCAGGAGCGGGAAGGGGATGCCGCCGGGATGGAAGGCCTTGCGGGCCAGGCGCAGCATCACCGAGGAGTCCTTGCCCATGGAGTACAGCATCACGGGCCGCTCGAACTGCGCGGCCACCTCGCGGAAGACGTGGATGCTCTCCGCCTCGAGCCGCTTCAGGTGGCTGAGGGCGCGCGGGGGCGCGTCCCGGATCCGGCGCCGTCCGGCCGCCCCGGCGGCCGCGGGCTCACTTGGCGGGCTGGCCGGGGAGGGGCTCGTCGTCGTCCGGCCGGGACTTCTCAATGCCGAACTCCTCGGACAGGGCGCCTTTCTGCTTCGGGCCGAGCCTGTCCGCGTAGTCCCGCGGCGGGACCGGTCCGTCCGGCTCGCCGGCGCCGAAGGAGGCGTCGCTCCGCGACGGCAGCAGCTGGTTGGCCACCTCCGCGGAGCACAGCTCCCGGGCGCCCCCGGCGAGGTGCTGGTAGACCTCCCGGTAGCTGTCGGTCATGTGCTGCACCAGCTGCGCGGTCTGGCTGAAGTGTTCGCCGACGCTGTCCCGGTACGCGCGGTGGCCGTCCTTGAGCTGGCGGACCTGCGCCTCTAGCTCCCGGACCCGCGACGAGCCGATGCTCAGGCGGCCGCCGACGATCGCGCCGACGGCCGCTCCGAGCGCGAGACAGACCGCGCCGACCAGCCAGACCAAGACACCGCCCTCCGCGTCGATGGGGCCCCGTTTTCCGGCGGCCGGGCCCTGAAGCCGCGCTCGGGCAGTATAGCCCAAAAAGCCGGGCGCTGCAGTTTCGACTTTTCGGGCTTGCGCGTCGGGGCTTCCGCGCCGCGCGCCGGCTTCCGCATCCGGGGAGCGCGGGACCGCGGGCTCAGTCAGGTCGGGTGAACACCGCGATCCAGGCGTGCGGGTTGTCCAGCACCTGCGTGAGGCCGTTCGCCGCCAGCTCCTCGCCGGTCCAGTGGGATCTGTGGTTTTCGTAGGGATTGGCCTCGAAGTGCTGTTCGGTGAACTCCTTCGGGGTGGCGACCAGCACGTGCCGGTTCGACGCCTCCTTCAGCATGTCGATGAATTTCAGGCCGTCCGCCTTCTCGAAGTGCTCCAGGATGTCGATCGCCAGCACCAGGTCGTAGCGGGCGTCCAGCTGCGGCAGCACCTCGAGCGCGTCGCCGATGTGGATCTTGTTGTAGGCGTAGTCGTGCACCGGGGTCAGGTACTCGGGATACCCCTCTATCCCGTCGATCCTGATCAGCCATTCGGACTTCTCTCTTTGCCGGGAGCCGGAGCCGGTCAGTTCGCAGAGGTTGAGATGCTCCAGGTTGGTCCGGGCGAGGAATCCGTACTGTCCCATGCCGACCCCCACGTCCAGCACCGAACGGGGCTGGTGCCGCTCGATGAAGCCCATGACGGGAGAGAGTTGGGAGAGGTGGCTGAAAGGCATGGGCCGGAAAGGCGGTCTCAGCGGGGGGCGGGGCGGGCCTGCGGCCCTCGTCCGGCGGCCCGACGACGTTCCCTGCTGGCGCTCATCATGCCCCCTCGGCCCTTCCGGCGGGCCGCCTGCGGGAAGTGTAGCGCAGAACCGTCCCGCGCGCGACAGGCGTCCGACACAGGCGTCCGACACAGGCGTCCGACACCGCCCGACTCACCGCCCGACTCAATGCCCCGTCCGCGGCCGTCGCTTGATAGAATGTCGCGGCCCCCGCCCGCCCGGTTCCGCGATGAGTCCGCTGCAACGCTACGAGCGCCTCGTCAGGGAGGGGGTGATCGCGCGGGACGACGAGCAGTTGCGCGTCCTGGCGGCGCTCGACGGGTTGCGGCGGGAGATCGCGCGGGCGCGGCGGCGCGGCCCGGCGGCCCGGCTGGCCCGTCGACTGGGGTTCGCTGGCCCCGCCGCGCCCCGCGGCCTTTACCTGTGGGGCGACGTGGGTCGGGGCAAGACCTTCCTGATGGACCTGTTCTGCGAGTCCCTGCCGCCCCCGCTGGCGCTTAGAACCCATTTCCACCGCTTCATGCAACGGGTGCACGGCGAACTGGCCGGCCTCAAGGGGCGGGCGGACCCGCTCGAGCGGGTGGCCGCCGGCATCGCGGACCGGGCCGCGGCGCTGTGCTTCGACGAGTTCCTGGTGCAGGACATCGGCGACGCCATGATCTTGGGCGGCCTGCTCGAGGCGCTGTTCGAGCGCGGGGTGGCGCTGGTCGCCACCTCCAACACGGCGCCCGACGGACTGTACGAGAACGGCCTGCAGCGGGCCCGGTTCCTGCCCGCGATCGAGCTGATCAAGCATCGCGCCCGCGTGATCGAGATCGGGGCGGGGACCGACTACCGGTTGCGCGCCCTTGAGGAGTCCGCGCTGTACCAGCACCCCCTCGGCGACGGCGCGGCGTGGGCGCTGGAGCGGGGCTTCGAGCGGCTCGCGGCCGGGCAGGCGGTCCGGCGCGACCATCCCGTGCGGGTGCTGAACCGCGACATCGTGGCGCTGCGCTGCGCCGGGGACGTGGCGTGGTTCGACTTCGACGAGTTGTGCGGCGGGCCGCGCAGCGCCTTCGATTACGTGGAGCTGGCCCGGCGCTTCCGCGCGCTGATCCTGGACGGCGTGCCGCGGCTGGACGACGGGCGGAGCGATCAGGTCCGGCGCTTCGTCAGCCTGATCGACGCGTTGTACGACCGCCGGACGAAGCTGCTCGTCGCCGCCGAGGCGCCGCCCGAGGCGCTGTACCGCGGCGGGCGTCACGCCGGGGAGTTCGAGCGGACCCGCTCGAGGCTGGCGGAGATGCGTTCGGTCGGATACCTGCGCGCCGGGCGCCGGGCCTGAGCCGGGCCGCCGGCCCGGCCGGGCGCGATGTTTTCAACACTGCGAACCGCCCGCCGCGGGGTCCGCCGGCCCCGGTTTCCCCGGCCCCCGACGGCCCCGCGGCGGGTCGCCCATTCCGTCCCGTACCGCCTTTCGGCGCACCCCGTTTCGCCCCGTTGCGTTGTTGTTGCGGTGTTGTTTGAACTTCGTCCGGCGTTCCTGTACCATCCGCGCCCCGGTTCCGGCCACCCGTCGATGCCATGAAAACGTACAGTGCGAAACCCGGCTCCGTGCCGCAGGACTGGCTGCTGGTCGACGCGGCTGGCCAGACCCTGGGCCGCATGGCCGCGGCCGTCGCGGTCCGGTTGCGCGGCAAGCACAAGGCCGAGTACACGCCGCACGTGGACACCGGCGACTACGTGGTGGTCATCAACGCCGAAAGGGTGCAGGTCACCGGGCGGAAGGCGACCGAGAAGCTGTACCACTCCCACTCGGGCCATCCCGGCGGGTTGCGGACCCTGTCTTTCGAGCAGTTGATGGCGCGGTCCCCGGAGAAGGTGGTCAGGCTGGCGGTGAAGGGCATGTTGCCGCGGACCCCGCTGGGCCGGGCCATGCTCAGGAAGCTCAAGGTGTACGCGGGCGCCGAGCATCCCCACGGCGCCCAGCGCCCGAAGACGCTGAAACTGTAGGCAAACAGAGGAAACATCCGTCATGGCGGCAACCCAGTATTATTACGGCACCGGCCGGCGCAAGACCTCGACGGCTAGGGTGTACCTGACCGGCGGCAGGGGCGGCATCACCGTCAACCGGCGCTCCTTGGACGACTACTTCGGGCGCGAGGTGGCCCGGATGATCGTCCGCCAGCCGCTGGAGCTGGTGGAGATGACCGAAAGGTTCGACATCCGCGTCTCGGTCCGCGGCGGCGGCAGTTTCGGTCAGGCCGGGGCCATCCGCCACGGCATCTCCCGGGCCCTGCTCCAGTACGACGACGCGTTGCGCCCGGTGCTGCGCAAGGCCGGCTTCGTGACGCGCGACGCCCGCGAGGTGGAGCGCAAGAAGGTGGGGTTGCGCAAGGCGCGCAAGCGGCCCCAGTATTCCAAGCGTTAAGCCGTCGGGGAACATGCGGCGCCGGGCCGTCCCCGGCGTCGGGAAACGACGCTATTTCCATAAATATCAACGACATGGATCCGTCCCGTTTGCGCGGCCCGGCGGCGTCCGGTATCATCCGGCGGATTCGGCCCCCGGCGCGCAATGTCCAAGGAGCCCGCCACAGTGACTGAGCACGGAGCGCGCGAGGGCCGCCGGCGTTTTCTGGTGGGATCCACCTCGGTGGTCGGCGCCGCCGGCGTGGCGGGCGCCGCCGTCCCCTTCGTCGGCTCCTGGAACCCCTCCGCCCGGGCCCGCGCGGCGGGCGCGCCGGTGCGGATCGACATCAGCCGCCTCGAGGACGGGCAGATGCTCGGGCCGATCCCGGCTTGGCGCGGCCGGCCGATCTTCGTGGTCCGGCGCGGCGAGGAGGCGCTGGCGGCGCTGAACCTGGAGCCCGGCCGCCTGGCCGATCCGGATTCCGAACAGCCCGAACAGCCCGTCTACGCGCGGAACGAGCACCGTTCCCGGACCCCGCAGGTGCTGGTGCTGGTGGGC
>CAYSVD010000263.1:0-3191 GCA_964434395.1 uncultured Pseudohongiella sp.
GTGCAGGGGGAGGGCGGGAACGCCCAGCCCAGACCGTAGCGAGGGGGGCAGTTACGGGCGAAGAGCCGCCAATCGTGGTTTCGGCATTGCCGACCCCTGGAATCGGCTGCTGGATCGAAGTCTGTTCACTTTCAGCCTTCCCTCTTCTCCGCTCCTGCCGAGGCTCTCCGGTTTTCAGCCACGCGGCTGGATCTGTATCCGGCTGGCGTCCAGCCCTGACAGCCTCCACCCGACCAAGCGAAGCCCCGCGACGACAGAAGCCCTAGATCTTCTTGCAATCGGTGAAAAATTGTACATATAATAATGGACGCTCGAGCAGCGAGGCGTGGGACATGGCCTTCCGAGCGTGTCCGGCGTGTCTTGCAAGCGGGAAACCGGTTAAGAATGGGAACATAAGGAGTTGAATTGTATGAACTTAGCTGTTGCGGATCATCAGCAAATTTTGCGGGCCAGAAATACCGGATGGCGAAGCCATCCGGCCATACCTGACTGGGTGAAGTCGGAAACGGTCGACCTGGACAGGTTTTTCACCCAACCCGATGTGGCGAAGGATTGCTACCAGAATCTGCTTTCTGTCATGCGTCGGGACTATGCGAAAGAGTCGGAATACCTATTTGTGGATCCGTCCGCCGGCGACAGGGTTTTCTATGACATGTTGCCGAAAGACCGGCGCATGGGTGTGGAGATCGTTCCTGGGCGGGCGGAATTTCACTGTGGCGACTACCTCAAGTGGCGTCCCCCGGGAAAGCAGGAAGCCATCGCTGTCGTGGGGAACCCGCCGTTTGGATACCGCGCTTGGCTGGCGCTCGCTTTTGTGAATCGCTCCGCCGAATTCGCGGACTACATCGGCATGATCCTGCCGATGGCTTTCCAGAGCGACGGCAAGGGAAGCCCGAAATTTCGCGTCAGGGGGGCGGAACTGGTGGAAACCATGTGCTTGCCGTCCGATGCGTTCCTCACCGACGGAGGACGGACTGCGCAGGTCAATGCATTGTGGCAGGTTTGGCGGCGCGGCGTGAACAACCGCAAGCCCGCAAAAACCTGCGATAGTTGGATCGATCTTTTCACCGTAGACATGCGCAGGGAGCGGTTGTGCGGTCAGGAGCGGCTGCATGAGGCCGACTGGTTTCTGCAACGCACTTTCTACACGGAACCGCCGGCTCCTGTCAGGGACTTTTCCGAAGTCAAGTACGTGTGCGGCTACGGCATTGTCATCCGGAAGGAGAAGCGAGCCGTCGCCCACTGTCTGCAATCCGTTGATTGGCGTGAATACTCGAATTTGGCCGCGCACAATTGCCGTCACATCAGTATGTATCATATTCGCCGGGCGCTTATTGACAATGGCTTTGCAGACCCCAGATAGCCACGCGATCCTGCTTCGGGTGCTGGAACAGCACTCGGAGGACAGCAAGTGGACCAACAAGCCGTTCGGCAAAATCAAACTGCTTTCCAATACTAAAGTGGGGGCGGTGGGGCAACAGTTCATTGAGATGCTGTGCGCCGAAGTAGGTTTTCGGTATGAATTGCCGGAAACAGGACGGTCTCCGTGGGACATAAAGATAGAGGAAGTGAATTTTGAGATAAAAACCGCAACGGAAGACACCAACGGCAACTTCCAGTTCAATCACATTCGATACCATCGGGAATATGATGCAGTGCTGTGCATCGGGGCTACGTCTGATGAGGTATACGTTCGCGCGTGGTCAAAATCAGCTATCGCGACGGGAAAAGCCGGCAGGCTGGTATCAATGGACAAGGGGTCTTCCGCCACATTCAAGTTGACCAAGAAGAAAAAGGATATGTCTCCAATAGGCCGGTTTGAAAAAGCGGTGTCGCAGATGATCGAAAGAGCGAACAGCCAGTAGCGGAACAACGCATCTTTTCTGAAGCGATGACGCAAGGTTCAACACCGTCGCTTGCCTTGGGCCGCCGGGCGGACGGGGCCGCGCTCCGGCGCGGCGGCGGCTCGCGGGCGTGAACGCGGCCTGCGCCCGCGACACCTGCGCCTTGGGCGCCCAACAGGCGCCTTGAATTTTTGAATTGACCGGGGGGGGGGGCGCACGTATACTGCAACCTTCCCGGCGCAGCCTCCACGAGGCTGGCGGCCGGTCCGGATGCCTGAGGGCGATGAGGAGACCTACGGATGGCCAGCAGCGAAACCAGACAAGACCTTGTTCAATTGACCGTCGCGGCCTACGACGCCGCGCCGGATGCCGCGCTGATGCGCGAGCTGGAGGCGATCGTCGACGGGGGCGGCTCCCTGCTCGACGCGGCCGAGGCCCTGGTCTCCGGCGAGCGCTGGGCGGCGCTGTATCCGTCGTCCCAGACCCCGGCCGAGTTCTCGGACGCCTGGCTGGAGACCCTGTTGCCCGGAGTGGGCGCGGACCTGCTGGAGTTCGGCCGCGGCATCGTGGTTCCCCTCATCGACGGCGGCGGCTCGCCCGGCGGCCTGGTGCTGGCGGCGCAGGCCTTTCTGAGCGCCCCCGATGCGCCGGCGGACTTCGCCGCTTTCGCCAGCGGCTTCCTGGAGCGGAGCGGGGAGGCGATGGACGAGCTGGTCGAGAGCGAGACCACCGAGGATCTCGTCCAGCTGACCGTGGCGGCGTACGGCGCCGCGCCGGGCGCCGCCCTGATGGCGGAGCTGGAGGCGGCCGCCGGCGGCGGGGGCGGCCTGTCCGCCGCGGCCGGGGTTCTGGTCGCGGACGAGCGCTGGGCCGCGCTGTACCCGGCCGCCCAGACCCCGGCCGAGTTCTCGGACGCCTGGCTGGAGATCCTGTTGCCCGGGGTCGGCGCGGACCTGCTGACGGTCGGCCGGGATGTCGTGGTCCCCCATCTTGATGGCGGCGGCGCGGCCGCCGAACTGGTGTTGCTGGCGCAGGGGTTTTTGAGCGCTCCCGTCGCGCCGGCGGGCTTCGAGGCTTTCGCCGAGGCCTTCCTCAACCGGGGCGAGGTGGCGGCGGAGCATTCGGCGGTCCGGATGCTGGACGGCGACCCCGCCGAGCTGAGCGAGGCGCTGGCCTCGGTGACCGATGACGACGCCACCGTGCAGGCGGCGATCGACGCGCTGGGCGATGGAATGCCGGGCGACATGATGCCGGGCGACATGATGCCCGGCGGCGGTTCCAGCGGCGGCGGCACGGGCGGCGGTTCCAGCGGCGGCGGCACGGGGGGCGGTTCCAGCGGCGGCGGCA
>CAYSVD010000264.1:0-9882 GCA_964434395.1 uncultured Pseudohongiella sp.
GAACTGCGCGCGGCCGCGCCCTCGACCCGCTCCGCCTGGCCCTGCGGCGTTCCGTCGTCGGTCCCGGTGGACGACCCGCAGGCCGCCAGGCCTGCCAAGGCCAGCGCCATCAGCGCCATGTTCGTCAGTTGGGCTGTTTTCATAACGGCTCCTACCCATTCGTTTTGGAATCAACGCGCGCGTCCGGCGCGCCGGGGAGCCATCATAGCCCCCCGGCCCCGCGGATTCCACCGGAAATCCGGCGGCGGGTCCGGCCGGTCGCCCGGCGTCCGCGGCGGATTGCCATCCTGGCCGCGGAAGGTGCTAATATTGGAACATTCGCCGGCGGAATGCCAGTCCCTCGCGGGGGCGGGACGCCGGAACCCCCAGGGAGCGCGGCAAGGTGGATTTCGACTTCAGTCCCGAGGAACTGGCTTTCCGGGATGAGGTGCGGGCTTTTCTGGCCGGCTCCTTTCCCGCCGACCTGAAGGAGAAGGTGGACGCCGGCGTGCGGCTGGGCAAGGACGAGCTGGTGCGCTGGCAGAAGATCCTCTACGAGAAGGGCTGGGCGGCGCCGACCTGGCCGGTGGAGCACGGCGGCACCGGCTGGACCCCCGTCCAGCGCCACATCTTCTCCACCGAGATGGGCCTGCTCGGCGCTCCGGAGCCGGTGCCCTTCGGCATGAAGATGGTGGCGCCGGTGCTCATGGCCTACGGGTCCGAGGAGCAGCGGCGGCGCTTCCTGCCGGACATCCTCAAGAGCGATGCGTGGTGGTGTCAGGGCTACTCCGAGCCGAACGCGGGCTCGGACCTGGCCTCGCTCAAGACCGTCGCGTCGCGCGAGGGCGGCGAGTACGTCGTCAACGGCGCCAAGACCTGGAACACCTACGGCCAGCACGCGGACTGGATCTTCTGCCTGGTGCGCACCGACGGCTCGGTCAAGCGGCAGGAGGGCATCAGCTTCCTGCTGATCGACATGCGCTCGCCCGGGGTGTCGGTCCGGCCCATCGTCCTGATCGACGGCCACGCCGAGGTGAACGAGGTGTTCTTCGACGACGTGCGGGTGCCGGCGGAGAACCTGGTGGGCGAGGAGAACAAGGGCTGGACCTACGCCAAGATGCTGCTGACCCACGAGCGCACCAACATCGCCGACATTCCCCGCAGCAAGCGCCGGCTGCGGGCGCTGCGGCGCGCCGCGGCCGAAACCGCCGACGGACGGGGCGGCCGGCTGCTCGACGACCCGGTGTTCCGGCACCGGGTGGCGGAGCTGGAGATCGAGCTCGAGGCGGTCGAGTGCGCGGAGCTGCGCGCCTTGGCGGCCCTCAGCGTCGGCAAGGCGCCGGGGCCGGAGTCCTCCATCCTGAAGATCGCCGGCACCGAGACGGCCCAGCGGATCAGCGAGCTGTTCGTGGACCTGGCCGCCTGGAACGGCCTGCCCTTCGTGCCGGAGCAGTTCGAGGACGGCTTCACGGGGGAGGCGGTGGGGCCGGACGGCCTGGCCTCGGCGGTGCTGACCTACCTCAACCACCGCAAGCTGTCCATCTACGGCGGCACCAACGAGGTGCAGCGCAACATCATCTGCAAGGCCGTGCTGGGGCTGTAGGCCCGGACGGCCCCGGGAGTCGCCATGGACTTTTCCCCCACCGAAGTGCAGCGGATGCTCAAGGAGCAGGTGCGCCGCTTCGCGCAACGCAGCTACGGCTTCGAGGAGCGCCGAGCCATCGTCGGGAGCGCCGACGGATACAGCCGCGAGCACTGGCGGCTGTTCGCCGGCCAGGGCTGGCTGGCGTTGCCCTTCGCCGAGGAGGACGGGGGCATGGGAGGGTCCGCCGCGGACCTGGCGGTGATCATGGAGGAGTTCGGCCGCGCCAACGTGGTCGAGCCCTACCTGCCGACGGCGGTGCTGTGCGGCGGGCTGATCGCCGCGCTGGCCGAGGGCGAGCGGCGGGCCGGGCTGCTCGGCCCGCTGATGGCGGGCGAGCTGCAGCTGGCCTGCGCCCAGGCCGAGCCGGACTCGCGCTACAACCTGGCGGCCGTGGCCACCACCGCCCGCGCCGAAGGGGACGGGGTGCGGCTCGACGGCGCGAAGATCGCGGTGCTCAACGCCGCCGCCGCCGACCGGCTGCTGGTGGTGGCCCGGGAGTCGGGCGGGACGACCGACCGGGACGGCGTCTCGGTGTTCCTGGTGGACGCGGACGCCGCCGGCCTCGTCCGGCGCGACCACGCCGGCGTGGACGGCCGCCGGGGAGCCGAGCTGGACCTCGCGGGCGTGGCGGTCCCGGCCTCGGCCCGCCTCGGCCCGGCCGGCGGCGCCCTGCCCGCGCTGGAGGCGGTCGTGGACCGCGCCACCGTCGGCGTCGCCGCGGAGGCGGTGGGCGCGCTGGAGGTCCTGCTGGAGAAGACCGTCGAGTACAGCAAGACCCGCAAGCAGTTCGGCGCGGCCATCGGCACCTTCCAGGCCCTGCAGCACCGCATGGCCGACATGTTCATCGAGTGCCAGCTGGCCCGCTCCGTCACGATCATGGCCGCCATGACCCTGGACGGCGGCGCGCCGGACGCCCGCAAGGCCAAGGCGGTCTCCGCCGCCAAGAGCCGGGTCGGCCGGGCGATCCGCAAGGTGGGCCACGAGGCCGTCCAGATCCACGGCGGCGTCGGCATGACCGACGAGCTGGACGTCGGGCATCTGTTCCGGCGGGTCGTCGCGCTGGAGGCGATGTTCGGCAACGCCGACCACCACACGGCGCGGTACGCCTCGCTGTAGCCCGCGGCGCGACCCCGCCGGCCGTGCCGACCGTGACCCGCGACCCGCTGATCGACCAGGCCGGTCCCGTCCGCCCCGGCGAGTCGCTGGACCTGGACCGCCTGCGGCGGCATCTGGAGCCGGTGCTGGGCCCGGCGGCGGCGAAGCTGACGGCCGCCCAGTTCCCGGGCGGCCACTCCAACCTCACCTACCTCCTGAGCGCCGGCGGCGACAGCTGGGTGCTGCGCCGCCCGCCCTTCGGCAGCAAGGTCCGCACCGCCCACGACATGTCGCGCGAGTACCGGGTGCTCAGCGCCCTCGGGCCGGTCTACCCCTACGGGCCGCGGCCGGTCCACTTCTGCGGCGACCGCTCGGTGCTCGGCTGCGACTTCTACCTGATGAGCCCCGTGCGCGGGCTGGTGATCCGGCGGGAGTACCCGGCGCGGCTCAAGCTCTCCCCGGAGCGGACGCGGCGGCAGATGCTGAACTTCCTCGACGCGCTGATCGAGCTGCACCGGATCGACCCGAAGGACGCCGGGCTGGAGGATTTCGGCCGGCCCGAGGGCTACGTCCGGCGCCAGGTGGAGGGCTGGAGCCGGCGCTGGGCCGACGCCGTCACCCCCGACGCGCCCGACCTGGACGCGGTCATGGCCTGGCTGGCCGAGCGCATGCCCGCGGAGAGCCCGCGGGCCGCCGTCATCCACAACGACTACAAGCTGGACAACGTGGTGTTCGATCCGGCCGACCCGCTGCGGGTCGTCGGCGTGCTGGACTGGGAGATGGCGACGGTGGGCGATCCGCTCATGGACCTGGGATGCGTGCTGAGCTACTGGGCGGAGCAGGGCGATCCGGACTTCTTCCGCGCGGCGCGCTCCGGGCCCACCGACGTCGACGGCGCGCCGACCCGGGCCGAGCTGGTCGAGCGCTTCGAGCGGCGGACCGGGCTGTCGGTCGGCGACCTCGCCTTCTACCACTGCTTCGGCCTGTTCCGCCTGGCGGTCATCGGCCAGCAGATCTACTACCGCTACCGCCGCGGCCTGACCCGGGACCGGCGCTTCGCCGGCTTTCTCGGCAAGGCCTTCGCGCTCAAGCGCATGTGCGAGCGGATCATCGCGGAGCGGGCGGCGTGAGTCCGGCGCCGCCGCGCCCGCTGACCGCCGCCGCCGCCTTCGTCAGCGGCTTTTGCATCATGAGCATCGAGATGCTGGGGGCGCGCCTGCTGTCGCCGTATTTCGGCGGCAGCCTGGAGGTGTGGGGCAGCGTCATCGCCGTGTTCATGCTGGCGCTGGCGCTGGGCTACCTGGCGGGCGGGCGGCTGTCGGTCCGCCGCCCGAGCGCCGCCGCGTTCGCCGGCTTCTTCTTCGCCGCCGCCGCGCTCTCCCTGCCGCTGGTGCTGTTCGCGGATCCCGTGATGGAGCCGATCTTCCTGCGCATCGAGGACGCCCGCTACGGCTCCCTGCTGGCCTCCCTCGTCCTGTTCTTCCCGCCCACCGTCGTGCTCGGCATGATCTCGCCCTACGCGGTGCGGCTGATGGCGCAGAGCCGGGAGCGCAGCGGGCATGCGGCCGGGCTGCTGTACTTCGTCTCCACCCTCGGCAGCGCGGCGGGCACCCTGGGCACCAGCTTCTATCTCGTGCTGTGGTTCGAGGTGAACCGGATCCTGTGGGGCGCGGCGGCCGCGCTGGCGGCCGCCGGCGCCGTGTTGCTGTTGGCGGGCGCCGCCGCCGGACGCGCGGGGAGGGGGGCGTGAGCGCGCGCGGCGCCGCGGCGCGGTTGCTGGCCGCCGCGCTGTGGCTGCCGGCCTGCGCGCCGGCCGAGACCATCCACGAGGAGCGCTCGAAGTACCGGGACATCACCGTCACCCAGGTGGGGGAGCGCCGCTGCCTGCTGTTCAACGTGCACCGCGGCGACCGCAACCAGACCTGCATGCTGATGAACGACCGCGACCGGCTGGTGTTCGACTACACCCGGATGAGCTTCGCCGGGCTGCTGCTGCGGCCGGACCCGGCGCGCGTGCTGGTGATCGGCCTGGGCGGCGGCTCCATCCCGCGCACCTTCGCCGACCTGTTCCCGACCGCGCGCGTCGACGTGGTGGAGATCGACGAGGCGGTGGTGCGGGTGGCCCGGGAGTTCTTCCATTTCGCCGAGACCGCCGCCGTGAGGGTCCACGTGGACGACGGCCGGCTGTTCATCAAGCGGGCCGGCATGCGCGGCGAGACCTGGGACTACATCGTGCTGGACGCGTTCAGCGGCGACTACATCCCCGAGCACATGCTGACCCGCGAGTTCCTGGACGAGGTGCGCCGGGTCATGTCCCCGGACGCGGTGCTGGTGGCCAACACCTTCTCCACCAGCCGCCTGTACGACCACGAGTCGGTCACCTACCAGCGGGCCTTCAACGAGTTTTTCAATTTCCGCCTGCCGACCTCCGGCAACCGCATCATCATCGCCCGGCTCGAGCCGCTGCCGCCGCGGGGGGAGCTGGCCGCCGCGGCGCGCGCGCTGGCGGCGCGGCTCGAGAAGTACGATGTGCCGCTGCTGGACTATCCGCGGCGCCTGTCCACCCGGGCGGACTGGGACATGAGCCGCCGCCAGCTGACCGACCAGTACTCGCCCGGCAACCTGCTGCGGGACCGCTAGCGGGCGGACGGGGGCATCCCGCTTCGGGTCAGGCTTCTCCGCCTGCGGCGTGTCTTGGGAGCATCCGCCGGCAGATATCCTCGATTTCCCCGCCGGCATCGCTGCCGGCGACCCCGGCGCGTATCCGGCCGGACAGCCAATGTTGGCTTCGCTCCCTGTCGGCTTCTTCGAGCTCGTCGATGACGGCGCGAGCGACCGCTTCGGCTTTTTTGCAAAGCCGGGCGAGCCGTTTGTGGTCCGCATTGGACGCATCGAACAGAGGGATGGGGATTTTCCGCCACGGATTCAGGTGAAAGTGCCGTCCGCTTCCGCGGGATGCCTTGAATGCCGGATGCATGCAGGGGGCGTTCAAGATCGCGGTCAAGTAACCGGCCTCGCTCTCGGTTCCGCAGATGCGCCAGAACAGTCCGTCATCCACCAGGCCCGCGCCCGGGCTCGTCCGGGCGGCGCGCATGATGTCGGCGGCCGCGGGGTACAGCACCATGGTCTTGAGGGAGCCTCTTCCGGGCAAGGGCAACTGTTTCGATGCTCCATCCCGTTGGTCTATCAACTCCATGAGCGTTTCCGCGGCGCCGGCGCCGCTCCCCTGCAGCTCCTTGTAAAGCTTGTCCAGATTCCTCCAGAACGGGCACTCTCCGGCCGGATCGGGGTGCAGCTCCCCGGAGCCGTCCGTCGGGATGATCGCCTGCCGCATCCTATGGTCCGCGACGAACGCCAGGCATCCATCCGTGTCCAGAACGTCCTTCAGCCACGTCGCCGGGACTTTCCCTTGCTTGGGGTCGATGGACTTCCAGTCGCCATGCATCGATCTCTTGGTCTTGATGCGCATCAGATCGCCGTCCCGGCGGGATGCGCTCTTGTCCGCCACCAGCAGCACGGCGGGAGCGGTTCTCGCCCCGCCGCGGAATTGGTTCTCCGCCGCAAGGTAGGCGGACCGCGCTTCGGGCAACGGCGGCGGGGGGCTTGAGAAAACGATCTTTCCCGCCGCTTCCGCCCATCTCTCGCCGGGATCCGGTTTCTTCGCCCCCTTTCTGCGCGCGACGAGGGCGCGGCGTCCGGACCTGTTGACGGTTTTCAGTTTTCTCCGCTCCAGCAGCAGGCAGGGCTGTTTCGCTTCTCCGCCCCGGAAAGGGTTCAGGTCGACCAGGTCGACGGTCTGGGAGATGACGTCCCGTTGCAGTTCCCGGAACGCCTTCCAATTCTCCGCCTTCAGGGAGGTCTTCTTCACCAGCCAGCCGGCGGGGTTTCGCCGCGGGTCATGCATATAGAGTTTTCTGGCCTGGCAAACGAAGAAAGACGCGATGTCGACGTTGCCGCCATGTTCCAACCCCAGATCTTTCCCGACGGCTTTCATCATCGCTTTTCTGTTGTTTTGCCGTATTTCGGAAAGCCCCACCCATGGCGGATTCGCCACGATCCGGTCGACCTTTCTCTCGGCGAGCAGGAGCGGAGCGGCCATGTTGATCGCGTACCATGCCCAGACGGAGTTTCCGTCGGCTCTGATGGTTTCGGAGAATTTGCTGTGGCGCTCCGCGAGCTCGGCCCCATGAGGGCCATTTCGCAACGCCATTGGCAGGTCATCGCCGTCTCTCGCCGCCTCCACCAGTCGATGGATGTCCCTGTTGAACGAGCTGGATCGAACGAATGCCTTGGGGAGGTGTATCTCGTCGCCTCGGGGAGGCTTCAAGATCATGGAGTCTTTCGTGTGCGCGAAAAGGTCTCCGCCGTCCTCTTTGCCGCCTGTGTGGAGCGAATCGCCCACGAACACCCGCAGCGCGTGCTCTCCGGCCGTGGGCTGCGCGGGCAGGGCCCGCATGAGGTTCGCTCTTGCTATCTCCACGGCGACCGGGTGAATGTCTATGCCGTTGACGAGGTGCGCGACGACATTGGCTTTTTCGACGGCGCTCAGGTTTTTGACTTCTCTCGCCTCAAGTATGCGCAACGCGGCGTAATACAGGAACGTTCCCGATCCGCAGGCCGGGTCGAGAACGCCCACGCCCTTGCTCGGAGCGGCTTCCGATCTTCCAATGGACTCGCTCAGCCACTCGTCGTCGAGAATCTCCGTAACCATCATCTCAGCCAGCCAGTCCGGAGTGTAGAACTCCCCGAACACCTTGCGATCCTTCTCGCTCACGCTGTTTTGGTACAGGTCTTTCATGACATCCGATCTGCGCCGGATCCAGTCGTAGTTGTTGATTTTCTCCCAGAGCATCGTCACCCATCGCTCCCCTTCAGTGAAATCAAGCACCCAGGAGGCGAAGCCTCCTCTTACAGCATCCTCTTCGTCGGGGGCTTTCGCTCTGGTTTCCAGCACGAGGCGGACGACGGCGATCAAAAAGGAATGGGCGATGAACAGGCTTTCCTGCGCGGACTCGTCATCCGGAGCTATTCCCGATGCGCGGACCGTGTCGAGCCAAAGGCGACGCTTCGTCTCTATCTTTCGTTTGGGACTTATATACTTGTGTACTTAGCGCCCCAAGCGCTTACCGGTTGTAAACTGGGGGGGGGGGGGCTTGCCGCCCAGTGTTTCGGTCCGCGCCGGAACGGGTGTTGTCATCAGGCGTGGGGGCTTCCTTGATGCGCGGCCCCACCATTCGACGATATCAAGAGAGCGTGTCGTTGTGAAAGTGGGAACTTTACGCACATCATCAGGGATCGGTGGCAGATTAATTGCTTGGACGCATTCCTGCCCGGCATCTTGGGCGCACGGATGCGTCCAGCGTCGCATGGGGCGGTTGTCGGCGCCGTAGAGGTGGGCGTCGAGGGGATGCCAGTGGGGGCATCGCTGTGATGAGGCGACCGGTCCGCCGTTGCTGTTTCGCCGGTCTCGTCGCTGTCCAAGCTGAGCGTGTCACCACATCGATGTCTTCTGATGCCGTCCCAGGGTTCGTTGCATCGAAAGTCGATCGCATTTCCTGCAACCGATAGCCCGCCAATGCAGTGAGTTAGATAAATGCCGCCATATTGGAATAAATTTGAGGCATATCCGTCTCTTTTATTCTGAATTTGACGCCATGATTTCTTAATTTTTTGTTGGTGCTGCTTTTTGTTCTTGCATCCAAGTCAATGGCGATTAACCCTTCTGCCACCCCTTTTATGAAAACATTTGTTTTGGGTTCGGTGAACTTCTGAGCGCTCAAATACCTGACATGCCTAACGATGCAATTTTCCTTTCCTTCTTTCCTTGTTTCTCCTCGCACAAGAAGCAACCTACGCATTTTTCCGGGCACAACGTTGATGATCTCATCATACGTCCAAAAAGGACGATCAGCCTCAGGGATGCTGGCGTGGCATAAGATTATTTTTCTATTTTCCTTTCCGCTTGTTATAAAAAACCCTTTTGGGGATCTTCTTCGAATCGTGTGACGAAGGCCAATTATGCCTTCTTCGTTCTTTGTCCCAAAATTCAAGACTAAATATTCTAACCCGCTCATCCCATCTTCCCCCACCTCGTCTGCGCGTGGGTGAGGATCTAGGTGAAACATTGTTATGAGAGATTTGCCGCCATGGAACTTCACCTCCCACTTCCCTGTGTCCGGTGCGTCAATGTTGTTGCTTTGGACACCCAGAAGGTGTTCTAAATAAGTCCCGGGTGCTGCCGTACCCCTAAATGGCGTCTCATCAGGTATTTCCATCCACCCCTTGCGTAATAGTTCCCTGAGTCTGGAGAATGTCGAACGTTCACTCGTGATACTCATTGGGTTTTCCTCTTTGATAGTTGTGACAAACGGGTATGCGCCATGTCCACGTACTCTTTGGATAGCTCAATTCCTATCCAGTCAAGCCCAGCCTTCTCGCATGCAATAGCTGTGGTACCGCTACCCATAAAAGGGTCAAGCACGGGCCCCGCCTTGACGGAGTCAATGCAGCGGTGGGCCAAATCAACTGGGAAGGGTGCGGGGTGCGGATTGTTCCTTTCTTGAGTAATTTTCCAAACCGATCCCATCCTGTTGGCCCCGGTAGCGAGGCGAAATTTCGGCTTGGCGATAAGATATATAACTTCGTAATTCGGCAAGAAGTAACCTGGGTTGAAATTGATCGCCCCCGAACGTTCCCAAATTATTATCTGACGAACAGGAAAACCACGCATTATGTCCGAACGATCTTGGATCAGCCCTTTCTGCACACGCCACTTGTGGTTGTAGAATATTGCGCCGTCCGGCCTAAGAAGGCGCAACATTTCAGTCAGGCAGTTACGTTGCCATGCAACATATTCATCGTGGGGCATTTGATCTTTGTGATCGGCGTACCCTTTCTGCAGGGCCGCTGATGGCCACTTTCCCCCGCTTCCGTTGCGTAGGCCGTTGCCAGTGCTATTTTTTATGTTGTATGGTGGAGATGTGACGACAATGCGTACGGATTCGGGTGGCATTCTCGCCATAACAGCGAGGCAATCCCCTTGAACAATGCCCCTCTCAACCCAATGGTCTATCGACTTGGTTGCCGGTCCGCACCGGTGGCGGCGCTTCTCGGAGTGACGCTTACGGGGAGCTACCTTGCCAGCTGTCGCGGTGTGGGGGGGG
>CAYSVD010000265.1:0-24693 GCA_964434395.1 uncultured Pseudohongiella sp.
GTCCAGAACCGTCCCCTCGCCGAAGCGGCGGTGCGCGACCCGCCGGCCCCCGGCCGGCGGGTCGCGCACCGCCGCTTCGGCGAGGGGACGGTTCTGGACTACGAGGACCGCGGCGGCGACGCCGACCGGGTGCGGGTGCGCTTCGACCGCGCCGGCGTCAAGTGGCTGGTGCTTTCCCTGGCGCGGCTCGCGGTGCTGGACGGCGGCCGGCCGCGCGGCGCCCGAAACCCCCTCCCGTGACGCCCGTCCGCCCGCGCCGGCCCGCCCTGGCCGCCGCCGCGTTGCTCGCCGCCGCATGCGGAGAGGCGCCCGGGCCGGCCGCCCCGGCCGGCGCCGCCGCCCCGGCGGCCGAGCGCCACGAGTGGAAGATGATCACCTCCTGGCCGCGCAACCTGCCCGCGCTCGGCACCTCGCCGCAGCGCTTCGCGGAGATGGTCGAGACCATGAGCGGCGGGCGCATGCGGATCCGCGTGTTCGGCGCCAACGAGCTGGTGGGCGGCCTCGAGGTGTTCGACGCCGTCTCCCAGGGCGTGGCCGAGATCGGCCACACCGGCGCCTACTACTGGCAGGGCAAGATCCCGGCGGCGCCCTTCTTCTCCGCCATCCCCTTCGGCATGACCAGCTACGAGCAGGACGCCTGGTTGCGCTTCGGCGGCGGCGGCGAGCTGTGGCGGGAGCTGTACGCGCCGTTCAACCTGATCCCGGTCCGCGGCGGCAACTCCGGCGTCCAGATGTTCGGCTGGTTCAACCGGGAGATCGAGTCGCTCGAGGACATCCGGGGGCTCAAGATGCGCATCCCGAGCCTGGGCGGCGAGGTGTTCCGGCGCGCCGGCGGAGTGGCGGTCACCATGCAGATGAGCGAGGTGTTCACCGCGCTGCAGACCGGCGCGCTGGACGCCGCCGAGTTCGTCAGCCCCTACAACGACCTGGCGGCCGGCTACCACGCGGCCGCCAGATACTACTACTACCCCGGCTGGCACGAGCCCGGCACCACCCTCGAGACCCTGTTCAACAAGGAGCGCTTCGAGGCGCTGCCCGCGGACCTGCAGGCCATCCTGATGGCGGGGGCGGAGGTGATGAACCAGACCCTGCTGGACGAGCTGACCGCCCGCAACAGCGAGGCGCTGCGCGCGCTGGTCGAGGAGCACGGCGCGGAGCTGCGCCGGCTGCCGGACGACGTGCTGGCGGAGTTCCGCCGGCTGTCCGAAGAGGTGGTGCTGGAGCTGGCCGAGACCGACGAGGCGGCCCGGCGCATCCACGCGTCCTGGCGCGCCTTCCGGGACGGCGCGGCGGACTACGGGCGGATCGCGGAGGAGGCGCTACTCGAGGCGCGCCGGGCGCCGGCGCGGTAGCCCTCAGCGCAGCGCCGCCGGCAGGGAGGTGGCCAGACCGGGCAGCAGCGCCAGCAGCGCCAGCACCAGCAGCTGCATCGCCACGAAGGGCATCGCGCCGCGGTGGATGGCGCCGGTCGGCACCTCCGGCGGCGCGACGCTGCGCAGGTAGAACAGGGAGAAGCCGAAGGGCGGGGTCAGGAACGAGGTCTGCAGGTTCACGGCGATCATCACCCCCAGCCAGACCGGGTCCAGCCCCATGGCCAGCAGCGGCGGCGCCGCCAGCGGCACCACCATGAAGGTGATCTCGATGAAGTCCAGGATGAAGCCCAGCAGGAAGATCAGCGCCATCACCGCCAGGGCGGCCGAGAACGCGCCGCCGGGCAGGTCCGTCAGCAGCGCCTCGACCAGCTCCTCGCCGCCGAAGCCCCGGAAGACCGAGGAGAACACCGTCGCGCCGATCAGGATCAGGTACACCATCGAGGTCACGCGCAGGGTCTCCAGCGAGGCCTGATGCAGCGCGCGCCGAAGCGGCGCGCCCCGGGCCAGCGCCAGCAGCACGGCCCCCGCCGCCCCGACGCCGGCCGCCTCGGCGGGGGTGGCGACCCCCAGCAGGATGGAGCCGAGCACCGCCGCCATCAGCAACAACGGCGGCGGCAGCCCGCGCAACAGGATCCGGGACGCCGGGACGCCCCCTTGCGGCCGCGCCCGGGGCGCGTCGGCCGGGCGCGCCGCGGCGACGGCCAGCATGTACAGCGCGTAGGCGCCGACCAGCATCAGGCCGGGCACGACGGCGCCGGCGAACAGGTCCCCGACCGAGACGTAGTCCGGGGCGAACACCCCGGCGTTCAACTGCGACTGCTGGTAGGCGTTGGAGACCACCTCCCCCAGCAGCACCAGGCAGATGGACGGCGGGATGATCTGGCCCAGGGTGCCGGTGGCGCACACGGCGCCGCAGGCCAGGGACGGGCGGTAGCCGGCCTTGAGCATGGACGGCAGCGACAGGACGCCCATGGTCGCCACGGTCGCGCCCACGATGCCGGTGCTGGCCGCCAGCAGCATGCCCACCGCGACGACCGAGACGCCCAGGCCGCCCGGCACCCGCGCGAACGCGGTCTCCATGCCCCTTAGGAGGTCCTCGGCGATGCGGGACTTCTCCAGCATCGCGCCCATGAACACGAACAGCGGCACGGCCAGCAGGTTCTGGTTCACGAGGACGCCGTACACGCGGCTGGGAATGAGCGTCAGGTAGGCCGGGTCGAAGACGCCGGCCAACTGGCCCAGCCCGGCCGCCAGCAGGGAGACCCCGGCCAGGGTCAGCGCCACCGGATAGCCCGCCATCAGCAGCAGGCACACGGCGGCGAACAGCAGCAGGGGCGCCGCGCCGCTCACGGGTCGCGGTCGCCGGCGCGCAGCCGCCGCGCCGCCTTGCAGAGCTCCGAGACGCCCTGGACGGCGAGTAGCGCCGCCAGCGCGGGGATCGCGGTCTTCAGCAGGTACACGAAAGGCAGCCCGCTGCTCTCCGCCGAGGCCTCGAGCACCCGCCACGACGCCGCCACGTACCCGCGGCTGGCCCAGATGATGAAGCCCGCCGTGACGAACAGGAACAGGACCGCGCCGATCAGGTCCACCCACGCCCGGCGGCGCCCGTCCAGCCGGCCGTACAGCACGTCGACCCGCACGTGGCCCCCCTCCTTGAGGGTGTAGGCCGCGCCGGCGACCAGCAGCAGGGCGTTGAGGTAGGTCACCGACTCCTGCAGGGCGATGGAGCCGGTCTGGAACCCGTGGCGCAGCGCGACGATCAGCGCCACGGTCAGCACCATGGCCGGGGCGAGCCAGGCGGCGGCCCGGCCCAGCGCGTCGACGGCGCCGTCGATGCGCCGGACGAGCGCGTCCAGGACGGCGCCGGCGCGGTCCGCGCTCATTCGAGCCAGGCGAGCCGGACCAGGTGCCAGCTCAGCCAGGCCAGGGTCAGGACCAGCGCGGCGAACAGCCCGGCCAGCGCCCACAGCCCGGCCCGGCGCGCGGCCACGGCGGCCCGGCGGCGGCGGCCGTCCTCTCCGGCGGCCTTCGGCGGCGTCCCGGCGAACAGTCCGCCCAGGCACAGCAACGCCAGCGACCAGCCGAGGCCCAGCAGTCCCGCCGCCGCCCAGCGGCCGGCGGGGCCGCCGCCGGCCGGCAGGACCAGGGCCAGAACCAGCGCCGCCGCGCAGGCGGCGGCGAGGGCGGCCAGCGGCCGCCGCGCCCGGTCCAGCGCGCGGGCGGCCCGGCCGAGGCGGTCCAGCGCGCCCGGGCGGATCAGTCCGCCCCTTCCCCGTCGAGGACGAACACGTCGTCCAGACCCAGCATCGCGGCCAGCCGGTAGCCCGCATCGCGCATCAGCTGCCGCAACTTCGCGTCGCGGTCGCGGTTCTCGACGGTCCAGGCCTTCACCTTGATGCGGTCGAAGGGGAAGCCCTCCAGGATGGCGGGCTCCGCGCCCTCGACGTCCAGCGAGACGTAGTCGACCTCGGCCAACCCGTGCTCGTCGAGCACGTCCGCCAGCGGGCGGGTCTCGACCGTGATCAGCTCGCCCTCGTGCCGCGGGTTTTTCTCCACCGACTCCAGCACCAGCTCGTCGTAGGAGGCGGTCAGGCCCGACATCTGCGTGTAGCCCCGGCGGATGTCCAGGAATTCCGCCTCGCCGGCCGCGGCGGCGATGGCGCACCGCACGCCGGCGGCGCGGCGCGACTCGGCGGCGGCGGCGTAGTGCGACGGCGAGGGCTCGATCATCAGGCCCGTCCAGCCGCGGAAGGCCTCGAAGAACAGGCAGTTCGAGCCCACCACGCCGTCGTGGGCGCCGACCTCCACGAAGACCCCCTCGCGCCGGCCCTTGAACACCTGGCGGTCCAGGAACATGTCCTGGCCCGCCTCGGAGAAGAACTGGCCGTTGTTGCCCAAGGCCCGCTCGCAGGACCACAGCAGCCGCATGGTCCGGCCCGGGTCGTACCGGCCGGGACGCCGCAACACCTCCCGCACCGTGTTCCGGATCCGGCGAAGCTGCCTGCGCGAGGCCTCGTAGGCATCTTGGGCGTCGTTCAGCCTCCTGACGACGTCCGTCCCGTCCGCCTCGTCCTCCGCGGAGACGGTCACGGCGGGCTCTTCCCCTGCGTTGTCCTGGCTCATCCGGTCTTCCCGCTTCGGCTCGGCGACCCGCAAGTGTAAACGGACCGGGGAAGCCTGTGAAGGCCGCATCTCGGCCGGGCGCGCCTTCCGGCCCGGACCCGGGGGACCGTCGGCTTCCCGCCGGCGCCCGATGCCGCCGAAGGGCGGCCGGACGGCGCGGCGCGGATCCTTTCCCTCCGGTCGGAAATTTCGCTTTCGGGCGAATCCCGAGCCGCTCAAAAAGCCGCGGGGAAGGGCTTTCCGGAGAACCCCAACGCCTTGCCGGCCCGTTCGCGGCCGGTCATTCCCGTGCGTTCAGCTCCTACTCCAGATGCCGGATTTCGACATCGCCCCAGTGTTTTCTCAAATACTCGGCCACCAAGCGCCGGTGGCAGTTGTGCGGCTTGTCCTCGCTGCACAGCAGACAGGCATCCTCCAGCGCCGCCGGATCGAGCTTCTCCTCGATACGGCGGTCGCCCATCAGGTTCAGAAACCCGCGCTCGTATTCATCCCAACCGCCGCCCTTTTTCTTGTACCCGTCGAACATCTCCTTCGTGGGCGCGAGCGCCGGCTCGTGCCGATAGTCGATGCGGCAAATCCGCTCCAGGAAATACGCCAGGTCATCCTTCTTTGCGAAGCCCGACAGCTGAGAGACGTTATTGAGTCTCACGTCCACAACTTTCTTGACGCCCGCCTTCTTCAGCGCATCGAAGAACCGCCGCGCGCTCTTCTTGGTGAAGCCGATGGTCAGTATTCTCACCGTTGCTTCCCCCTGCATGTCAATCCGCGTTGTCCGCCGCCATGCGCGGCTTTTCCCTCCGCGCCGAACATGCTTCGCCTTCCGGCATTTTTGGTTCTTCGCTCGTTGTGAAAAGATCCTCCTTCGATGAGCGGCGACGTTCGCGCGGCCGCCGCATCAACGCCCGGTGCGTTTCGATCTCTCCTGTGGCCAGAATATGCTCCACCTCCATTCCCAACTCGACCAATTCACACGCGACCAGCTTGGCCCGATGGCAGATGCCGGGGTCTTTCTCCGCGCACATCAACGCGATGTTCATTCTTTCGCTCCCCTCGACCACGCGCCGGAGCCCGGAACGAAACAAATCCGTCCGGGCCAACTTCTGGTATGAGACGTGCCCGTCCTCATAGCAAGCGGGGTCGGCGGGCCTGCCTCCGAGCCCCCTGCCGAGAAACACATATGCCATCCCTTGCCCCTTAAGCGCCTTGCCCAGGTCTTCCTTGTTGAACTGCGGCCGCCAACGACTGTAGGGAACCGACCGCACGTCCCCCACGGCTTCGATGCGATGCAGTTTCAGCAACTCGACGAACCTCTCGAATTCGTGAGTCGAGTGCCCGATCGTGAAAACTTTGCCCTTTTGTGCGGCATCCATTGTTGCGGCCCCTGAATGATCGCGACGACAAGTTTGTAACGATATGACAGGTTGCCGAACGGTTCGCCGAGACCGATGGTCAGACAGCTTTCTTCGAGCCGAACATCTCCGACGGATTTTTCGGGCAGCGCCGCTCAGCGTGAGGGTCGGCAACACTCAAGTTATGGAACCTTTGATCAAGTTCTTCCAGCATCCTGCCGGATGCCGCCTGCGGCGCGTTCCGACCGTCGCCTTCGGCGTGTTGGCGCTTGATCAGAGGTTCTTTCTTTCGACAATCAGCAAAATCGAACCCTGCCCGAACACGCATCCCGGCGTCACGGGCGGCGCCGAGACGCGCATGACCGGCACGAGCCGGCTTCAGAGAACCGGCCTCCTTGCGCGCGAGCCATGCGCTGGACCGTCTCCCAGACGGCGAGGCGCGAGCCGGCGGTCGGCGCCCAAGGTGTCGACGCCCGTCATCCTCCGGTTTCGCCGAGTCTCCGCGCCCGTCATCGGCCTGAAACAGGCGATTCCGCCGTCCCGGCTCGTTCGGCCTTCCGGCTTCGGCTCGCCGGCAAGTGTATAACGGACTGAGGCTTGTGAGTACCTCCCGCATCCTCCGCCGCGTCTTCCGATCCGGATCCCGGCGGCCGTCCGTTTCCCGCCGAGGAACGTCGGACGGCCCGTTCCGGGGCATCTCCCCGGCCGGAAATTTCTCTTCCGGGCGTCCCGGGGCAAAAGCATCCCGGGGCGAAAATCCCGGGGCGGAAATCCCGGGGCGGAAATCCCGGGGGGAATCCCGGGGCGGAAATTGCCGGAGCCGCCCGGTTGCGGTACAGTGCCCGTCCGGAGAATGCCCGCAAGGGAGGCATTTCAAGACCGCCGTCATGCTGACGATCCTCTCCCCGGCGAAGGCGCTGGACTTCGATACGCCGCTCGCGACCCGAAAGCGCTCCGAGCCCCGCTTCCTGCCCGAGGCGGAGCGGCTCGCCCGCAAGATGAAGCGGCTGTCGCCCGCCGAGCTGTCCTCGCTGGCGGGCATCAGCCGGGATCTCGCGTTGCTGAACCACGGCCGCTGGAAGGACTGGAGCGCGGACCACGGCCCGGACAACGCCCGGCCGGCCGTCTTCGCCTTCAAGGGCGACGTCTACCTAGGCCTCGACGCCTGGCGGTTTTCGGGGCGCGACCTCGACTTCGCGCAGAAGCGCCTGCGCATCCTGTCGGGGCTGTACGGCGCGTTGCGCCCGCTGGACCTGATCCGGCCCTACCGGCTGGAGATGGGTACGCGCCTCGCGGCGGGCAGGGCCCGGAACCTTCACGGGTTCTGGGGAGAGCGCGTCACCGACAGCCTCAACGAGGATCTGGCCGGGCGGCCCAAGCGGAGCAGAATCCTGGTCAACCTGGCCTCGCGGGAGTACTTCGGCGCGGTCCGGACCGAGCGGCTCGACGCCCGGGTGGTCACGCCGGTGTTCAAGGACCGGACCAAGGCCGGCGCCTTCAAGGTGCTCATGTTCCACGCCAAGCGGGCGCGGGGCGCCATGGCCGCCTGGATCGTCCGCCACCGCGTCGCCGACCCGGACCGGCTGCGGGACTTCGACGAGGACGGCTACCGCTTCCGCGAGGACGAGTCGACCGGCGACGAGCTGGTGTTCCGGCGCGCAAAGGCCTAGGGTTCTTGGACGGCCCGCTCCCCTTCAGCCAGGCCTGCGAGAACAACAAGGGGCCCATCCTCAAGGTGCTGCGGCGCCACCTCGACGGGAGCCGGACCGTGCTGGAGATCGGCGGCGGCACCGGCCAGCACGCCGAGCACTTCGCCCGGAACCTGCCGCATGTTCGCTGGCAGTCGAGCGACGTTCCGGACGCCCTCGACGCCCTCAACCGCCGCATCCGGGCGGCCGGCCTCGCCAACCTGCCGGACGCCGTCGCGCTGGACGTGGACCGCCCGCCGGGCCCCGGCGCGCGTTTCGATGCCGTGTTCACCGCCAACAGCCTGCACATCATGGGCGTCCCGTCGGTGGAGAACCTGTTCGCCGGGCTCGGCGCGCTCCTCGGGGACGGCGCGCGGCTGCTGGTCTACGGCCCGTTCCGCTACGGCGGCGCTTTCACCACGCCGAGCAACGCCCGCTTCGACCACTGGCTGAAGGCGCGGGATCCGGCCGGCGGGGTGCGGGACTTCGAGTGGGTGGACGCGCTGGCGCGGAAGGCCGGGCTCGCGCTCGCGGAGGACAACGCCATGCCGGCCAACAACCAGTTGATCGTCTGGCGCAAGGCGCCGGGCTGAGCGCGGTCCTACGGCTCCACCCGGAAGACGTGCACGTCGGCGAGCCCCGGGCTCTCCCACGCGGGGTACTTGGCCAGCAGCGCCCGGTGCACCCCTTCGCGCGTCCCCTCGTCGGTCACGTGACGCAGGGAGCGCTCGTAGAGGTTCCCGCCGATCCTGATCCGCACCCGCGGGTCGCGCATCACGTTCCGGTTCCAGCGGCGGGCGTCGGGAAATTCCCCGCCGCCGTAGTAGGCGGAGAACAGGTACAGCTCCCCGTCGAGCGCGGCGCAATAGGCGGTCACCGAATGGGGGACGCCCAGCGGGCCGCGGGTCTGGATCTGGATCTCGTCGTGCGCGTCGGTGAAGGACCAGTCGGCGACCGGCGCGTCCGCCACCCGTCCGGCCAGCCACAGGCCGGGGCGCTGGTCCCGGGGCTCGAGGCCCAGCACCCGCAGCGCCAGCAGGAGCGCCGCGGCGACGGCCAGCGCCGCCAGCCCCGCGTACCGGAACGCCTTCGGCATCAGTCCGCCCCCGCCCCGCGCGGCGAAACCGCCCGCGCGGCGGTCCGGCGGCGGACGAAGAAGGCGGCCGCCACGCTCACCAGCAGGCCGGGCGGGAAAACCTCCAGGAAGGTCACGGGCAGGCGGAACAGCGGGTCGCCGTACCGCGCGCGCATCGTCTCGGCCTGCTCCGTCAGCGCCGCCATCTCGGCCGCGTCGGCGCCGGAGGCGCGGGCCCGCGCCAGCATGCCGTCGAAGTAGACCTGCGTGAAGCGGAAGTCCGTCAGGTGCAGGTAGGCCTCCCACGCCAGCACGTACACCGCGCCGGCCGTCGCGGCGATGGCGATGCCCAGCTGCAGGCCGCGGCGCAGCGGCGGGGCGCCGTCGGGGATCCGGTATCGCCGCAGTGCGCCGAAAATGGCGGCGGAGAAGACGGCGAACATGATCAGGTAGCCGAGCCACTCCTGGCCGGCGCCGAGCTCCATGACGGCGATGACGCCGGCGATGATGATCGCGCCGGCGGCGGCGCCGCGGCCCAGGGCGAGCCTCGCCATGCCCCCGTCCCCCGTCGACGGCCCTGAGCCGGACTCCTTCCGCACCTTGAGTTTCTCGCCGCCCACGAGCGTCATGCCCCTACCCCCCGTCGACGGCCTTGAGCACTTCGCGCAACAGCTCCCAGCGGTCGAAGCCCTGCCGGCCGTAGTCCAGGCCGCGCCGCACGATCACCAGGTCGTGGGACGGCGCCACCAGCGTGAACTGGCCCCGGTTGCCCGCGGTGGAGTAGGCGTCCTTCGGCACGTCGTTGCGGCCGTCCGGCACCAGCCACCAATGGCCGCCGTACATGTTGCCGATCTCCGCGGCGGCCGGCGCCGGCGCGCGGACGAAATCGATCCACTCCCGCGACAGCAGCCGCTCGCCGTTCCACATGCCGTCCTGCAGGTGCAGCATGCCGAAGCGGGCCAGATCCCGGGCGTTGGTGTAGACCTGGCTGCTCAGGATGAAGTCGCCGAAGCGGTCGGTGCTGACCAGCGTGCTGCGCATGCCGATCCGGTCCAGCAGCGCCTTGCGCGGAAACTCCGCGTAGGCCCGTCCGCCGCCCAGCGCCCGCTTCATGGCGTAGACCGCCAGCAACGTGTCGTAGTTCTCGTAGTCCCAGCGGGTTCCGGGCTCGCGGATCAGCGCCCGGGAGCGCGCGCCCCGGACCGAGCCGGCCCCCGCCCAGTAGGACATCCCGGAGCCGATGGCGTACTCCAGACGGTCGTTGTCGACCGGCTCCAGCCCGCTCGACATGTTCAGCGCATGGCGCAGGGTGATCCGGCGGCGCGGGTCGGTCTTCGCCGCGCGCCCTTCGGGGAGGAAGCCGAAGCCCAGCGGCGCGTCCAGCTCCAGCCAGCCCTCGTCCACCAGCATGCCGATCAGGGTGGCGGCGATGCTTTTGGCGGTGGACCAGGTGCGGGTGCGGGTGCGCATGTCGAAGCCCGGCGCGTAGCGCTCGTGGATGATCCGCCCGCCGCGGACGATCAGCAGGCTGATGGTGGCCTGTTCGGGCGTCGGGCGGTCGAAGGCCCAGTCGGATGCGGCTTGGAGGGCCTCCGCATCGATGCCGGCCGGCAACGGGAGATCCTCCGTCAGGTCGCCGTCGGGCCAGGGGATGCGCGCCGGATCCCCCGGCGGGGGCGGCAGCGTCAGCTCCGGCAGCCCGTCCGCGTCGGCGAGCGTCTGGTCCGGCGCCAGGACGACGCAGCCGATGCCCTCCCGGAAGACGGCCCGCATGACGGGCACGGGGCCGGGCGCGCCGATCTCCACCGCCTTCAGATCCCAGTCGACGCGGTAGTCCCCGCCCGCCGGGGTTCCCACCGGCTCCGGCAGGAAGGCCAGCTCCCGCTCGAACACCTGCTCCAGGGTGCGCCCGGAGGTGAACAGGCCGTTGCACTGGAAGACGGCCTGCTGGCCGCGGCGGATCATCTCCCGCTGGTGCGCCCAGTAATCGTAGTTCTCCTGTTGCTGGGCGGCGGCCCAAGCGGGCGACAGGGCCAGGATCAAAAGCGCGGGGGTTTTCATGGCGGTCCCTCCGGGCGCGCGCGCCGTTTCGCCCGCCATCCTAAAACAGGGGGTTCCGCCGCGCCAGACTTCTCATCCAGACTCCTCCTCCGGCGGTCCGCAGGCCGCGGGAAAATGGAACCGTCCGGTTTGGAGCGATGGAACCGTCCGCCCGGGAGCGGCCGCGCGGCCGGCGACGGGGCCGGGCCTTCACCGTCGACGGCCCGCGTCCTCGGGCCCGTTCAACCCGAGGCCCCGCTCGTACCAGCGGTTCAGGGCATCCGGGGAGACGCCGAGCCCCCGGCCGACCTTGAGCGTCTGGTTCAGCAGCATCTGCCGGAAGACCCCGTTGGCCGCGTAGCGGACGGCCGAGGTGACGGCGGCGGCGGGCAGGCGGACCGGCATGCCGTGCCCGCGCAGGATCAGGGACAGCTCGGTGTCCTCGAATATCGGCACGTCCGGGATGGCGAGGCCCTCGTCGCGGAAGCGCCCGTCGAAAAAGAGGCAGTGATCCAGGTAGACGATGCCGCGCCGGTCGAAGCGCACGTTGTTGGAATACCAAGAGGTGAAGGCCAGCAGCGGATGGGCCTCGTCGAAGCGCTGGGTCAGCCCGCCCCAGAAGCCCCGTCGGCCAGCCGCGCATTCGGCGACCGCCGCGAACGCCTCGGGGGCGACAAGGCTCCGGGGGTGGTGCAGGAACACCACATCTCCGGCGCTTGCCGCGATGCCCCGGTTCAGCCGCGCCGCCCGGGTGCTGCCCGGCATCTCGATCAGCGTGAAGGGATGCCTCCGCGCGGCCGGGACGGTGCCGTCCCGGCTGCCGCCGTCGACCACGATGACCTGCGCGTCCGCCGCCAGCGCGAGACCGGCGAGCACCCGCTCCAGGCGGCCCGCCTTCTCCTCATTGAATACGGGCAGGACGATGCTGATCATCGGTTCGGCGCGGCGGCATCCAGGCTCGGCTCCCCGGCCTCGTCGAACGATCCCCCCGCATCCTCCCGGTCCACGACGAGTCCGCGCTCAGGATACCAAGGATCGAGCCTTCGCAGGCTCCCCCGCGTTCCGGCGCCGCTTTCAACGCTGTTGGCGAAAGGGCGACAGCGTCTCCGCCTCCCGGCGGTAGGCGCCGACGTGACGGCGCTCCCGGCGCAGAAAGTCCGCGATCGCCGCCGCGAATTCCGCATCGGCGATCCAGTGATTCGACCAGGTCGCCACCGGCTCGAAGCCCCGCTGGATCTTGTGCTCGCCCTGGGCCCCGGAGTCGAAGCGTTCGAGGCCGTGCTCGATGGCGTACTCCTGCCCTTGGTAGTAGCAGGTCTCGAAGTGCACGAAGGGGTAGTCTCCGGCGCACCCCCAGTAGCGCCCGAACAGGGTTTCGCGGTTTTTGAAAAACAGCGCGGCGGCGATGTCCTCCCCGTCCCGCTCGGCGTTGACCATGAGCAACTGCTCCGGCATGGTCCCGGCCACCGTGCGGAAGAAGTCCGGTTCGAGGTAGCCCCGCATGCCCCGCACCATGTAGGTGGCCTGATAGAAAAGGTAGAACTCCCGCCACTGCCTCCCGGTGATCTCGGTCCCTTCCGTGCGGCGGAAGCGCACGCCCTCGTCCCGGGCCCGCCGGCGCTCCCGGCGGACGGCCTTGCGCTTGCGCGAGCTGAGCGCGGCCAGAAAGTCGTCGAAGTCCCGGTAGCCCGGGTTGCGCCAGTGGAACTGGGTGGCGGTGCGCGGCTGCGCGTCCAGCGCGGTCAGCGCCTCGTGCTCGGCCCGGGTCGGGAATAGCACATGCCAAGAGGATGCGCCCAGCGCGGCGGCCCGCTCGACCACGCCGTCCCGCAGGCGCCTGACGACCGTTTCCGCATCCAGCGACGGGTCGGCGAAGATCCGCCGGCCGGTGCTGGGGGTGAACGGGGCGCTGGTGACCAGCTTGGGGTAATAGCTGACCCCGTGGCGGCGCCAGGCATCCGCCCACGACCAGTCGAACACGAACTCGCCCCAGCTGTTCGTTTTCAGGTACAAGGGCATCACCGCCCGCGCCGCGGCGGCGCCCGCCCCGGCCGGTTCGTACAGGGCCGCATGACAGGGCCGCCATCCGGTCTGTTCGGTGGCGCAGCCGGTCGCCTCCAGCGCGTGCAGGAACTCGTAGCGCATGAAGGGGTTGTCGGTCCCGGCCAGAGCGTTCCAGGCATCCCGGCCGATCTCCTCGATGGAGCCGGCGAAGCGCAGCTCGAGGTCGCGGGTCTTGGCGGCGGTCGTCATCTGGAGCTGCGTTTTGGGTCTGCCGTTGTTCTGGATCCCCGCTGTTGCGGATCCCCGCATGCGCCTGCGGGACGGATCGGATAGCATGGCCGGGAGCCCGTCGATTCTACCGGGACATCATGCGATTGCCCAACTACTGCCGCCCCGAGCGACGCATCGCCCGGCGAAGGCCAAGGCGCGGGACAAGGGCGCGTCGGCGCCTCGCCGCATCCCGCCGAAGGGGCTTCCGGGGCGCCTGGGGAACGGACGGAAAACCCCGCGTCCGGAACGGGCCGGGACCATGACGAAACGGGTGTATTCCCACGAGAACCTGGCGATGGTGCATTCGGCCCGGAACCTGCTGGCGCTGAACGGCATCGACAGCTTCATCAAGAACGAGTTTCACGCCAGCGGCGGCCACGTCGGGCTGATCAGCATTCCCGTCGAGCTGTGGGTCAGCGACGCGCGCGATGCGGGGCGGGCGGAAAGCCTCTTGCGGGAGAACGCCGAGGCCGGCGACGCCGGGCCGTCCTGGCGCTGCCCGGCATGCGGCGAAGAGAACGAAGGGAACTTCGAGGTTTGCTGGCGGTGCCAAGCCGAGCGGCCGTAATCCGGGACGCTTATCCGCAGAACGGCAGCGACGAGCCCATTTTTTTCAAAAAATCCCTCTCTCCCATGGCCAGGTAGGCGGCGGAAAGATCCTCCACCCGCTTCATTTCCGGCGTGCCTTTCGCATGCGCGAAACGGTCCTCCATCCTCATCCCCTCGGCGATTGTCCGAGCCGTCAGGCCTCCGTCGCCGCCGCCGTCGCATCCGTAAAGATTCGGATAATCCTCCGGCCGGAATCTCTGGTGAACAACCCGGGCGAACGTCGTCATCAAAAAAGGCAACGGCTTGAAATGAACGTCTTTATTTGGGTTGTTGTCGCCAGGAGCGTTCGCGATGCTTTTGAACTGGATCATGCTGTCCAAGAATGGGGACATGATCCTCTTAAGATTCTCCTTCTCCCCTTTTTGTTCTGCACTCAGGCTCTCATCCGAGACAAATGCGTCGAACACAAACTGTTCGCCGTCATTCATCCTGCACAGAAGCAACCCGTCCTTCGCCGGGACGGGAAAAGAAAGACGGTCCAGTTTTCCCCCTTTTAGGCGCTCCAGGCAGTCGACCAGCAAAACCGCCCACATGTCGGCGTAGATGACCGCTCCCGCAAATTGTTCCAGCACGCGTTCTACATGAATGCCTTTTTCTGATGCTCCCCTGCGGGGAGAAAGGCATTGGTATATCTGCTGAATACATTCCTGGGCTATGATGACGTATGTGACCGGGATAAGGAAAGACCTCAAATTTTGGTGGTCGGCATAATAGCATCTCGGAAAAACGAACTTTTCCCCGCCTCCCCATATCGAACGCTTTTTCCTCAATCCCCGGCCCTCCATCAGGGTGAGCAGAACCGCGAAGGAGTTCTTGTTCGTGCCGCCCACGTAGGTTTTGACAAACGCCCGGGCGACGGGAGCGTAAAGTGTTTTATAAAAGCTCAGGCCTCTGTTCCTCTTGAACTTTCTTCCCAGGCTTTCAAAAGCATCGTCGGCCGCATCCCTGTGCTCGCGAAGAAGGCGGTTGATCGCTTCCTTCTTGCTGAATTTCTCGGTTGTCATATCATCCTCTCTTCGGTGGGCCTCCGCCGTTCCGCCGATGGCAAGCCGCCGGCCTTCCCAGCCTGCGGCATCAGCTGGTGAAGCGTTGCCGCCGGCGCTTGTAGTGAGTCTCCCGCACAGGTCACGAGGGCGGCCCTTGGAGATGGTCGCCGGGCCATCATAACGCTCGTCCTCTTGAAGAGGCGGCAGGCACCGGCACAACCGCCAAGCGCCGCAGCGATCGGACCGTGCAGGTCACCCGACTCGGCCCGCGGGCCTCGTCCTCTCGCATGAATCGACGCCTGAAGGGGTTGCGCGACCTGTCGCACGCGCCGCCGATCCTGGATCCGTCCAGCGTCCCGCCGCCGCCTCGCCAGACGCGCCGGCTGGGGCCGGAACGGCCGATCACCTTCAGCAAACAACGTCTCGCCGCCCCCTCTCGGGCCCTGATGCCCCGGCAATCCAGTCGGACCGGCGCGCACCCGATGCGCTTGCACGCATCCTCACGGGCGGCGCGCCGGCAGTTCGGCAAGAGCGATCCGGCCAGAACATCCTGGCCCGCCTCCAACGCTCTTCGCGTCGTGGGCGCGGCTGTCGTAATTGTGTCGCCATAATTCAGGCTTCATTGGTCGTCACGGCCTGCTCGGGCCCGTTTCCCTTGGGTTCGGGCCTGCCGTTCAGTGCAAGCTCATTGGCAACGGTTCGCCGAAGCTGAAGCGACATGCCGCCAGCAGGGCGGGTTGCGGATAGTATAGAGGGCCGGGACCACCGATTCTACAGGCGCGTCATGCGGTCCATCATGGGCTGCCGCGACAGCGTCTGCCTCACGCAACCCATCATGCGCTGACAGGCGCGGCCCGCGGATGCGGCGCCGCATCCAAAGCGGGCCGGACCGTGGTGAAGCGGGCGTTCCACGCCACGAAAATCCGGCGATGGCGCATTCGGCCCGGAGCCTGCTGGCGCTAAACGGCATCGACGGCTTCATCAGGAGCGAGTTTCACGCCAGCGGCGGCCGCGTCGGGCTGATCAGCATTCCCGTCGAACTGTGGGTCGGCGACGCACGCGACGCGGCGCGGGCGGAAGCCCTGTTGCGGGAGAGCGCCGAGCCCGGCGGGGCGTCCTGGCGCCGTCCGGCATGCGGCGAAGCGAGCGAGGGGAGCTTCGAGGTTTGCCGGCGGCGTCAAGCCGAACGGCCGCAATCTGGAGCGCCTACATGAAGGAAAGCAACGCCGGGTCCGTTTTCCGCAAAAACTCCCTTTCCCCCATGGCCAGATAGGCGGCGGAAAGATCCTCCATCTCCTTCATTTCCGGCGCGCCTTTCGGGTAGTACGTGAAAGGGTTCTTTTCCTTCATCGCATCGGAGAGCGCCTGAGCCGTCAACCTTCCGTCGCCGTCGCCGCCGCAACCATAAAGCTCCAGATAATCCTCCGGCCGGAACGTCTGGTGAAGAAACCGGCCGAACATCACCGCCAGAAAATGCAGCGGCTTGAAATGAACGCCTTTGTTTGGATTGTTCGCGCTGGGCTCCGTATGAATGTTTTTGAACTGGATCATGCTGTCCAAAAACGGGGACATATACGCCTGAAGTTTTTCTTTTTCCTCTCTTTGCGCCGCGCTCAGGCTCTCATCCGACACAAACGCATCAACCACGAACCGCTCGGCGTCGTTCAGATTGCACAGGAGCAACCCATTCTTCGCTGGTATGGGGAAAGAGATGCGCCGCATATTTTCATTCTTTCTTTTCGATTGCCCCATCAGCAAAACCGTCCACATGTCGGCGTAGATAACCGTTCCCGCGAGCTGTTTCAGCCCCCACCCGACGCGGACGTCTTTTTCCGACGTCTCTTCGCAAGGAAGGTGTCGGCATATCTGCCGGATGCATTGCTTCGTTATGGCGACGTATTTCGTCGGTATGATGCAAGACATCATGTTTTGGTGATCGAAGTAGTGGCAAATTGGGAAAACCAGCCGCTCTTCGTCTTTCTGCGCCACCCGTTCTTCCTTTGAAACATCTCCCGGCATCAAGGTCACCAAAATCGCGAAAGAATGCCTGTTCGTGCCGCCCACGTAAGTTTTGACAAACGGCCAAGTGACGGCGGGGGAATGTGCCGTTCTATAAAAATTCAAACTTTTGTTCCGCTTGATTTTCTTCTCCAAGGTTTGAAAGGCGTCGACGACCGATTCCCTGTGCTCGCGAATAAAGCGGTCGGCCGCATCCTCTTCTCGGGAGTCGTCATCGGTCATCTCGGATGTCATGTCATCTGCTCCTTATGCGGTCGCCGCCGCATTCTCGTCGCCCCTCCGCCCCGATAATCAGGCGAAGCGGGCGTGGCTTTCATAAAACCCTGAGGACGACAGCATTCGTAAAAAACGCCGTTCGCCCTGTTCCAAATAGGCGTCAAGGAGGTCCTCCAGCATCTCCTTGGCCTCGCCGTCCATCTTGCCGTCGAAGGCGTTAGCGCTCTTTATCGCTTCGGCGATCCTGTAGACCGCCAGTTTCCTGTCGTCGCTTCCATGGTAGTCGTAAAGCTCCAAATATTCGCTTGGGTTGAAGTTTTCGTGAACATAGAGATCGAACAATGTATCCAGCAGATTCATCGGCCTGAAATGCAGCTTCATTCTCGAGCTGTCGGGGTCAAGCGCTCCCTCGACATGCTTGAACTGCAGCATGCTGTTCGAAAATGGGGCCATGAAGGTCTCGAGGTTTTTCTTCACCTTTCTTTGCCTTCCGCTCAGTTGCTCGTTCGGCACGAAGGTGTTGACGCTCAATTGTAGTTCGTTTTCGATCCTGCACAGAAGAAGCCCGGCCTTCGACGGGATCGGAAGCGACAGGTACTTCATGTTTTCGTCCGGCTCCTTCATGCATCCCATCAGCATGGATATCCACAGGTCGGCGTAGGTGCTGACCCCCCTGAGCTGGTCCAGCACCAGCCGGACGCGGATGTCCTTTTCCGAAATCTCGTCGGCGAGGTGCCGCTGGTAGATCCGCTGGATGCAGTGCCGGGTTATCGTCACATGCAGCGCCGGGCCGTGAAAGATGTCAAGGTCATGGTGGTCGATGTAGTGGCAGACCAGAAAAACCAGTTTCTCGTCCCACTCGCCCCGCGCCAGCATCTCGTCCTTTGAAACAAGGTGCTCGGTCAGGGACAGCAGGAAAGCGAACGAATACTTGTTGGTGCCGCCCACATAGCTGTCGATGAAGGGCCGGGTGGCGGCAGGGGTGTACAGCTTTTCGTAAACGGCCAGCTTCTTTCCCGGCCTGATCTTGCTGGCCAGCTTACTTATGCCGTCCCTGGCCGACTCCTCCTGCTCGCGGAGGAAGCGGTTCACTATGCCCCTCGCGCGGGAAGTGTCTATCGACATGACCGCCGCGCGCTATCGACCGAATTGAGCATTCTGTGGCTTCTTTTTTTGATAAAGGCCATCACCCTGTCTTTGTACAGAAGGTATTCATCGACGATCGCTGGTAGCGGGTATTTCCCGAAGCCATCAAATGGGAGAAAATAGTTTATTGATGAATAGTCCTTTTTAACCAAATCCTGCAAAAGGAAAAAATTGGTGTATCCCTTAAAGTCCTCAAACAATCGAAAAAACGTCTTGTATCTCTTGAGATCATCACTTAGTGGGCTGTCTTCTTTCAAATAGAACCGCCTTATGCACTCCAAAGTAAGATCAAATCTGTCTATTATTTTCCTATTAAATCCGCGAACTTGGTTTATCGTCTGTTTTCTGTTTATCTGCTTTGCTGGAAATATGATATATGCGCCAATGGTGCTGCAAATAAAATGGAACTGCTTAATTTCGTTCTCCGGGATTATCTTTACAACATCTACCACCTTTTTTTCTTTCGTTCTGCTATAAGTATGGCCTATGGAATCACTAGACAAAGTAAATTCGCCCATCTCCGATTTGTGACGCAGATGCAACTTCCCCCTTTCGGTGCTGTTATCTAGACCAAAAAATGTCCCACTAGGCAACGGCTTGCTCCAAAGGCATCTATGGTAACGCTGAAGTGTCGGGCTGTGGGTATCTGGATCCTTGCCCTCAGGGGTATCGCGCCCAAAATTAAATTTTATGTCAATTGTCATATCTTGCCTCTGTGTAGAATAAGTGCATGGTAAAAAGCATCTCCTCTACTCCACCGTCACCGACTTAGCTAGGTTGCGCGGGTGATCCACATCCGTACCCTTAAAGATCGCCACATAATAGGCCAGCAGCTGCAGCGGGATGGTAAACACGACGGGGTCAAGAACATTCGCGCATTTCGGCACATGAACTACCTTGCAGGTTCTGCCGCTTTCGAACCCGATACTCTCGTCCGCGAACACGTAAAGCCTGCCGCCGCGTGCGCTCACTTCGGACAGGTTCGCCTTCAGCTTGCTCAGCAGCTCGTTGTTCGGCGCGACCGCGACGACCGGCATTTTCTCGTCCACCAGCGCCAGCGGCCCGTGTTTGAGCTCGCCCGCCGGATACGCCTCGGCGTGGATGTAGGAGACCTCCTTGAGCTTGAGCGCCCCCTCCTTGGCGACCGGGTAGGCGACGCCGCGGCCCAGGAACAGACTGTGATGCTTGTCGGAGAACCGTCTTGAGATGTTCCGTATCTGCCTGCCCAGGCGCAGCGTCTTCTCCACCAGCCCGGGCAGCCGGGCCAATTCCTTCACCAGCGCCGCCTCGCGCTGGGGCCTCAGGCCGGTGCGCCGCGCCAGCACGATGGCCAGGATCAGCAACAGGCACAACTGCGTGGTGAACGCTTTGGTGGACGCCACGCTGACTTCCCGGCCCGCCATGGTCAGAAGGCAGAAGTCCGATTCGCGGACCAGCGAACTGACCGCCACGTTGCAGATGGCCAGCGTCGCCACGTACTTCTGGCCCTTCGCGTGACGCAACGCCGCCAGCGTGTCGGCGGTCTCCCCCGACTGCGAGACGGCCACGAACAGAGCGCCGGGACGCACAATGACGTCGCGGTACCGGTAGTCGCTGGCGATGTCCACCTGGCAGGGAATCCGGGCGATGCTCTCCAGCCAGTACTTCGCGACCTGCCCCGCGTGGAAGCTGGTGCCGCACGCGACGATCTGCACGCTTTTCGTCCGGTCGAAGATGGCGCCCGCCCCGACCCCGAACGCCTGCTCCAGCACCTTGCGGACGCTGATGCGGCCAGCCAGCGTGTCCCGGATCGCCTGCGGCTGCTCGTTGATCTCCTTGAGCATGTAGTGCTTGTCCCTGCCCTTGCCGGCATCGGCGCCGGGATCCCGCACCGTGGCGACCGGCCGCCTGGCGCGGCGCGCGCCCTGCCAGATCTCCACCCCCTTCCGGGTGACCCTGATGATGTCGCCCTCCTCCAGGAACACGAAACGGTCGGTCACCTGTCCCAGCGCCGCCGGATCCGACGCCACGAAGTGCTCGCCGATGCCCACGCCCACCACCAGGGGACTGCCGCTGCGCGCCGCGATCAGCTCCTCCGGCGCGGCCGCATCGAAGACGCACAGCCCGTAGGCACCTTTCAGCTTCTTGATCGCGGCCTTCGCGGCGTCGGCCAGGGACGCTTTCCCTCTCCGGCGCTCCCGGTGGATCAGGTGGGCGATGACCTCGCTGTCGGTCTCGGTGGCCGGGCTGTAGCCGGCCCCGACCAGGCCCGCCCGCAGCTCCTCGTGGTTTTCGATGATGCCGTTGTGGACGATAGCGATCCGCCCGTCCGAGAAGTGCGGATGCGCGTTCGCCACGGTGGGGCGCCCGTGGGTGGCCCAGCGGGTGTGGGCGATGCCGAGACGGCCGCCGAGCTTTTTCCTCTTGGCGGCGGCGGCCAGTTTCTCGACCTTGCCGACCGCCTTGGCGGAGCGGATCCTCCCGGTGCCGCCGTCGACCAGAGCGATGCCGGCCGAGTCGTAGCCCCGGTACTCCAGGCGCCTTAGACCCTCCAGCAGAATGCCGCTGACTTCCCGCTCGGCGATAGCGCCGACGATGCCGCACATGCCCCCGTCTCACATGGATGCCCCAGTCAACCGCCGGGGCGGGCGGCCATTCTACAACGGACCCATCGCTTTGTGGCAATCTATGTTCCGCGCTCTGTTCCGCGCTCGCGGGTGGTCTTCATCAGGCGGCCCGTCAATCAGCGAACGGCTCTGGCAGGTTCGCAATGATGCGCGCCGTCTCCACGGACACATAGACAATCCGCCGGATCGCGGCAACAATATCGCGTGGGTCGTCAAACCACCCGTTCGGATCGTTGGTGATGCCGCTTTCCCTGTCGGTGGTGATGCGATAGCGATCGATAAACCATTCCAGTGGTGTGCGGCCATTAACCTGATAGTCGTGCGCTTCCGATGGGATGCCAGTAAGATTAATATGCTCATTGATCTGCAAAGTATTCCGACCTTCACCGATGAGTTTCATTTTTCTTCTTGTAAGCAAGTAGTGCTCGGATGTTGGGTGTTCATCCCCCCCGAACACCTCCATAAGAGGATATTCCCTACAGGACTCGTAGTTCAGGTGCAACGGCGAAAGGTTTTCTCCCGCTTTCGCAAACACCCAAAAGTCTTGAGCAAAAGGGATACGGGGTAATTCGCTTATCAAGTTGTTGATGAATCGCTTTCGGTATATCGATGAGTGCAAAATTCCGTACACGTAACTGAACACGGAGTTCTTACCAATTGTCTTATCGTTGTAATAACTCTGAAATTTATTTAGTGCTGTATCGCTAATATTGTCTACACGGGTCCACGTGCGATCCGCATTAGTTGACGAGCCTCTTGGAAGGTTGGTTTCTTCAAAACGAAACCGAGGAAAGCATTGCGCTGCTGATAATAGCCCAAGGTCTGGCATAGCACTAACCATCAATGCAGAGAACGGTTGTTTAGAGCCAATCCCCGGCACACAAATCACTCGATTATTAGTATCAGGCCTGGGAAATATTCTGTCTTGTAGGTACTTGCTGTTAGCCAACACATACTCAACATAGCAGTGCTGTTTAACAAAAGGGCGATAATGCAATGACCACACTTTTTGGGGAGAAAATTTCACCTCTTTTGTGCGCAATAAGTTGTCCTTAAGCACTATGTCCCACCTAATGTTGGTGGAGTGATTTTTCGCTATTTCGTCTACCGCTAGGTCGGGGCGGGCTCTTAAAGATTTCAACTCCTTTAAAGCATTCATGTAGTCGATAAGTGCGGCTCTTCCATTCTCGCTACAGTTGCGGCGAGAGAAGTTATAAAGGTATGAGTCTCGGCTTGTTTTATAACCTCCGCTATATAACTGAAAAACCGCTTCGTCCTTCCTGCCAGCCTTAGCATCTTTCGTGCCCATGGGATAAAACTTTTGAAATGCCGGGTCTCGCTGGTCAACCCAGTCATGATGCTCGTCCGGCGTGATTCTCTTCCATCTCGGGACGCCTGCCACCGACCCCCATTTCGCCAGCCGACCCAGTTTTTCTTCACGAGGAAGATAATCACCAATGTCACGATAGAAAATACTGGCACACCCCCCCCCCGCACCATTTTGGTGCGCCCGCACCAAAATGGTGATGGCCACAGGTGCCCGGGAACCTTGTCCAAAAACCTTCCCTCCTTCTCGGCGCGATAGTTCTCCTTGCGTTCGTTGGTTGCCGCGCAAGTTCACCACATAAATCTTGTCGAACTCCCTCATCAGACACGCCCGTACACCCGAATCTGCTCGACCGTCTATCCAAGAACCATTAGTAACAAACGCAACAACCCCCCGCTCCCCAATACGATCAGTCGCCCACCGAATCGCCATTTTGTAAGTGTCGTACAGGCTGTTTTTTAAATTCGCTGTTGATGCGGCCACGTAGGTTTTAGCAATTTGCTCTTCCATTTCCGGATAACTGACATTAGGATTGTCGTCCGCCGAACTCCTCTGACCGGCTGACCACGGCGGATTTCCAATAATCACTTCAATCGGCTGTTTTTGTTGGTGCCTGGCGCGTTTGCTGTTGTCGGGCAACCACTGCTGTCCGAACCCTTTTTTTTGCAGCAGGTTGAAGGTGTCGGTTAGCACGATTCCGTCGAACGGCTCATGGTTTCCTCTCTTCCTTCCCCGATACGCCTCTTCCACATGTATGGCAGCGATGTAGTAGGCGAGCAGTATCAGCTCGTTGGCGTGCAACTCCTTGTGGTACTTGCGCGAAAGGTCAGCATCACCGATCAGCGCCGATTGCAGCAACCTCACCAAAAAGATCCCCGTGCCGGTGAACGGATCCAGCACGTGCACGTCCTTGTCCGTAAGGCCGCGCCCGAACTCCTCGCGCAACACGTGGTCCGCGCTGGCCAGAATGAAGTCCACGACCTCCGTCGGGGTGTAGACGATACCCAGCCGTTCGGCGTCCTTCTTCATCGCGGTGGCGAAGAACTTCTCGTACAGCTCCATCAGCACCCGCTGCCGCGCCGCCGCGTTGTCCAGGCCGCGGGCGCGAAGCTGCACGCTCTCGTAAAAGCCCTTCAAGTCGCGGGTTTCGTTCTCAAGACCGAATTCCTGGAAGTCTTTCGTCAGCTCGTCCAGCGCCCGCGCCACCGGGTTGCCGCCCGCGAAGTCGTAGCCCTCGAACAAGGCCTCGAACACTGGCCGCGTGATGATGTGCTGAGCCATCATCTCAATAGCGTCGCTTTCCTCGATCGAGTCGTTGATCGACGTTTGCAGCTCCTTGTGGAACTCCGCGAACCATTCCCGAAGATCCTTGTTGGCTGGGGCTTCCAACAGGTTACCTATGCGGTCGGTCAGGCGCGAGAAAATGTCCGCCACGTCCTTCGCCCAGCTTTCCCAGTACCTGCGGTCGCCGCATTTCTCGACCACCTTGGCATAGATGGCTCCGGGCGGCACGTCCAGCGGCGGGAAGGGGAGCTCCTCCGCACCATGTCCATTGCCACCGTTGCCGCCGATGATGATCTGGGTTCCGCCGCCCTGGTTGAGGTCGAGTTTGTTGATCTCGGCGTTGAGACGGTCGTCATGGGAGCGCAACGCCCGCAGAGCGCCCCATACCCCGGCGAAGTTCTTGTTGTCGTCCAGCGCATCTTTTGGGTCCGTTCCGGCCGGCACCGCCACCGGCAACACGATGTAACCGTATTTCTTCCCTTCCGCCTTGCGCATGACGCGCCCGACCGCCTGCACCACGTCCACGATGCTTCTTTTCTCTCCCAGGAACAGCACCGCGTCGAGGGCCGGCACGTCGATGCCCTCGGACAGGCAGCGGGCGTTGGAGAGGATGCGGCAGGCGCCCTCGGTCTCGCCTTTCAGCCAGTCGATGCGCTTCTTCCGGTCCAGGGCGTGGAACTGCCCGTCCACGTGCTCCGTCTCGCAACGTAGCGCGTCGACCTGGTCCTTCTTCGGCAATTGCGTGATCGCCTGCTCGACGATGCCGTCCCAATGCCGCTGGATCCGTTTGGAGACGATGATCTTGTTGGTGAACGCGATGGCCCGCCTTAAGGGGGCGACCTTCTCTTCCGGCCCGCGGTTCTCGGGGTTCTGCAGGGCCCGCCAGCACGCCACGATCCTGGCGGTGTCGGTCAGGTTGATCTCGCTACCGTCCTCCGTCATGTGGTGCCTGCTCAGCACGCCGTCGACGGCGCCCTCGGACAGGGCGAAGATCACCACCTTGTAGTCCGACAACAGGTCCATCTCCACCGCCTTGGAAAAGGCCAGCCGGTGAAATTCAGGACCGTAGGTGTCCGGGTCGTCCATCGAGAACACGTCCACGTCGTGCCGCGCCGCCGTCGTCTTCGCGCTTTCCGTGTACAGGCGCGGGGTGGCCGTCATGTAGAGCCTTTTCCCGGCGCGGATGCGCGCGCCGTCGTGCACCAGCACGAAGTGGGAGGTTTTTTCTCCTTTGTCCTCCTTCCGGTCGATGCCCGTCGTGCGGTGCGCCTCGTCACACAGCGCCAGGTCGAACCGCGGCGCGCCGTCCTTCTGGGCCCGCTCGACCAGCGGCAGCGACTGGTAGGTGCAGAACACAACCGTCATCGCATCCCGCGGCCGCTTCCTAAGAGCCGTGAGCAGCGCGTCCGGGTCGGTGGTCACCGGAATCTCCAACTCCGACAGCGAGGCGTCCTCGTCCTCCTTGCCGGCCCGGGTGTCCGAGCAGATGCCGATGTAGCGGTGGGGCATCTTCTTCTGCTCCGCCCACTCGCGCATCGCCTGCTGGAGCAGGGAAATCGACGGCACCAGGAACAGCAC
>CAYSVD010000266.1:0-13579 GCA_964434395.1 uncultured Pseudohongiella sp.
AGTAGTCGAACTCGATCCCCTGCCCGATGCGGTTCGGCCCCCCGCCCAGCACCATGATCTTGCGGCGCCCGCCCGGCTCGGCCTCGCACTCCTCCTCGTAGGTCGAGTACATGTAGGCGGTGGCGGAGACGAACTCCGCCGCGCAGGTGTCCACCCGCTTGAACACCGGCCGCACGCCCAGGGCGTGGCGCGCCGCGAGCACCTCGTCCTCGGCGGCGCCCAGCAGCCGCGCCAGGCGCCGGTCCGAGAAGCCCTTGCGCTTCAGGCGGAGCAGGGCGTCCCGGTCCAGGGCGGCGAGGCCGGAGTCCTCGATCGCCTGCTCGGTCCGCACCAGGTCCTCGATCTGCGCCAGGAACCACGGGTCGATGCCGGTCAGCCCGGCCACCGCATCGACGGTCCAGTCCCGGCGGAAGGCGTCCGCCACGTGCCAGAGCCGCCAGGCTCCGGCCTCGGTCAGCTCGCGGGTGAGCGCCTCCCGGGCGCCCTCGCGCGCCGGGTCGATCACCGGGTCCAGGCCGCACATGCCCACCTCCAGGCCGCGCAGGGCCTTCTGCAGCGACTCCTGGAAGGTTCTGCCGATCGCCATCACCTCGCCGACCGACTTCATCTGCGTGGTGATGCGGTCGTTCGCGTCCGGAAACTTCTCGAAGGTGAAGCGGGGGATCTTGGTGACCACGTAGTCGATGGTCGGCTCGAAGGAGGCGGGCGTGGCGCCGCCGGTGATCTCGTTGCGCAGCTCGTCCAGGGTGAAGCCGACGGCCAGCTTGGCCGCCACCCGCGCGATCGGGAAGCCGGTGGCCTTGGAGGCCAGCGCCGAGGAGCGCGACACCCGGGGGTTCATCTCGATCACCGCCATCCGCCCGTCCTTGGGATCGATCGCGAACTGCACGTTCGAGCCGCCGGTCTCGACGCCGATCTCCCGCAGCACGGCGATCGCCGCGTCGCGCAGGATCTGGTGCTCCTTGTCGGTCAGCGTCTGGGCCGGGGCGACGGTGATGGAGTCCCCCGTGTGCACCCCCATGGCATCCAGGTTCTCGATGGAGCAGACGATGATGCAGTTGTCCGCCCGGTCCCTGACCACCTCGAGCTCGAACTCCTTCCAGCCGATCAGCGATTCGTCGATCAGCAGCTCGCTGGTGGGCGACAGCTCCAGCCCGCGCGCGCAGATCTCGTCGAACTCCTCCCGGTTGTAGGCGATGCCGCCGCCGGTGCCGCCCAGCGTGAACGAGGGCCGGATGATGCAGGGGAAGCCGATCTCCCCGAGCGCCCGGTGCGCCTGCTCCATGTCGCGCGCCATGCCGTGGCGGGGGGTGGCGAGGCCGATGGACTGCATCGCCCGGTCGAACAGCTCCCGGTCCTCCGCCTTGTCGATGGCCTCGCGGCTGGCGCCGATCATCTCGACCCCGTGCTTTTGGAGGACGCCGTGGCGGTTCAGGTCCAGCGCGCAGTTCAGCGCCGTCTGGCCGCCCATGGTCGGCAGGATGGCGTCCGGCTTCTCGCGGGCGATGATCTTCTCGACCATCCGCCACTGGACCGGCTCGATGTAGGTGGCGGCGGCCATGGACGGGTCGGTCATGATGGTGGCGGGGTTGGAGTTGACCAAGACGACCCGGTAGCCCTCCTCCTTCAGCGCCTGGCAGGCCTGGGCGCCGGAGTAGTCGAACTCGCAGGCCTGGCCGATGACGATCGGGCCGGCGCCCAGCAGCAGGATGCTCTCGATGTCCTCGCGGCGCGGCATGGCGGCGGCCTAGGCCCTGGCCCGTTCCATCATGCGGACGAAGCGGTCGAACAGGGGCGCGATGTCGCGGGGGCCCGGGCTGGCCTCCGGATGCCCCTGGAAGCCGAAGGCCGGCGCGTCCACGCGCTCGGCGCCCTGCAAGGAGCCGTCGAACAGGGAGCGGTGGGTGGCCCGCAGCGTGTCCGGGAGCGTGTCGGCGTCCACGGCGAAGCCGTGGTTCTGGCTGGTGATCAGCACCTTGCCGCTGTCGAGGTCCTGCACCGGATGGTTCGCGCCGTGGTGGCCCAGCAGCATCTTGACCGTGCGGGCCCCGCAGGCCAGCGCCAGCAGCTGGAAGCCCAGGCAGATGCCGAACAGCGGGATCCGCTCCTCCAGCAGCCGCCGGATGGCGTCGATGGCGTAGCCGCAGGGCGCGGGGTCCCCCGGCCCGTTGGACAGGAGCACCCCGTCCGGCTCGAGGGCCAGCGCCTCCTCCGCGGCGCTCCGGGCCGGCAGCACGGTCAGGCGGCAGCCGCGCGCCGCCAACATGCGCAGGATGGCGCGCTTGACCCCGAAATCGAAGACCGCCACGTGGAACCTTTCGGGCGCCGGGGCGCCGTAGCCGTCCCGGAGGTTCCAGACGCCCTCCGACCAGCGGCGGGGCGCGTCCACCGTCACCTCCCGGGCCAAGTCCATGCCCTCGAGGCCGGGGAAGGCCCGGGCCAGCTCGAGCGCCCGCTCCCGGTCCGCCCCCTTCCCCGCCACCACGGCGCCGTTCAGGGGGCCCCGGTCGCGCAGCAACCGGGTGAGGCGCCGGGTGTCCACGCCGGCGACGGCGACCACCCCGCGCTCCTCCAGGTGCCGCGCCAGCGGGCGCCGGCTGCGCCAGTTGCCCGGGAAGTCCGGCATGTCCCGGACCACCAGCCCCGAGACCCACACCCGCCGCGACTCGTCGTCCTCCTCGTTGGCGCCGGTGTTGCCGACGTGGGCGCAGGTCAGGGTGACGATCTGACGGGCGTAGGAGGGGTCGGTCAGGATCTCCTGGTAGCCGGTCATGGCGGTGTTGAACACCACCTCCCCGGCCGCCTCCCCCGCCGCGCCCGCGGCGGTCCCGGAGAAGACGCTGCCGTCCTCCAGCGCCAGCAGGGCGGGTTCGACCATCGACGGCTCCGGACGGGCTCAGGGGCGCCGGGACCGGAACCGCGCCGCGCAAAAAAAGCGGAGTGGAACAGCGTCCACTCCGCTTTCCCCGGCCGGCGGCCGCATCCGGTGATTTCCGACGTCTCGCATAGCAAGCGGGAATTGTAGGGGGCCGGCGGCCCCCTGTCCAGCGGGACGACAGCGGGACGACAGCGGGTGACAGCGGGACGGTTGCGGATGGATGCGGAACGGCGCGAAACGCCCGCGAGCGCCCGGCCCGGCGGGCGGCGGAGCGGGCCGGCTCAGATGCTCCAGTCGTCGTGGAACGGCATGCCCGCCAAGGCGCCGACGATGCCGTGCTCCTCCGCCTCGCCGCCGCCGTGCGGCGCGGGGGCGTCCGCGGCGGATTCCCCGACCCGGTCCGGCGGGATCAGGTTCCCGGCGCCGTCGCGGGCGTGGCCGTCGACCCGGTCCCAAGGGACGTCGCCCGCATCGGAGACGGCGCGGCCATCGTCGTCCGGGGGGATCCGCTCCCCCTTCCGGTCGTCTCCGGCATCCTCGGGCCGTCCGGAGTCCGGGGCGGCCGCGCCTCTGGGCCCGCCCGCCCCTCCGGATGATTCCTCCGGAGGGGGGTAAGGTCGCATGGGCCTGTCGGGCGCGCCGTTGCCGGCGATGCCCTTCGAGTCATCCCAATCGTCCCAGTAATCGACCTTGTATTTTTGGCCCGCATCGTTGTAGTGGTACCGCTCGGCCTTGTCGAACGTGAACTCGGTGTGGTAGGGATAATCAACCGGGCCCGCGACGGTTTCGGTGTACTGTAGCAACATCAGCTTGCTGTCTTCGTATTCATACGCCTCGGCCCTTTCCCAGACATCATCCGAGCCGTCGGTGTCGAGCAGGGACTTGGTGACGGCGTTCCCGTCCAGCCAGTCATGCCGGCGGCTCTCGGCCGTGCCATCGTTGTCTTCGTCGACGATGGTCATTCTTCGGTCGGCATTTCTTCCGGTTATAGTATCATCGCCCACGTCGTAGTAGTCGATGCGTTCAGGCAGTATGTCGGCGTCATTCCCGTAGGTCAGAATCTCGTGTTGGGTCCACGGATGGTATATCTGACGAGTAGGGTTGTCGGGATCGTAGAACAAGGTTTCCCTTGTCACCTCGTTGCTGACGCGTTTGCGCGACACCCGGACTTGGCCATCGTATCTCTGATGCCACTCGGCCCGGTCCCAGGTTCCATCCGCATTGAAATCAAAGAAGGACTGATCAATGGGGTGATGGAGGCTTCCAAGGCTGTCATGGCGACGGCTATCGGCCGTGCCGTCGCCGTCGGAATCCGTGACGGTCGTGAGCCGATGATGCTCGTTTTCACCAAGTTGGTCGATATCGTCGTAGTGGTAGATGGTCGTGACCAAGTCGCTGGTTCCTGCGTACTCGTATTTTTCGGCCTTGGTGTCGCTGCCGCGCATGCTGTGCGCCAGATCGTTGGCATAGCCGCGCACACGCACATCGCCGCGGAGCCTGAACGACAGCTTCTGCCATTCGCCCCGAAGATCCGTTGTGTCGCTGCCGTATTCCCATGTGCCGGCCTGATCCCATTGTCCGTTGCCGTCGTAGTCGTAAAAACTTTCTTTCTTGCGGCCCGTGTCCGTGTCGAGCCTGTGGTATTCGCGGCTCTCGGCCCTGCCGTCGTCGTTGCTGTCCGTGACGGTCATGCGCCGGGACGCATTCTCTCCAGTGAGATCGTCGGGATCACCGTATGTTGTATTGAAGTCTTCTCCCAGACTGTCGTAATAAACGACCTCGTTGGCGAGATCGCTGGTTCCATCGTATCGGTACGTCACCGCCCGGTTCAGCGTTCCATTCGAATCGATGTCGATCACGGACAAAACGATCCGACCGCGCTCGTCCAGCGAGTCGTACCGGGCATCGTCGGTCATGCCGTCTTTGTCGGGTTCGCCGGGCGCGGTGTTTGCATCGCCGCCGCCGACCTCGGGCAGGTCTAGCCCGGACTGCCACCTCTCGACCGGCGTACTGATCAGGCTCCAGACGCTGAGACCACGGCTTTCAGGATCAACCCAAGGATCGAAGTATTCGATCTTGATCACATCATCAGCATCCGTCGCACCGGACTTCCTTTCCAGCCTAGCCTTCGTGTAGACGGCGGTTTCGAGTACGCCGACGGTACCGTTGTGTGGGTTTCCGCGCAAATCGTCGCCGACGCGACCCGACACGCTCCCCCACCGCTCCAATTTCCGCGACCCGCCGCCGGTGAGGTTCACTATACTGATCCGGTCCCAGAGATTGTCACGATCATCATCGTAAAATACTATGGGACGACCCTCACCCTCTCTTATCCATGGGGCGTTAACTATCCGCTCCGCTGTGCCGTCCATGTTGACGTCATCAAAGCGGCTGATAAATGGGGTACTATCCTGCGGCGACCCGTAGTATTTTGCTTCGACCAGTTCGCCTGCGGTGTTGTAGATGTACTTCTCGACGTCGTCACTGTCGTAAGTGCCTTGGTCCGCGTCTAACTGTTCGATTTCAATCCGTACGAGCCGTTCGGGAGAGCCTTCGTAAACGTACTCTTCGCGCCAGTCCGGCGAGCCGCCGTTCGAGTCAAAGTCATAGTCGATCTTGCTGATTCGGCCCATGTTCGCGGTGTCGTATGTCACGTGCTTGGCGTCATCGTGGTCGCCATCGCCGTCCAGATCCAGTCGAAAATGCTTGCTGCGACTGGCGAAGACGTTATCGGCAACCAGGTCATCGAAGTCCTCGTCATTGTAATTGCCCGCATCGTAGAAACGGATTTCCGAGGTGTTGCCGTCGCCATCCAGAATGTAGATCTCGGCCTTGTTCCAGTCGATCTCTACGGCTTTAGGATCGGTTCCGGCGACGGCATCGCCGGTCTTGACGAGTATGACCCGCTCGTCGGTGTCGTACTCCCAGCCCTCCGCCCGGTTCCAGCCGCCCGAGGTGTCGTCGTCGAACAGCGACTCGGTGATCAGCTCGCCGGCGTCGTTGTAGGTGTCGTGCCGGCGCATCTCCCCCGTGCCGTCCGGCGTAGCGAGCGGCGCTTCGTCCGGCATGGAATTCGGCGTCGTCTCGTCCACGACCGTCAACACCCGGTCCCTAGTTTGCATCGCGAGGTCCGTTCCGGCCAGCGCGTCGTAGAAGGTGGTGACGGTCTTCAGATCCTTGACGCCGTACTCGTACTTCTCGGCCCGCTCGTAGCCCGCGCTGGTTCCCCTGTCCTCGTCGAATTCAGCCCACTCGACCCGGCCGTCGGCATCGTACGTCTTGCGCTCGGCCCTGTCCGCCCGCGTGGTCTCCCACGTGAGGCGAGCGCCTGTTTCCGGATCGTAGGCGAACGCCTCGACCCGCTCGTAGGAGCCGTTGCCGGGCCCATCGACCGCGCCCGCGCCGATCCCGAAAGCGACGCTGTCTCGGCTGAATTCGCTTTCCCACGCGAAAAGGCCGGCGGTCGCCTCGATCTCCCACTCCATATCATTGCCGTCGTCGTACTTGATGACTCCGCCGTTTCTGGTAGCGGCCTTCTCGACGGTGTATTCCGCGAAAAACACCCTGTCGACGGTGCCGTCGCCCTGCTTGGAACTTCCCATCCTATAGTCGTAGTCGAACTCGATCCGCTCCGTGCTGAAGTGCCTGCTTTCGTCTTCGTCGGCACCCATGGTGGCTTTGTCGTCTTCGTGATACGCGACGGTGGTCTTGCGCTCGAAATGGGTGTTTCCGTCGTTGTCCTCGTATTTGCTCAGCCAGCGGTCGTCGCCGGCATCATCGTTGTTCCATGTGTACCGTTCGATCTTGTCCGCGCCGGCGGGAAGGCCGTTGAAAGTTCCATCATAGTCGTCGTAGTAGCGGATCTCCGTCTTCCGGGTGTCGCCGGTCCCGGCGTTGTCGGTGTAGTCATATTTCTCCGCGCGGTCCACGTCCAGTGTGCCGACCGTCGCATCCTTGTCGAACAGGGACGTCAGGGGCCGGCCATTGGCGTCCAGCTTGTCGTAGCGGGCATCGTCGGAGGAATTGCCGTCGTCGTCCACGTTCAGTCCGTAGCGGTAGATGCGGCTGGCGTGAACAGCGGCGACGGTCAGCGCATTGAAGTCCTCGCCGTTGTAGTTCCCCGCATCGAAGAAACGAATTTCCGACGTGCCCGTGCCGGCGTCGTCCAGGATGTGGATCTCCGCCTTGGTCCAGGTCACCGTCGCGGTCAGGGGTTCGGTGCCGGCGACCGTGCCGCTCTTCTCGAGCCTGAGCGCGCCGCCGGTATGGTGATCGTAGCCCTCGGCCAGCTCCCAGTTGCCGTCGGCGGCGTTGTCCATGTCGAACAGCGACCGGACGACGGTCGTCCCGTCGGCGGCATAGGTGTCGTGCCGGCGCGATTCGGCCTCGCCGAACGACGTCATGGCGTCCGTGAGGGTCAGCGCCCGGTCGGGGCTGTCGTCGATACCGCCGTTCCAGTCGTCGTGGTAGGTGGTCCGGACGACGAAGTCCGTGTGGCCGGCCCGTTCGCTGTATTCGTATTCCTCGGCCCGCTCGTAGACGCCGTCCTTGCCGTCGTCGAACTCGACCAGCTCGGGGCGCCCTTGGTTGTATCTCGCCACGCGTCGGGCCCCGCCGCCCGAGGTTTCGTCCACGGTGCTCTCATACGTCCCGTCGTGGTTTTTGTCCCGCTCGGTGGACAGGAGCATGCCGTCAGCGTCCCAGGTCTTGCGCTCCTTCCAATCAACATTGCCGTCGTCGGCGCTGCCGCCGCCGGTCCCCGCGCCCATGCCGTCGTCGTACTCGACCGTCAGCGTTTTGACCTGATCGCTGTTGTCGCCGGTGTGATACGCGCGGACGGTCTTGTACTCGAAGTGGGCGCTGGGCGGATCGCCGACGCCGGCGTTGTCGTTCTTCCAGAAGGTCTCCCAGTTGCCGTCTCCGTTGTAGGTGTACCGGTGGACCCTGCTCGCGGTCTCGCCGGCAAGGTCGAAGCTTCCATCGCGGTCGTCGTAGTAGCGGATTTCCGTCTTTCGGTTCGAGGCGCCGTCGTAGGAGTAGGACTCGGCCCAGTCCGGGGACGGCGAGCCGACCGCCGCGTCCTCGTCGAACAGGGACACCGCGGCCCGACCCTCGGCGTCCAGCTTGTCGTAGCGGGCGTCGTCGGCAGTGTCGCCGTCGTCGTCCACGTTCAGCCCGTAGCGGTAGATGCGGTCGGCGAAGACATCAGCGGGCGGCGTCTCGAAAGCGGCGAAGTCGGCATCCTGATCGAAACCGTCGTAGCTGTCGAAGAAGCGGATCTCCGACGTGGCGCCGGCGGCCAAGAGGCGGATCTCCGCCCGTGCCCATGTGACCGCGTCGAGGCCGGGGTCGGAGTCGACCCCGGCCACCGCGCCGGTCTTGATCAGGACAAGGTCGGTCCCGACGTACTCCTTGCCCTCGGCGCTGTCCCAACTCCCCTCGGCATCGCTGTCGCGCAGGGTGCGAACGACCTTGCCGCTTTCCCAGATTTCGTGCCTGCGCGAATCCCCCGCGCCGTCGCCCTCGTCGTCCGCGACGGTCAGCGCCCGGTCGCGGGTCTGCATGAGCAGGTCCTTGCCTTCGCCTGTGTCCGTGGTCCCCCACGTCTCGTACCAGGTGGTCTTGGCGACCAGCCAGTCGCCGGCGCCAGAACTGGTCTCCGCGCCATACTCGTAGGCGACGGCCCGGGTGTAGGCGACATCATCCAACCCCGCGGCATCGTATTCGATCAGGCTCCGGCGCCCGTCTTCCCTGTCCGTGCTCTCGTAAGTGTAGCGCTCCCGGCTTGTCCACATCGCGTTGGGACTGGCCGGGTCGTTGCCGCTGGCGGTCCCGATGCGCTTCACCGCGATGCGGGCATCGGCGGCCGTGTTCTCGTAGGTGTAATCCTCGACGGCGTCCAGGATGCCGTCCGAACCGTAGTCGAACACCGAGCGTTCGATCTGGCCGCGGTCGTTCAGCGTATCGTAACGCTTGTCGTCGCCGCCACCGATCCCGTCCAGGTCCAGCCCGGACCAGTGCGCCCGGTCGGCGAACACGCCGTCGGCGGTCAGCTGGGCGAAATTTTTCGAGCCGTCGTAGTTGCCCGGGTCGCTTCCGGCATCGAAGAAACGGGTCACCCGCGCGCCGCCGACCGTCTGGTATATCTCCGCCTTTTGCCAGGTGACCGCATCGAGGGCGGGATCTGAGTCGGCGCCGTCCACCGCGCCGGTCTTGAGCAGAACCAGATCCTCTCCGTCGTACTCGTAGCCCTCGGCCTTTTCCCAACCCCCCTCGGCGTCGGCATCGTCGTAAAGCCGACGGACGACGGTCTCGCCGTCCGCGCCGTAGATCTCGTGCCTGCGCGAATTCCCCGTGCCGTCGTCGTCGCCGTCCGCGACGGTCAACTCCCGGCTCTTGACCTGCGCGGCGTCCGGGGCGGAATTCCATTCGTCGAACCACGTGGTCCGAACGACCAGCCAGTCATCGGCGCCGGCGCTGGTCTCCGCGCCGTATCCGTACTCGACGGCCCAGAAGGCGCCGGCGGCCGCGCCGTCCTCGAACACCGACCGCTCGACCCTGCCCTCGCCGTCCAGCGCGTCGCGGCGGATGTCGTCGACGGCGTCGTCGTTCCAGCTCCGCCCGAACCAGTGCTCCCGGTCGGGGGTGTTCTCGGCATCCGGGGTCCAGCTGCCATCGTCGTAGAAGGTGATTTTGGTGTTTTCGGCGCCGTTCCAAGCGTAGCGCTCGGCCCGGGCGTAGCCGGCGCCTTCGGCGGCGTACTCGATCAGGCTCCGGCGGCCGTCCTCGACGTCCGTGACCTCATAAGTATAGCGCTCGCGACCGGTCCAGGTGATTTGGGGGTCGGCCGGGTTCGTGCCGGCGGCGGCGCCGAAGCGCGTCACCTTGACCCGGGCGTCCGCGGCGGCGTCCTCGTACGCCTCGTGGTCCTCGATGGCGTTGAGGTTGCCGTCCGAGTCGTAGTCGAACGCCGAACGGGTGACCCGCCCCAGATTGTCCAGCGTGTCGTACTGGATGTCGTCGCCGCCGCCGCCGTCCAGCTCCAACATGAAACGCGTGATGCGGTCGGGGGTGTCGACCGCGAGCGCGGCGTAATTGGACGAGCCGTCGTAGATGTCGAAAAAGCGGGTTTCCGTCGTGGCGTCTCCGGCGGCGTTCAGGACGTGAATCTCGGCCCGTCCGCTCGCGTAGTCCGCCGCCGCATCGCCGCCGGGGGACGGGTCGACGCCCGTAACGCTTGCGCTGCTCTTCTCGAGGATGAGCGCCCCGGAGCCGTTCTTGTACTCGTAGCCCGCGGCCCGCTCCCAGCCGCCGTCGGCGGCGTTGTCCGTGTCGAACAGCGATTCGATGATCTTCGCGCCGGCGTTGTTGTACGCGTCGTGCCGGCGCATCTCGGCCGTCCCGTACGGCGCCGCGCCGTCCGTCAAGATCAGCGTCCGGTCGCGGGTCTGATCGACATCCCAGTCGTCGTGGTAGGTGGTCTTGACGACGAAATCCGTGTTGCCCATGGCGCCGGCCACCGTGCCGTACTCGTACTCCTCGGCCCGCTCGTAGATGCCGTCCTTGCCGTCGTCGAACTCGACCAGCTCGGGGCGCATCTGGTTGTACCTCGCCACGCGCCGGGCGCCGCCGCCCGCCGTCTCATCCACGGTGCTCTCGTAGGTGCCGTCGTAGTCCTTGTCCCGCTCGGTGGACAGGAGATTGCCGTCGGCATCGTAGGTCTTGCGCTCCCTCCAGTCGGGGGCGCCGTCGTCGGCGGCCATGCGGCCCTCCCCGATTCCCATGCCGTCGTCGTACTCGATCTCCTTCGTTTTGAAGTTTTCGCGATCGTCGCCGGTGTGGTACTTGGCGGTGGTCTTGCGGTCGATGCTTCCGCCGGAGCCGTTGAGATCTTCCGTGAAGGTCACCCACCGGGCGTCGTCGGCAGCGGTGTTGTAGGTCCAGGCATGAACCCTGTTCGCGGTCGCGTCGGACAGGTCGAAGCTCCCCGCGTAGGGATCGTAAAACCTGGTTTCCGTCCTCCTGCCGGCGGTGTCGTAGTCGTACGACTCGGCGCGGTCCACGTCCGGCGAGCCGACCGTCGCGCCCACATCGAACAGGGACACCTTGACCCGCCCGCCATCCAGCGTGTCGTAGCGGGCATCGTCGCCGCCCCCGTCCAAGTCCTGCCCGTAATGGTAGACGCGGTCCGCCGTGCGGCCGGCATCGGCGGTGGATGCGGTGTTGCTCCAGCTGTCGTAAAAGTCGATCCTGGCGACCTCGCTCCCGCTCCAGGCGTAGCGCTCGGCCCGGCTGTAGGCGGCATCATCCAGTCCGGCGGCATCGTATTCGATCAGGCTCCTCCGCCCGTCGTCCCTGTCCGCGCTCACGTAGGTGTAGCGCTCGCGGCCCTTCCAGTCGGCGCTGGGATCGGCCGGGTCGTCGCCGCCGGCATCGCCGAAGCGCATCACATCGATGCGGGCATCGGCGGCGACGGGATCCTCGTATGTGTAGTCCTTGACGGCGTCCAGAGCGTCGTCCGCGCCGTAGTCGAACACCGAGCGGGTGACTCGGCCGAGGCTGTCCAGCGTGTCGTGGCGGGTGTCGTCGCTCCCGCCGGTCCCGTCCAGATCCAGCCGGAAATAACGGATGCGGTCGGCGATGGCCGCCCTGAGCGCAGTGAAGCCCGCCGACCCGTCGTCGCCGTCGAAAAAGCGGATTTCCGACGTGCCCGTGCCGGCGCCGTCCAGAATGTAGATCTCCGTGTCGGCGTAGGCGACCGCGCCCTCGCCCGGATCGTCGTCGGTTCCCACGACGGCGCCGGTCTTTTTGAGGCTGGGCAGCGCGGCGCCCGCGTGGTACTCGTAACCCTCGGCGCGGTCCCAGCTTCCCGCGGCGTCGTCATCGTCGAACAGCCTGCGTACGACCTTGCCGTTCTCCCAGATCTCGTGCCTGCGCGAATCGCCGACGCCGTCCGGCATGCTGTCCGGCCCCGCGCCGTCCATGACGGTCAGCGCCCGGTCGAAGGTCTGGTCGTCCAGAGCCTTGCCCGCGCCGTCGTCGTTGGTCCCCCACGTCTCGTACCAGGTGGTCTTGGCGACCAGATGCTCGCCTTCGGCGTTGGCTGCGCCGTATACGTAGGCGACGGCCCGGGTGTAGGCGGCGTCATCCAGCCCCGCGGCGTCGTATTCGATCAGGCTCCGACGCCCGTCTTCCCTGTTTTCGCTCTCGTAGGTGTAGCGCTCGCGGCTTGTCCACATCTCGCCGGGACTCGTCGGATCGTTGCCGCTGGCGGTTCCGATGCGTTTCACCGCGATGCGGGCGTCGCTTTCGGTCCCCTCGTAGCTGTAGTCCTCGACGGCGTCCAGGGCGTTGTCCGAGCCGTAGTCGAACACCGAGCGCTCGATCTGCCCGCGGTCGTTCAGCGTGTCGTAGCGCTTGTCGTTGCTTCCTCCGGTCCCGTCCAGGTCCAGACCGGACCAGTGCGCCCGGTCGGCGACGGCGCCGGCGGCGCTCAGCCGGGCGAAATCCGACGAGCCGTCGTAATTGCCCAGATCGTCGCCGGCGTCGAAGAAACGGGTCACCGACGCGCCGTCGACCGTCTGATACATCTCGGCCCGGGTCCATTTCACCGCATCCAGGGCGGGGTCGGGGGAGACGCCCTCCACCTCGCCGGTCTTGAGCAGGACCAGATCGGCCCCGGCGTACTCCTTGCCCTCGGCGCTGTCCCAGCTTCCCTCGGCGTCGCTGTCGCGCAACGTGCGGACGACCTTGCCGTTTTCCCAGATCTCGTGCCTGCGCGAATCGCCGACGCCGTCCGGCGCGCCGGCCGGCCCCGTGACGTCCGCGACGGTCAGCGCCCGATCGAAGGTCTGGCTCGGATCGTTCAAAGCCTTGCCCTCGCCGGTGTCCGTGGTCCCCCACGTCTCGTACCAAGTGGTCTTGGCGACCAGATGCTCGCCTTCGGCGTTGGCCGCGCCGTACTCGTAGGCGACGGCCCTGGTGTAGGCGGCATCATCCAGCCCCGCGGTGTCGTACTCGATCAGCCTCCTGTGCCCGTCTTCCCTGTCCGCGCTCTCGTAGGTGTAGCGCTCGCGGCCCGTCCAATCGGCGTTGGGGCTGGCCGGATCGTTGCCGCTGGCGGTCCCGATGCGTTTCACCGCGATGCGGGCATCACTTTCGGTCCCCTCGTAGATGTAGTCCTCGACGGCGTCCAGAGCGTTGTTCGAGTCGTAGTCGAACACCGAACGTTCGACCTGTCCGGCGGCGTTCAACGTGTCGTACCGGGTGTCGTCGCCGCCGCCATCGCCGTCCAGCTCCAGCATGAAGCGCGTGACGCGGTCGGGGGTCTTGTCGAAGAGCACGGCGTAATCGAACGCGCCGTCGTAGTCGTCGAAAAAACGGGTTTCCGCCGTGGCGTCCCCGGCGGTGTTCAGAACGTAAATCTCGGCCAGCCCGTCCGCGTAATCCGCTTCCGCGCCGCCGCCCGGGGACGGGTCGGTTCCCGTCACGCTATCGCTGGTCTTCTTGAGGATGCGCGCGCCGGAGCCGTTTTTGTACTCGTAGCCCTCGGCCCGCTCCCAGCCGCCGTTCTCGGCGTTGTCCGTGTCGAACAGCGATTCGACGACCTTCGCGCCCGCGGCATCGTAGGCGTCGTGCCGGCGCGATTCGGCCGCGCCGTACGGCGCCGCAGCGTCCGTCAAGACCAGCGCCCGGTCGCGG
>CAYSVD010000267.1:0-21922 GCA_964434395.1 uncultured Pseudohongiella sp.
TTTTGTGCTATTCTCTCCCCATGGCGTCCGGCGGCCCGGCGCCGCGGGGCTGATCGGGCCTCGCGGGACGCGCCCGCCGTCAGCCGAAGCCCCCGGGAGGGTTGAATCATGGACCGCAGAGAGTTCCTGACCGGCATGAGCGCGGCCACCGTGGCCTCCATCGCCGGCGCCGCCACCCTGTCCGACAAGGCGGACGCGCTGGAGGAGGCGATGAGCGCCGAACTCGACAAGCGCATCGCCACGCCCTACTTCTGCAACATCGAGCCGACGCCCGAACCGGTCCCGGGGGACACCCGGCCCTACTACATGCACGACGAGCCCCGGTTGCCGAAAATGCCGGCGGCGCCGACGCTGATCGATTTCTACAAGCTCCGCTTCGCGCCGGCCAGCCACGTGCTGCAGAGCGCCCGCCTGGCGAGGATCAACGGCTACGACGAGAAGGTGGTGCTGGCCTGCCTGCTGCACGACATCTGCGTGTCCAACCTGATCCGGACCGACCACGGCTACTGGTGCGCGCAGATGGTCAGGCCCTACGTCGACGAGGAGGTCGCCTGGGCCATCGAGGCGCACCAGGCGCTGCGCTTCTTCCCGGACCCCTCGGTCGGCTACGAGTACCCGGAGGCCTACATCCGCTTCTTCGGCGCCGACTACAAGCCCGAGCCCTACATCGTGGAGGCCTACGAGAAGGCGCGCAGGCACAAGTGGTACATGACGGGCCGCCTGATCACCCTCAACGACCTGTACTCCTTCGAGGAGGGGGTGCAGGTGGATGTGGACGATTTCGCCGACGTCATCGGCCGCCACTTCAGGCAGCCCAAGGAGGGCCTGGGGTTCGACGGCAGCCCGGTCGCCCACATGTGGCGCAGCATGATCTGGCCCAACAATTTCCTGTAACAAGAAGGCCGCCCGACGGCCCGCGTTCGTCACACCCTTAGTTCCCCTGAATGGAGAGAAACAATGAAGAAGCATCTGCTTTCCCTGTCCGCCATCGCCTCCCTGGCCTTCGCCGCCGCATCGCCGGCGCAGGATGTGGAGGAGATCGTGGTGGTGGGATCCCAGATCCGCGGAGCCCAGATCACCGACGCCCTGCCGGTGTCGATCGTCGATCAGGTCGACATCGAGGCGTTCGGGGTCAACTCCGGGGACGAGCTGCTGGAGTTCGTGGTCGAACAGGGCCATAACTACTTCAGCGAGTCGGAGAACATCTCGGGGGGCGTGAACTCGGCCCGCGGCGACATCGGCGCGTTCAACCTGCGCAACATCGGCACCGGCAACACGCTGGTGCTGATGAACGGCCGGCGCATGGTCAACTCGGCGGCGTACCAGACCGAGGCGGTGGGCGGCAGCTTCGTGCCGGTCAACAGCACCAACGTCCAGTCGATTCCGGGCACCGGCATGCGGCGCCTCGAGGTGCTGCGGGACGGGGCCTCGGCGATCTACGGCGCCGATGCGGTCGCCGGCGTGCTGAACTACGTCATGCGCGACGACTTCGACGGCCTGCGGATCCGCGTGCGCGCCGACGAATACGACAACATCCCGCGCCAGGACCAGCGCCTGACGCTGGAATGGGGCACGGACTTCAACGACGGCGCCACCAACGTCGGCGCCTACTTCAGCCACTTCATGCGCGACCGGGTCAACTCCCAGGACGACGAGCGCTGGGCGAACAGCGACTTCCGCCCGCGGGTGGAGGATCCCGACATCGCCTCGACCACCGTCTTCCGCAACAACAGCATCAACTCCAACTACGGGCAGTACGACATCCGCAGCAGCGTGAGCGATCTGGGCCTGAGCGGCGCGGTGACCGACTCCGCGGGCGAGTTCGAGACCTATCCGGCAGGGGACGAGCGTTGCGAGTACCCGATCAACGCGCTCGTCTGCGGCGCGCCGGACGGCCAAGGCCCGTACCGCTTCAACCTGAACACGAGCCGCGACCTCTACTCGAAGCTCGACCGCAGCCACCTCTACGGCTACCTGAACCACGACTTCGACGACGGCACGGAATTCTTCTCCGAGTTCTCCTGGTACTACTCGGACACCAACACGATCCGCCATCCTTCCGCCGCCCTCAGCGCCGTGGCCAAGCTGCGCATCGCGCCGGACGCCTACTACAACCCCTTCGGCCCTTGCGGCTCCCCCAACCGCCTGCCGGAAAGCCTGATCGGAACCGAGGTGCCGTGCGAGGGGCTGGAGTTGGAAATCGACAACTACCGCTACGCCCAGGCCCCCCGCATCGTGGACGTGGACGGCGACACCTACCGCCTCGTCGCCGGCCTGCGCGGCGAGCTCGCCGACGTCTGGGACTGGGAGGGCGCGCTGGTCTGGTCGCGCTCGGCCCGCCACGACGTGACCCACAACCGCGTCTCCAACACGCTGATGACCGAGGCGCTCCGGGATCCCACCCCGGCGGGCTTCAACCACTTCGCCCCGCTCGCGGACAGCAACATCGAGCGCACCCTGGTGGACGTCACCCGCGACAACGAACAGGAGCTGACCTCGATCGACTTCAAGCTGTCCAACCCCGAGCTGTACGAGCTGCCGGCCGGGCCGCTGGGCTTCTTCGTGGGCTTCGAGTACCGCGACGAGTCGTTTTCCGACGACCGCGACCCCCGGCTCGACGGCACCATCGTGTTCACCGACGTCAGGGGCACCACCTACCCCTTCATCTCGGACGTGATGAACTCCAGCCCCACCGCCGACAACTCCGGCGACCGGCAGGTGACCTCGTTGTTCAGCGAGCTGGCGGTGCCGGTGTTCGACACGCTGGACCTGCAGCTGGCCGTGCGCTACGAGGACTTCTCCGACGTCGGCAGCACGACCGTGGGCAAGGCGGCGTTCGGCTGGCGTCCGGCCGAGCAGCTGCTCATCCGGGGCTCCTGGTCCGAGGCGTTCCGCGCGCCCAACCTGATCACCATCAACGAGGCGCTGGTGGCCCGCTCCAATACGCGAAGCGACCATGCGTGTTTCGCCGTGGATCCCGATGAGGACGTGCTCGACTGCCGCCACGGCGTGCAGCGCACCGCCCAGGGCAGCGGCCTGCTGGTTCCCGAGAACTCGGAAAACACCTCGATCGGCTTCGTGCTGGAGCCGGTGGAGGGGCTGACCATCACCTTCGACCGGTGGCAGATCGACAAGTCGGACACCATCGGGCTGTTCGGCGAGGAGAACCACACCTCGCTGGACCTGCTGATGCGGCTGCAGCACGGCGCATCCAACTGCGGCTCGGTGGCCGGCAACCCGGCCGTGGTGCGAAGTTCCGAGCCGCCGGATCCGGAATCCCTGCCGCTGTTCGAGGCCGCCGGGCTCTGCCCGTTCGGCCAGGTGGAACGGATCAACGACCAGTACGCCAACCTGGACGTCCGCAACGTCGTCGGCCGCGACCTCGGCATCTACTACGTCACGGACACGGAGATCGGCAGCTTCAATTTCCGCTACCAGGTCACCTGGATGGACAAGTACGACCAGGAGGCCAGCGGCGATTCGCTGGTGCTGGCCGAAGCGGTGGCGAGCGGCGCCCTGCCCGACTCGGTGCCGGTGGCGGGATTCCAGAGCCTGGTCGGCATCAACGGCAATCCCGACACCAAGTCGTCGCTCCGGCTGCGGTGGGACCGGGGCGACTGGGGCGCATCGCTGACCGGCCTGCGCTACGGCGAGTTCGTGCAGGTGCTGTCCAACAACGCCGAGTTCCCGATCCCCGAGATGACGACCTACAACGTGAGCGTCAACTACGGCTTCGAGATCGGCGGCGTCGAGACCTATGCGCGCCTCGGCATCAACAACATCGAGGACATGCGGGCGCCGCTGGCGGACGACTCTTTCGGCTACTTCGCCGACCAACACCGCGACTTGGGACGCTTCTACTACCTTGACCTCAGGTTCGACATCTTCTGAGCGGGCCATGCCCGAAGCCGCATCGGGCGGCGGGCGCCGTCCCGCCGTCCGTCCGTCCGCCGCGCGGTGGCTGCTGGCCGCCCTCCTGCCGCTCGCCGGGCTGTCCGGCGGCGCGGCGGCGCAGCAGCCCTCCGCGCCCATCATCCGCTACGAAAGCATCCACCATCCGACCGTCGGGCGCGGCGGCATGGTGGTGACGCAGAACGCCGTCGCCACCCGCATCGGCCGGGACGTCCTCGCCCGGGGCGGCAATGCGGCGGACGCCGCCGTCGCGGTGGGCTTCGCGCTGGCGGTCGTCCTGCCCCGGGCCGGCAACATCGGCGGCAGCGGCTTCATGCTGTTCCACCAGGCCGACGAGGACGCCGTCGTCGCCCTGGACTTCCGCTCGGCCGCCCCGGCCGCGGCGCGGCTGGAGGACTTCATCGACGAGACGGGCCGAATCGACTACGACCCCCTGACGTTCGGACCGCGGGCCGCCGGCGTGCCCGGCACGGTGGCCGGACTGGAGAGCGCCTGGCGGCGCTTCGGCTCCCTGCCCTGGGCGGAGCTGGTGGAGCCGGCCCGGACGCTGGCCGCCGAGGGGTTCGAGGTCAGCGACGATCTGGCCTTCGCCCTCGAAGAGGCCATGAAGGCGATGCGGGCCTATCCGTCCAGCCAAGCGGCCTACTCCCGGCCCGGCGGCGGGCTCTACCGGGCCGGGGACGTCCTGAAACAGCCCGACCTCGCCTGGTCCCTGTCCGAAATCGCCCGCGACGGCGCCGACGCGTTCTACCGCGGCGCCGTCGCCGAGCGCATCGCCGGCTACATGGAGCGGGCCGGCGGCTACATCACGATGGAGGATCTGGCGGGCTACCGGGTCCGGGAGCGCGAGCCGATCGAGACCGTCTACCGGGGACATCGGGTCGTCACCATGCCGCCGAGCAGCGCGGGCGGCATCGCCCTGCTGCAGATGCTCAACGTGCTGTCCCGCTTCGATCTGTCCGCCCTGCCCCAAGGCGGCGCGGCCAGCGTCCACCTGATCGCCGAGACCATGAAACGGGTCAACGCCAACCGCCGCCAGGGCATCGGCGACACCGACTTCGTCGACGTGCCGGTGCGGGCCATGCTGAGCCGGGAGATGGCCGACGCCGTCGCCGCCGCGATCGACCCGCTCCGGGCGGCGGACGCGGCGTCGATCGCCCCTTGGGACCGGCTGTCCCCCTTCGAGAGCCGGGACACCACCCACTATTCCATCGTCGACGCCGACGGCAACGCCGCGGCCGTGACCTACACCCTGGGCTACTCCTTCGGCTCGGCGGCGGTGGCGTCCGGAACCGGCATCCTGCTGGACAACCAGATGCGCAACTTCTCCCACCGCGAGCCGGGCCACGCCAACGCCATGGCCCCCGGCAAGCGCATGGTGTCCACCATGACGCCGACGCTGGCGTTCGCGCCGGACGGCGGACTGCTGCTGGTCACCGGCACCCCCGGCGGCAGCCGCATCCACACGTCCATCCTGCAGGTGCTCGTCAACGTGATCGACTACGGCAGGAACATCGCCGAGGCCACCCACCTGCCGCGCCTGTACCAGGGCTGGCGGTCGCCGGAGCTGGGGCTGGAGCGGGGATTCGGGGCGGACACCGCCGGACTCCTCGATGCCATGGGCCACGACGTGCAGTGGCAGCAGACCATGGGCAGCACCCAGTCCATCATGCTGCTGGGGGACGCGCTGCACGGGGCGGCCGACCCGCGGCGCCCCGGCGCCTTGGCCCTCGGCGTCCGCTGAGGGGACGGGGTCCGCCGAAGAACATGGGACGGGTTCCGCTGGCCGCCGCCCTCGCCGCCTGCCTTTGGGCCTCCGCCGCCGCCCAGGAGCCCGCGGCGCCGGAGGCCGTCCCGCAGGCCGATCCGGCCCCGCGGCGGGTGCTGTTCGTCGGCAACAGCTACTTCTACTACAACGACAGCCTGCACAACCACGTCGGCCGCCTGGCGCGGTCGCTGGATCCCCGGCTCGCCGGGGAGCTGGAGTACAAATCAGCCACCATCGGCGGCGCGTCGCTGGACCAGCATCCGATCGAACGGCATCTCCGGCACGAGCGGCTGGGCGTCGGCGGGCCCTTCGAGCTGGTGATTCTGCAGGGCGGCAGCGCCGAGCCCCTGTCCGAACGCCGCCGGCGCCGGTTCATCGACACCGTCCGGGAGTTCGACCGGATCATCCGGGCCGCCGGCGCCGAGACGGCCCTGTACATGACCCATGCCTACGCGCCGCCCCATCCCCGCCACGACCCCGACATGATCCGGGCCGTCGAGTCGCTGTACGTCGAGGCGGCGGACCAGGTCGGCGCGCTGGTCATTCCGGTCGGCCTGGCGTTCGAGGAGGCCTACCGCCGCCGCCCGCGGATCGCGCTGCACAAGGCTTTCGACGGCAGCCATCCCGACATGCTGGGCACCTACCTCGCCGCCTGCGTGGTGTACGCGAGCGTGTACGGAGGGTCTCCGGTGGGGAGCGACTACGACTACTTCGGCAGGGTGTCCCCCGCCGACGCCCGCTTCCTGCAGACCGTGGCTTGGGACGTGGTCTCCGCCTTCCGCGCCCGCCGCTGAGCCGGTCCGGGCCAGGCGCTCCGGCGTTTTCGGTCCAGGATGACTGCGGGCAGGCGGGGGCGGCGGGATGGCGCATAAACCCCATGGTCTCGCATGGAAGCGAGGCGTTCCATGGAAGCGAGGCGTTCGCGGCGAGGATGCCTCGCCAGCCCTTGCGACCCCGCGCCGACCGCCGACGATGGACCGGGGGGATTCAACATGGTTGGTAGCCATGCGCGGGGCATGATTGCGCATAAACGTCTTATAATTGCGCATAGTGGTGTTAAATTTAAAAATATGCCGATTGTTGCGTATTATGCAAGATTATTGCGTATATCTCGCTTATTATTGCTCACAAAAGCGTTTATAATGATATATGCGCCATTGTTGCGCAAAAATCCGGTGGCAGGAATGCGCTGACATCGTCGGGCGAGGGAGGCATCCAATGGCAGGCAAAATGCCGGAAGACAAATTACAGGCCATCGAACGCGTTGTCATGGCTCATCCCGACGGGGTCGGGGTTCAGGCGATACAGGGCGAGCTGGATGATAAAGTTCCCAGGCGCACCCTTCAGTACCGCATGAACCACTTGGTGAAGGAAGGACGCCTCCTCAAGGCAGGGGGGAGGCGGGGAGCGAAGTATTTCCCCCCCGCCCCATTGGGGGAACACGAGTCATCTACGGCATCAGGAGGGGAGTTGGCGGATGGCGTGTTCATTTCGAAACGGGGAGGTGAAATTCGAAAACTGGTCCGCAGGCCGCTTCTGTCCCGCAGGCCAGTGAGGTATAAGCGCGCTTTCCTTGACGGGTACGCCCCTAACGAAACCTTTTACCTTACCAAGAGAGAGCGCGATTTTCTTCTGAAAACCGGCACCCCTCCCATTGGAAAGCAGCCCGCCGGATCATATGCAAGGCGGATGCTGGACAAGCTGCTCATCGACCTGTCGTGGAACTCCAGTCGTCTGGAAGGCAATACCTACTCATTAACGGAGACGCATCGGTTGCTGTCCTTCGGCGTGATGGCGGACGGGAAAGCCCGGCATGAAGCGAAGATGATCCTGAACCACAAGAGGGCGATAGAATTTCTCGTCGACTCGGCGGAAGAAACCGGATTCGACCGACGCACCGTATTGAACCTGCATGGGATGCTGGCGGATGAGTTGCTTGCTGATCGACATGCGGCCGGCCGCCTGCGCCGCATGCCAGTCGGCATTGGAATGTCCTCTTTTCATCCAACGGAGATTCCGCATCTTATTGAAGAATGCTTCGACCTGATCCTGGCGAAAGCCGGCGCGATCAGGGATCCCTACGAACAGGCGCTGTTCATCATGATCCAAATGCCTTATCTCCAGCCATTCGACGATGTGAACAAGCGCGTGTCGCGGCTCGCCGCGAACATGCCTTTCATCAGGAACAACCTGATTCCGCTGTCATTCATCGGGGTGCCGCCGAAGATTTATGCGGAAGCGATGCTGGGCGTTTATGAGTTGAACCAGATCGATCTGCTCAAAGACGTATTTCTCTGGTCCTACAAAAAGTCGGCGGAGCGCTATGCGGAGGTCAGACAATTGGTAGGCGATCCGGATCCCTTTCGCATGAAACACTCCACAGTGGTACATGAGATCATCCACGACATCATAATCGGCGAGATGACCAGGAGAACGGCGTTCGTCCTCATCGCCAAACGGGCGGAAGAGGAGGTTGAACCCGATGAGCGGGACAGGTTCCGCGAAATGGCGGAGAAGGATGCGATGGCGATACACGAGGGGAATTTCGCACGCTACCGGGTGACGTCGGCGCAGTTCGATGCGTGGGAGAAGGTATGGAAGGCGGATGGCGCATGACGCAATAGGTCATGCTTCAACATTTAAACCCACTTCTTCATTCATCAGAAGCGCCTGTATCATGTCAACCCTCCCTAGAATGGCGGCCATATGCAACGGAGTCAGACCATCGCTGTCAGAAACCATTCACACCGAATCCCGCCAACGTCAGATTTTGTAACGCTTCAATATCTCCTTCGCAGATAGCCCTGTGAATAAGGGTTGTCCTGGCGAAAGCTACGCCTGCGAAACGTTTAAAGATTCGGCGATTGTTGTTCACCCTCTTTTGTTTCCCAAGCATATTGCATATTGGCGCTGGCAAATGGGGCACACAACCCATTGTTCGCGTTGATCAAGGATAGCTTTCAGCGGCCGGTTTCTCGCATCCATATTCACATCCTTACTCGACCGCTAGCCACTCAGTTCCAACAGCAGTTTGTTGAGCCTCGACGAAAACTCCCCCGGATCGTCCAGCTGGCCGCCCGCGGCCAGGCTCGCCTGGCCGAACAGGATCTCGGTCAGATCGGTGAAGCGGTCCTCGTCCGGTTCGGCGTCCAGCTTTCCGATCAGCGGATGGCCGGGGTTGATCTCGAAAAAAGGCTTGCTGTCCGGCATCTTCTGCCCGCTCGCCTCCATGATCCGGCGCATCTGCGCGCCCATCTCGTGCTCGCCGATAGCCAGGCAGGCCGGCGACGAGGTCAGGCGGCGGGAGACGCGCACGTCCTCGACCCGCTCGCCCAGATGTTCCCTGATGCGCTTCACGAGGCCGTCCAGCGCCTCGCCGCCGTCCTTCTCCTCCTTCCTTCCCTCGCCTTTCCCCTTCTCCTTCTTCTCCTCCCCGCCCAACTTGCCGAGATCCAGTTCGCCCCGGGAGACGTCCTGCAGCGGCTTGCCGTCGAATTCGCCCAGATGGCCCACCACCCATTCGTCGATGCGGTCGTGCATCAGCACGACCTCGATGCCCTTTTCGCGGAAGATCTCCAGCAGCGGACTGTTCCGGGCGGCCTTCAGCGAGTCGGCCGCCAGGTAATAGATCTTCTCCTGGCCGTCCTTCATCCGCCCGACGTAATCCGACAGGCTCTGGTCCTGCTTGTCGCCCTCCGAGGCCGTGGTGGAATACATCAGCAGTTTGGCGACCTTCTCCCGGTTGCCCGCGTCCTCGGCCAGCCCCTCCTTCAGCACCTGCCCGAACTCCTCCCAGAAGCCCGCGTACTTCTCCGCATCCTTCTTGCGCAGCCGCTCCAGCATCTCCAGCGAGCGCCGGGTCAGCGCGGAGCGCATGGAATCCACCGTCGGATCCTTCTGCAGGAGCTCCCTGGAGACGTTGAGGGAGATGTCGTTCGAGTCCACCACGCCCTTCATGAACCGCAGGTACAGCGGCAGGAACTGCTCGGCGTCGTCCATGATGAACACCCGCTGCACGTAGAGCTTAAGGCCCCGGGCCGCGTCGCGGTTCCAGAGATCGAACGGAGCCTTGCCTGGAATGTACAAAAGGCTCGTGTACTGCAGGCGGCCCTCCACCCTGTTGTGGCTCCACAGCAGCGGATCCGCGAAATCGTGGCTGATGTGCCGGTAGAACTCCTTGTACTCCTCCTCCTTGATCCCTCGGCGGGAGCGGGTCCACAGCGCCGTGGCGTCGTTGACCGCCTCGTACTCCTTCTTCTGCTTTTTCTCCTTCTTCGCGTCGCCGTCGAGAGCCCGCTTCTCCATCAGCACCGGGATCGAGATGTGATCGGCGTAACGCTTGACGATGTTCCGCAGGCGGAAGTCCTCGGCGAACTCCTTCGCATCCTTTTTGAGATGCAACGTCACCATCGTGCCTCGTTCCGGCTTTTCGGCCGGCTCGACGGAATACTCCGACTCGCCGCGGGATTTCCACAAGGTCGCCGTTTTCGGGCCGGAGCCCGCCTTGCGCGTGAGCACCTCGACCTCCTCCGCCACGATGAAGGATGAGTAGAAGCCGACGCCGAATTGCCCGATCAGCTGCGAATCCTTCTGCTGGTCGCCGGTCAGGGACTCGAGGAACTGGGCGGTGCCGGACTTGGCGATGGTGCCGAGGTTGTCGATGACCTCCTTGCGGGTCATGCCGATGCCGTTGTCCGAGACCGTGATCCGCCGGCTCTTCTCGTCGAAGTCCACCCGGACCTCCAGCTCGGCGCCGTCCTTCGCGAGTTTCGGGTCGGACAGCGCGGCGAAACGGAGCCTGTCCGCCGCGTCGGAGGCGTTGGAGATCAGCTCCCGCAGGAAGATCTCCCGGTTGCTGTACAGCGAGTGGATCATCAGGCGCAGCAGCTGCTTCGCCTCCGTCTCGAATCCCAGCGTCTTCGCCTTGGATTTTTCCGCCTTGGGCTCGCCCTCTTTGGACTTTCCTGTTCTAGGTTTTTCCGCCTTGGTTTTTCCCGTCATGTCGGTGCCTCCCGGGGCCGCCGTCCCGGCCGGACCGCGGCGTGTTCCTGGTCGATGGGCGCGAAACGGCCCGGCCGCCCCGACCGGGGCGGCCGGGCCTGTGAATGGGGGCGGCGGACCGGAAATTCAAGCGCCGCCCGCCGGCTTCGGCCGCTCAGATGCTGATGGGGGGATAGGGCTCGTAGTAGTCGATGGAATCCGCCTTGCGCTCCTCGATGATGTTGTAGCGCCGCTCCGTGTTGGCGATGAACCGCAGGTAGTCGCTGGCGGCCTCGCGCTCGTCCTCGTCTCCGGCGTCCGCCGCCTGCCGGGCGGCGGCGCGGGCGCCCTCGAAATCGTCCAGTTCCAGCAACGATCGGGCCAGGAACAGCAACGTGTCCGAGCGGCTGTCGAGGCCGCCCTTGTCGAGCGCGTCCTGGAAGGCCCGCGCGGCGGCCTCGTAGTCGTTCAGTATGTAATGGATGTATCCCACCGTGTCGTAGCCGTCGCCGCCTTCCGAGACCTCGGCCAGCCGCTCCGCCAGCGGCAGCCCGTCCGCGAACGTGCTCGCGATGAGATGCATCTGGGTGGCGATGGTCAGGTTGTCCTCCACCGGCTCGATGATCTCGAGCTCCAGCCCCTCCTCGATGATCTTCGCGCCGTTGAGCGGGACGTCCTGCCCGGCCAGGGACTGCCCAAGGTTCATGTAGCGGTTCTCGTCGTCCACGTGGCCGGCCAGGTAGGCCAGGTTGAGCGACTGCACCCGCCGCTCCTCCCGGTCCAGGCTGCCGTACACCGCGACCAAGTTCAGCCAGTCCCGGGAGTCGTCGAACAGCACGATCATGCTCTTGGTCAGCTCCAGCGCGTCCTCGAACCGCTCCAGTATGAAGTAGAGTCCCTGCAGGTAGGCGTAGTCCTGACGCACCAGCTCCTGCCCCTGCAACAGCATCATGTCCATGTAGTCCAGCCAGTACGGCAGGGCCTGTTCGTTCTGCTCCAGCTGGTTGTGGGCGAAGGAGAGGCCCTTGAACACGATGGCGTCCTCCTCCAGCGAGAGATTGCGCCATATGGTGTAGTTGTCGATGGAGTCCTGCCACCGCTCCTCGGCGGCGTACAGCTGGCCCAGCGAGCGCAGGGTTCTGAGGCGCTGGTCCTCCCGCAGGTTCTCGATCTGAAGGATCTCCTCGAACACCCCGATGGCGCCAAGGTAGTCCTCGGTGCCCAGGTAATAGTTGCTGTAGAAGCTCAGCAGGGTCGATTTCTCGAAATCGTTCATGCGCTCCCAGCGCCGCGCCCGGAGCTGGTCCAGCTCCTCCTTGGCGCGCGCCAGGTCGGGCTGGTCGTCGGGATCTTCCGGCGACATCAGTTCCTGGATCTCGGCGATGGCCCGCATCACCTGCGGCCCCAGCGTGCCGGCCGTGCGCGCCTGCGGCGGCGCGCGCTGCTCCTCGCCCGCCGAGACCGGCCGCGCCGGCGCGAGGGCGGCCAGCGCCAGGACGGCGGCCGGCAGCCCGGCCTTCAGCATGTCGATCGCGCGCATGATCAGTCGTCCTCCAGCTCGTAGCGGAACAGGTACTGGACCCCCGGCACCTCGACGCCCTGCCCGTTGATCACCCGGGGCTGGAACTTGAACCGCGCCGCCGCCCGGACGGACGAGCGGTTGAAGATGTTCGGCGGCTCCGCGTCCACCACCGTGATGCTGTCCTCGATCACGTTGCCCTGCGGGTCCACCGTGAAGCTGACCAGGCACCAGCCCTCGATGCCGCGCTGGGCGGCCCGCTGGGGGTACTGGGGAGTGAGGTTGACCAGCGGCAGGTAGTCGCCGTCGGTGGCGGAGATGGACTGGCTGCCGATGTCGAGGTCGGTCGACATGTTCATCGCCGCCCGCTCGATGTTCAGCGACGGTCCGGCGTCCAGGTTGATCCGCTTGTCCGGCGTCTCCGGCTGGTCGTCCCGGACGTCCTCGATCGGCTGCGGCTTGTCCACCTCCTCGATGACCTCCATGTCGATGTCCGGCATGGTCGCGTCCACGATCCGGATCACCGACACCCGCTGGTCGATCTGCTCGCCGGTGGCGATCAGGAACTGCATGAAGTAGAACAGGCCGAAGGTCACGCCGACGGCCATCCCGGCGCAAGCCGCCCATCTGACCAGTATCATCGCCATCGTCTGCTACGCCTCCGCTGATATTGACACGTTCTCGATGTTCGCTTCGCGGGCCGCCTCCAGAATCAGCATCACCTGCTCGTTGTTCGCGTTCTGGTCGGCCTGGATGATCACGGCCGAATTGGGCGCGTCGGCGAGCCGCAACTCGAAACGGGAGCGGATGAAGCGGGGGTCGATCTGGTCGCCGTCGATCCAGATGTCTCCCGCCGGACCGATGGCGATCAGGATCAGGTCGCCCGAGGTGTCCTCGACGGTGGACGCCTCCGGCTTGTTGACCTCGATGCCGGCCTCGGTGACGAACACCGAAGTCACGATGAAGAAGATGAGCAGGATGAACACGACGTCCAGCATGGGCGTGAGGTCGATCTCGCCGGCCTCCTCCTGCTCCGCCTTCTTCATCAATCCCGATTTCATGGCCAGGCTCCGCGGTCCCTACTGCGATAGGGGAAGATGGTCCTCGAGCAGCTCCAAATCCCTGTTGATCGTGGTCTTCAGGTAGTTGAAGGCGAAGATGCCCGAGATGGCGCCGACCATGCCCGCCATGGTCGGAATGGTGGCCTTGGACACGCCGCCGGCCATGGACTTGGCGTCGCCGCCGCCGCTGACCGCCATGACGAAGAACACCTCGATCATGCCGGTCACCGTGCCGATCAGGCCGAGCAACGGACAGATCGTCACCAGCACCTCGATGATCGGCATGGTGTTGCGGACGTCCAGGGAGATTTTGGAGATCATCATGGTGCGGATCTGGTGCGCGCTCCAGGACCGGGTGTCGGCCCGCGCGTTCCACTCCGCCAGCGTCCGCTTGACGTTCCGCCGGTGGACGGTGTTCAGATACCAGACGCGCTCGAACACCAGGGACCACTTGATCAGCAACAGCCAGCCGATGATGGTCAGCACCGGACCGCCCCGGTTCATGAAGGTCTCGATGGCGTCGAGGAAGTCCAGCAGCACCAGCGGCATGGTCCCGTCTCCGCTTTCTCCCGGCCGCCGTCCGTCAGGCCGAGGCGCCGCCGGCCCGGCGCTCGGCCTTCTGCGCGATCATCCCGGTGGCCTGCTCCTCCAGGATGTGGATGATGTTGTCGCTGCGGCTCTTGACCACCGTGTGCATGAAGATGGTGGGGATCGCCACCACGATGCCCAGCACCGTCGTCATCAGCGCCTGGGAGATGCCGCCCGCCATGATCGTCGGGTCGCCCGCGCCGTACACCGTGATCTGCTGGAACACCACGATCATGCCCGTCACCGTGCCCAGCAACCCGCCCAGCGGCGCGATGGTGGCGATCATCTTGATCAGGGTGAGCATGCTCTCCAGCGCCGGCGTCTCCTTGAGGATGGCCTCGCCCAGCTTCAATTCCAGCGTCTCGGTGTCGGCGCTGGGGTTGTTCTCCGCCACCAGCAGCACCCGGCCGAGCGGGTTGTCGTTCATCGGGTTCTCCTTTCGGAGCTGTCCGCGCACCCGGACGGAGACCAGGGACAGCATCAGCAGCCGGTAGAAGGCCAGCAGGATGCCGACCACGCCCACGCCGATGATGATGAAGCCGATCACGCCGGCGTTGGCCTCCACCTGCTCCTGGGCGGTCGGGAAGTTCACCAGGTTGGCCATCACCTGGCCGCCCACGCCGCCGGTGGGGTCGATGCCGGTGCGGACCAGGCCCGCGTCGGCCCCCTGCAGCCTGCGGGCCGAGGAGACCACTCCGCCGTCCGGCTGGCGGGGCAGCACCTGAAGGTGCCCTACGTCGCCGCTGTAGCTCAGGTAGTCGCCGTCGGAGACCGAGTTGAAGGCGCCGATGCGCACGATCTCGCGGTTGACCGTCTCGCCGCCCGGCAGGGCCACCTCGCCGCTGTAGCGCACGACCCGGCCGGATTCGGTCAGCTCCTGATGCATGAAGAACCAGAAGCGCTCCATCTCCTCGATGTTGAGCTGCTCGATGGTGCTGCCCGCGCGCTCGATGATCTCCTCGAGCTGGGCCGAGCGGCCCGGGTACTGGGCGCTGATCAGGGAATTCTGGAAGTTGCTCAGGAAGTCGCCCGCCACCCCCTGCAGGGTGCCGAACAGCTCGTTGAGGTCGCCGCGCCGGTCGCGCAGGATCTCCCGCTTGTCCGCGATGACGATCTCGTTGGCCTCGAACTGGTCGCTCAGCTCGCGCTGCAGCCGCTCCTGCTCGCCGATGCGGTCCTCGGTGAGGTCCACGATCTCCCGCTGGCGGTCGCGGTTCCGCGTGAACTCGTCCCGCCGCTCGCGGTACTCCTCCGATTCGACCACCCGGTCGTTCTCCACCCGCTCAAGCAACTCCGACAGGGAGGTCGACTCCTCCTGCGCCGCCGCCGCGGCGGCGCAACCCAGCGCCGCCGCGGCGGCGAGGGTTCCGATCTTGTTCGATCCTTTCATTGTGCTGCCTCCGGTGCGAGAACTGGCAGGTAGAGGACGGACGGGGCGTCCAGGCTGGACACCACGCGGATGGCCTGCTGCACCTCTTGGCGGTACTGGCCGGCGGGAAGCTGCGCCCATTCGCGCGCCCGGTTGTCCCATGCGCCCGTGACCCGCCTGTCGGTGGTCTGGAACATGAGCGCCACCCGGCCGATGCGGGCGATGTTGACGTCGCGCTCGACGCCGTCGATGACGATGGTGTCCGGGTAGGTCTCGTAGGTCCGGCCGTAGGCGGTCTCCGTCTGGTACAGCACCAGCACCTGGCGGAACTTCTCGGCGATCGACACGTCGGGCAGGTCGATCGCGTCCCGGGCGAAGCGGAGCCGAGCGGCCCGCTCCTCCTCCCGGAACGGATAGTCCAGCGCGATGAACTGCTCGATGCCGGCCAGCATCTTCTCCATCAGGAAGGGGATGCCCTGCGTCACCTCCTCGACGGCCGCGATGGACTCGTCCAGGGTGGCGATCTGCTCCTCCTGCGCCGCGATCTGCTTGCGGTAGCCGGCGTTCAGCACCAGCAGGGACTCGAGGTTGTCGTTGGCGCGCTTGAACTCCTCGAACAGCGAGCCGGCCTCGTTGGCCAGGCGGATGAGCTCCTCCTGGGCGGCGGCGGACTCGGCGTATTTCTCGCCGAGCATGTCCATCGCCCTGTCCAGAACGGAGCTGTCGACCAGGATCTCGGCGGGCTCGGGCGGCGGCTGGGCCTCGACCTGCGCCTGCGCCGCCCCCCATGCGCCCGCGGCGAGCAACGCCGCGGCGGGCGCGCCCAGCCTTGCGATTCGACGATGTTTCATGTGCCATCCCATTGTTGTTTAAGAACAAACCGCCCGGCCGCGGACCCGGAACGGGCCGGGCGCGGGCGCCCCTGTTGTTGTCGTCCCGGCGCCGCCCCCGCGACGCCGCATTGTAACCGGAACCGGCCGGGCGGCGGCAACCCCGGCCCCGGCGCGCTCCGGGCGCCCCGGCCGGGAATCCAGCCCGCCGGTCGCGCCCGCGGCTAGCCTAACATACCAAACCGGGGATTTTGAAGGGAAAGGAACCCGGCGCCGCGGGGAACCCGGCCGGGCGCTCAGTCAGGGCGGAGGTCATCCCCGGCCCCGCGTTCGCGCCCCCTCTCCCGCTCCCGGATCCACTCCAGAAGTCCCGGAACCGCGGGCTCCAGATCCATCTCCCCCCGCATCGTCTCCCAAAAAAGATCCCGACGCGCCAGGGCATCCACGGCCTTCCGCGCCCGGTCGTATGCGCCGCGGTCATCCAGCCGCGCCCCCAGCGCCGCCAGCGCCTCGTCACGGCGCAGCGAAGCCTTCCCCTCGAAGGCCCGGGCCATCGTCGCCGCCGCCCGCCGGTCCGGCTCGTCCAGCCCCCGCAGGCGCTCCCGGCAAAAGTCCTCCCTGCGGGCGCGGACCTCCTCCCGCGCCGCCGACAGCAGTTCCGGCCCCGTCGACCGCTCGGCGCCCGCCGCCAGCTCCTCCGCCCACATCCGCAGGAACGGCGGATAGCCGCCGGCATCTTCGGCCATCGCCTCCGCCGCTCCGTTGATGTCGAGGCCGCGCTTCGCAAGCATGGCGGACGCCGCCCGCAGCGAGCCGTCCGGCGACAGCGGCCCCAACGCCTCGGATGCGGCCCGGGTCATAAACCCAGCGCCGACGCTCAGAAACTGGAACGGGAGCTCCGGACGTCCGGCCGCCAGCATCATGAACGGCGCGTCGCCCCATAGATCCTGACCGACGTTGTAGACATAGACCGCCGCGTTCCACTCCGGCCCGTCCCCGGCGCGCTCCCGGGCGGCGACCTCCTCCCCCAGCAGGTGCGCGTCATCGATCAGCAGCGCCTTCGGGCGGCGGCGGCACTCCTGGACGATGCGCTCGTGGCCGCCATACTTCCATCCGTTCCGGGGCGCGGCGGAGCGACTCCGGCTCATCATCTCGAACAGACGCCCGTCGAGCAAGGAGCGGCCCGCGTCGTCCCGCATGAGGTCGCCGGCGGAGATCAGCGTCGCATCCGCGCCGGCGGCCTGGGCCTGCGCGTGGGCCGCCCGGAGCAATGCGCTCTTGCCGATGCCGTCGGGGCCGAACAGGATCAGCGGCCCCGGCCCGGACGGGTGGGGGGATGCGCCGGCCGCCAGCAGACGCCCGGTCCAGTCGCCGACCATCGCCAACTCCGGCTCCCGGCCGGGCAGGTTCCGGTTCCGGCGGCGATCGAAAGGAATGACGCTATGGGTGCCGCTCATGGCGTTCTCCACCGGTCCGGGCGGCGGATGATGACGGGCGACGGCCCAGGCGGTCAACCCGTGGACGCAACACCCTGGACGCAACACCCGTGGACGAAACACCCGTGGACGAAAACCGGCCTGAACCGGCCTTCCGCTCCGGCGGCGCCGTCAGCGGAGGATCCCGGCCAGTCCGTCGCCGATCTCCGCCAGGCTGCGCACGACCGTGACCCCGGCCGCCTCCAGCGCCTCGATCTTCTCCTTCGCGCCGCCCTTGCCCCCCGACACGATGGCTCCGGCGTGCCCCATGCGCCTGCCCGGCGGGGCCGTGACCCCGGCGATGTAGGCCAGCACCGGCTTGTCCACCTCCCGCCGGATGAAGTCCGCCGCCTCCTCCTCGGCGTTGCCGCCGATCTCCCCGATCATAACGACGGCCTCGGTGTCCGGGTCCGCCTGGAACAGCGCCAGCACGTCGACGAAGCCGGTTCCGGGGATCGGATCCCCGCCGATGCCCACGCAGGTGGACTGGCCGAAGCCGCGGTCCGTGACCTGCTTGACCGCCTCGTAGGTGAGGGTGCCGGAGCGCGACACGACGCCGACCCCGCCGGGCCGGTGGATGTCCCCCGGCATGATGCCGATCTTGCACTGGCCGGGGGTGATCACTCCGGGGCAGTTGGGGCCGATCAGCCGGACCCCGGCGCGGTCGCATTTTTCCTTCGCCGTCAGCATGTCCAGGGTCGGCACGCCCTCGGTGATGCACACGATCAGCCCGATGCCGGCGTCCGCGGCCTCCAGGATCGAGTCCAGGCAGAACGGCGCGGGCACGTAGACGACCGAGGCGTCCGCCCCGGTCCGCGCCGCCGCCTCGCGGACGGTGTCGAACACCGGCAGGCCCAGGTGGACCTGGCCGCCCTTGCCCGGCGTGACGCCGCCGACCATGCGGGTGCCGTATTCGATGGCCTGCCGGGTGTGGAAGGTGCCCTGGGCGCCGGTGACGCCTTGGCAGATGACCCGGGTGTCCTTGTCGATCAGCACGCTCATCGGACCGCCTCCCGCGCCGCCTTCGTCTTCCGCGCCGCCGCCACCGCCTTGGCGGCCGCGTCGGCCAGGGTGCCGGCGGCGACGATGTCCAGCCCGCCGGCCTCCAGCGTCTCCCGGCCCTTGTCGGCGTTGTTGCCCTCCAGCCGCACCACCACGGGCGCCGTCGCCCCCGCCTCCCGCACCGCCCGGACCACGCCGTCGGCGATCAGGTCGCAGCGCACGATCCCGCCGAAGATGTTGACCAGCACGGCGCCCACCCCCGGGTCGGACAGGATGATCTTGAAGGCCTCGCTGACCCGCTCGGCGGTGGCCCCGCCGCCCACGTCCAGGAAGTTGGCCGGCTTCCCGCCGTGCAGGGCCACGATGTCCATGGTGCCCATGGCCAGCCCGGCGCCGTTGACCAGGCAGCCGATGTCGCCGTCCAGCGCGACGTAGCTCAGATCCCAGCGGGCGGCCCGCGCCTCGCGCTCGTCCAGCTGGCTGGGATCGCGCATCTCCTCCAGCCGGGGCTGGCGGAACAGGGCGTTGCCGTCCGCGTTGACCTTCGCGTCCAGGCAGTTGAGTCCGCCGGCCGCGGTGACGACCAGCGGGTTGACCTCCAGCAGGGCCAGGTCCCGCTCCGTGAACAGCCGCGCCATCGACAGGAACAGCCGGACGAAGGGTCCGGCCAGCTTCGGCCCCAGGCCGAGCCGGAACGCCAGCTCCCGGCCCTGGAAGGGCTGAGGGCCGGTCAGGGGGTCGACGGCGGCCTTGAGGATCTTCTCCGGGGTCTCGGCCGCGACCTGCTCGATCTCGACGCCGCCCTCGGCGCAGGCCATGAACACGACGCGCCGGGCGGAGCGGTCCACCACCGCCCCCAGGTACAGCTCCCGCTCGATCTCGACGAATTCCTCGACCAGGATCTTGGCGACCGGCCGGCCCTCCGCGCCGGTCTGGGGGGTCGCGATCCGTCCGCCCAGCCAGCGGCGGGCGAAGTCCGCCGCCGCCGCCGCGCTATCCACCACCTTCACGCCGCCGGCCTTGCCCCGGCCGCCGGCGTGGGCCTGGACCTTGACCACCCATCGGCCGCCGCCCAGCTCCCCGGCCGCCGCCGCCGCGGCCTCGGGCGTGTCCGCGGCGATGCCGCGGGACACCGGCAATCCGAACTCGGCGAACAGGCTCTTCGCCTGGTACTCGTGAATGTTCATGGAACTACCTGTTTTTAATGAATCATTTCCGGCGGCGGTTGCCGATGTGAATGGCGTGGCCGCCCGCCGCCAGCGCCGCCTCGTGCACCGCCTCGGACAGGGACGGGTGGGCGAACATGGTCAGCCCGAGGTCCTCGGCGCCGGCGCTGAACTCCATGGCGATGACGACCTGCTGCAGCAGGTCGGCGGCGCCGGGGCCCACGATGTGGCAGCCCAGGATGCGGTCGCTGCGGGCGTCCGCCAGCAGCTTGACCATGCCCCCGGCGTCGCCGGCCGCCAGCGCCCGGCCGCTGGCGGCGAAGGGGAACGCGCCCGTCCTGCATGCGACGCCCTCCGCCTTGAGCTCCTCCTCGTTCCGGCCCACCCAGGCGATCTCCGGATGGGTGTAGATCACGGAGGGCACCAGCTCGTAGTTCACCTGGGTCTTCCGGCCGGCGATGCGCTCGGCGACCATCACCCCCTCCTCCATCCCCTTGTGGGCCAGCATGGGTCCGCGCACCGCGTCGCCGCAGGCGTAGACGCCCGGAACGCCGGTGGCGCAATGGCCGTCCACCTCGATGAAGCCCTTGCCGTCCAGCTTGAGCCCGAGCGAGGGGTCCGCCACCCCCTCGGCGCGCGGGCGCCGGCCCACCGCCACCACCAGCCGGTCGAAGACGGCCTCGCGCTCGCCGGCGCCGTCGCGGTAGCGGACCGCGACCGGCCCGCCGCCAGCCGTCTCGGCCGCGGCGACCTTCGCCCCGAGGCGGATGTCCAGCCCCTGTCCGCTCAGGATCTTGAGGCTCTCCTTGGCGACCTGCCGGTCCGCCGCGGGCAGGAAGTCCTCCAGCGCCTCCAGCACGGTGACCTTCGCGCCCAGGCGGGCCCAGACGCTGCCCAGCTCCAGTCCGATCGCCCCGGCGCCGATCACCCCCAGGCGCTCGGGGACCGCGTCGAAGGCCAGCGCGCCGGTGGAGTCGACGATGCGCTCGCGGTCGACCGGCGCCTGCGGGATCCCGGCCGGCTCCGAGCCGGTGGCGATGACGATGCTCTTCGCGGCCAGCTCCCGCGTCCCGCCGTCGCGGGCGGTCACCGTCACCCGGCCGGGGGCGCTCACCCGCCCCGTCCCGGCGACGCCCTCGACCCCGTTGGCCCTGAACAGGCCGGCCACGCCCCGGGTCAGCTGGCCGACCACCGCCTCCTTGCGGGCCTGCATGGCCGGCACGTCCAGCCCGAGCCCCTCCGCCCCGGCGATGCCGTGGGCCGCGAAGCCGGCCTTCGCCTCGGCGAAGCGGTGGCTGGAGTCCAGCAGGGCCTTGGACGGGATGCAGCCGACGTTGAGGCAGGTGCCGCCGTAGACCGTCCTGTCCTCCCGGTCCAGCCACCGCTCGACGCAGGCCGTCCGGAGCCCCAGCTGCGCGCAGCGGATGGCCGCCACGTAGCCGGCCGGTCCGGAGCCGATCACCGCCACATCGTACTCGTCGCTCATCCTCGTCGCCTCCGCGTTCAGATCTCGAGCAGCAGCCGGGCCGGCTCCTCGATCAGGCTCTTGACGGCCGCCAGGAACAGCACCGCCTCCCGGCCGTCGATCAGGCGGTGGTCGTAGGACAGGGCGAGGTACATCATGGGCAGGATCCTCACCTCGCCGTCCACGGCCGCGGGCCGGTCCTGGATCCGGTGCATGCCCAGGATCGCGGTCTGCGGCGGGTTGAGGATCGGCGTGGACAGCAACGAGCCGAACACGCCGCCGTTGGAGATGGTGAAGGTGCCGCCGGCCATCTCCTCGATGGCGAGGCTGCCCTCCCGGGCCTTCGCGCCGAAGCGCGCGATCTCCCGCTCGATCCGGGCCAGGCCCATGGCGTCCGCGTCGCGCAGCACCGGCACCACCAGCCCCCGGGGCGTGGACACCGCCACCCCGATGTCCTGGTAGCCGTGGTAGACCACGTCGCCGCCGTCGATGGAGGCGTTGACCTCGGGAAAGCGCTTGAGCGCCTCGACGGCGGCGCGCACGAAGAAGGACATGAAGCCCAGCCGCGTCCCGCCGTGGACCCGCTCGAACTCATCCCGGTGGCGGCGGCGCAGCGCCATGACCGGCCCCATGTCGACCTCGTTGAAGGTCGTCAGCATGGCGGTGTTCCGCGTCGCGTGCAGCAGCCTTTCCGCCACCCGCGCGCGCAGCCGGCTCATGGGAACCCGCCGCTCCGCTCGCCCCTCCGCGGCCGGCGGCGCGGGGGCCGCCGGCGCCTCGGGGGCGG
>CAYSVD010000268.1:0-17737 GCA_964434395.1 uncultured Pseudohongiella sp.
CGCCCCCGGCCGCCCCGTCCGGCCGCCTCCTGGACGCCCGGCGGAGCGGAATTCCGCCGCGAGCGCGGCCCGGGCGGACCCCGCCGCGTCGGCGACATCCCGGCGGCGGCGGAGCGGCTCCGGCGGCCGTCGGCGCACCGCGGGGTCGACGACCCCGGCGCCTCGGGACCGCCCCCCGCCGGCGCCGCCGGGGCCGGCGGCGAGCCGCGACTGCGGCGGGCGAAACGCGAGGGAAGCGCCCGCTGGCCTGTCAAACGGCCGCCCGGCCGCCTATCATGGCCGCCGTCGCGCCGCGCGGGGGCTGGGCATGGACGGCAGGGAGCGGATCTGGCAGGTAGTCCACCGGATTCCGCGCGGGAAGGTCGCCACCTACGGGCAGGTGGCCCGCCTCGCCGGGCTCCCCGGCCACGCCCGCTATGTGGGCTATGCCATGAAGACCCTGCCGGCGGACACGTCCCTGCCCTGGTTCCGGGTGGTGAACGCCCGGGGCGCCATCTCGTTCAAGAAGGGCACCCGGGGGTATCTGCGGCAGAAGGCCCTGCTGGAAAGCGAGGGCGTGGTGTTCGTCCGGGACCGCTTCTCCCTGCGCCGGTTCGGCTGGCTTCACGAGGAGGGCGGCGCGGCGGACGGCGGGCCGTAGCGCTCCAGCAGGCGGCCGGTCCACAGCAGCAGGCACAGCCCCGGAATCACCATCAGCGCGGTCAGGACGAAAAACGCCGCCCAGTCGCCGTCCAGGAAATCGATCACCGCCCCGCTGCCCGCCGCCAGGGTGGTGCGCCCGAAATTGGACATCGAGGACATCAGCGCGTACTGGGTGCCGGTGTAGGTGCGGCTGGTGAAGTAGGAGATGAAGGAGACGAAGGCCACCGCCGCGAAAGCCTGGAAGAAGTTGTCGATGGCCAGCGCCGCCATCAGCAGACGGGTGTCGGGCCCGACCACGGCCAGCAGGGCGAACAGCAGGTTGGCCGCCGCCATGGCCATCCCCGCCACGAACAGGCCCCGGACGACGCCGTAGCGGGTGTTGAGCATGGCCCCCGCCACGGAGAACGCGGCGGTCAGCAGGCCGCCGTAGAATTTCTGGTAGAAGCCGATCTGGTCGGTGGTGAAGCCGATCTCCACGTAGAAGACCAAGGACATGCGTCCCAGCATCGCCTCGCCCAGCCGGAACACCAGCAACAGCAGCAGCACCGCCAAAGCCAGCCGCGCCCCGCAACGGCGGAAGAACTCGCGGAAGGGCTCGAGCGCCCAGCGGGACAGCAGGGCGCCGGCGCCCGGGGCCCGCCGCGGCGGCTCCGGCGGCGCGGCCTCCTCCGGAACCGGCGTGAACAGCGCCAGCAACGCCAGCAACGCGCACACCAGCGCCAGGATCCGGTACACCGCCGGCCAGGACAGGCCCACGGTCTCGCCGCCCAGGGCCAGCGCCAACGCCCCGCCCAAAAAGCCGTAGCCGGCGAACCACCCCACCGTGCTCATGGCCGCCGCGTAGGGCATTTTGACGTCCATCTCCTCCTTCGAGAAGACGGTGATGCGGTAGGCGTCGACCGATATGTCCAGGGTGGCGGACGCCGCGGCGACGGCCAGCGCCAGCGCGCCCGTCAGCGCCAGGTTGGCGGCCGGATCCGAAAGGCTGATGAGGGCGGCGAACGCCGCGATCAGCAGCTGGCAGAGCAGGATCCAGGAGCGGCGCCGGCCGAGGCGCCGGTGCAGCCACGGCAACCGGACCCGGTCCAGGAAAGGAGCCCACATCCAGTTGAGGGCGTAGACGGCGGCGACGGCGCCGATGAAGCCGATGGCGGTGCGCGACAGGCCCGACTGCTGCAACCACAGGGTCAGCACCGAACCGTGCAGGACCCAGGGAAAGCCGCTGCAGAAGCCCAGCAGCAGCACCGCTAGGTAGCGCCTGTCGCCGAGCGCCCGGACCGACTGCCTTAGGGTGAGGGCCTGTCGCAAGGGCCTGGCCTTGGGGGCGGGGGTCAGTCCCTGAAATTTTCGTACTGCAGCGGGATGTCCAGCTTCGCGTCCTTGAGCATGGCGATGACGCTTTGCAGGTCGTCCCGTTTCTTGCCGTTCACCCGCAGCTTGTCTCCCTGGATCGCGGCCTGGACCTTGATCCGGGTGTCCTTGATCATCTTCACCATCTTGCGCGCCAGCTCCGTCTCGATGCCCTGCCGCACGGTGACCGGCAGGGCGGCCTTCTGCCCGGACACCTCCATCTCCCCCTCCTTCAGCGCCCGGATGTCGACCCCGCGCCGGGTCAGCTTCTCCCGCAGGATCTGCATCATCTGACGCACTTGGAAATCGACCTCGGCGGTCACCGTGATGGCGGACGGCGCGCTGAACGCGAAGTCGGCCTTCACGCCCTTGAAATCGAAGCGGGTGCCCACCTCCCGGTTGGCCTGATCCACGGCGTTGTTGATCTCATGGACGTCCACTTCAGAGACGACATCGAACGACGGCACGGCGATCTCCTTACTCGCTGACGGCGGAAAACAGTCTACCACCGGCGGGGGGCTACAGCGCCAGACGGCGGATATCGCCCAGCAACCGGACGATGGCGCCGCAGAACCGTCCCGCGTCGGCGCCGTTGACGGCCCGGTGGTCGTAGCAGAGGGTCAGGGGCAGCATGCTGCGGGGGCGGAACTCGCCGTCCGCGAAAACCGGCTTGACCGCCGTCCTGGCCACGCCGAGGATGGCCACCTCGGGCGCATTGATGATGGGCGTGAAACCGGTGCCGCCGATGGCCCCCAGGCTCGAGATGGTGAAGCATGCGCCCCGCATCTCGTCCGGGGCCAGCTTCCGGTCCCGGGCCTTGCCGCTCAGCGCCATCACTTCGCCCGCCAGCTCCCAGACGGACTTGCGGTCCACATCCCGGACCACCGGCACCAGCAGTCCCGCCTCGGTGGCCACCGCCATGCCGATGTGGCAGTACTTCTTCCGGATCAGGCGCTCGCCGGAGGAATGCAACGACACGTTGAAGCGGGGATGCTCCGCCAGCGCCTTCGCGCAGGCTTTGAGCAGGAACGGCATGAAGGTCAGTTTCACGCCTCGGCGGACGGCCTCCTCCGCCAGTTCGGCTCGGAACGCATCCAAGTCCGTCACGTCCGCCTCGTCGAAATGGGCGACGTGGGGAACGGTGGTCCAGTTGCGGCGCATGTTGGCCGCCGTCGTCTTCTCCAGCCTGCTGCGGGAGATCGTCTCCACCTCCCCGAAGCGGGAGAAGTCCACATCCGGCGCGGCGGCCTCGCCGCCCGGCGCGGCGACCCGGGACCTGACGAATCGCTGCAGGTCCTCCTTGGTGACGCGGGACTTCGCGCCGGTGCCGCTCACCTGCGCCAGGTCGACGCCCAGCTCGCGCGCCAGCTTGCGCACGGCCGGTCCGGCGTAGACCCGTCCGGCATCCAGGGCGGGCGCGGACGCGGACGGTTCGGGGGATGGGGACGGCGCGGCGGGTTCGGAGGATGCGGACGGCGCGGCGGGCCCGGAGGATGCGGGCGGCGCGGGCGCCTCGTCCGGCGGCGCCGACAGAATAAGGAGCTCCGAGCCGGTCCGGACCTTGTCGCCCGCGGCGACCTTGAGCGCGAGCACCGTTCCGCCCCGGGGCGCGGGCACCTCCATCGCCGCCTTGTCGGACTCCAGGGTGATCAGCGGGTCGTCCGCGGCCAGGACGTCTCCCTCCTTCACATGCACCTCGATCACGTCGACCTCGTCGCCGGTGCCCAGGTCCGGCACCCTGACCTCGACCGGCGCGGCCTCCTCCTTCGCGGCGGGCGGCGACGGCTTTGCGGCTTTTTCGGTTTTTTCGGCTTCCTTCGGTTCTTCGGCCCGTTTCGGCTCTTCGCTCCGTTTCGGCTCTTCGGGCTTCTCCCCGCCGGCCGCCGCCACCTCCAGGGTCGCCATGGGGCTGCCGGAGCTCACCCGATCGCCCAAGTTCACCGCGATGCTCCTGATCACGCCGGCCGCGGGGGCCGGGATCTCCATGGCGGCCTTGTCGCTTTCCAGCACCAGCAGCGACTCGTTCTCCTCCACCGCCTGGCCCACCTTCACCAGCAACTCGATCACCTCGACTTGGTCCGCCTCGCCGAGGTCCGGCACGTTGATCTTCTCGATGGCCATCGTCCGCCGCTCCGCGCCGGTCAATCCTTCAGCGGGTTGAACTTGCCGCGATCGATCCCCGACCGCTTCATCCAACCGGCGACCGCCTTCGCCTCGACCAGTCCCAGCTCCTTCAGTTCGGTCAGCGCCGCCAGCACCACGAACTTCTCGTCCACCTCGAAAAAATGCCGCAGGCGCGCGCGGCTGTCGCTGCGGCCGAAGCCGTCCGTGCCCAGCACCCGGTAGGCGTCGGGCACGAACTCGCGCACCTGGTCCGCATGGATCTTCATGTAATCCGTCGCGGCGATCACCGGCCCCTTGCGCCCGGCCAGCTGCCGGGTGATGTACGGGGCCGTCGGCTTCCGCTGCGGGTTGAGCAGGTTCTCCCGGCCCGTCTCGAGCGCCTCGCGCCGCAGTTCATTGAAACTGGTGACGCTCCACACATCGACCGGCACGGAAAACTCCTCCCTCAGCACCCGCGCCGCCTCGCGCACCCCGGGCAGGATCGTGCCGCTGCCCAGCAACCGAACGCGGAGGTCCCCGGCGATGCCGTTCGCGACCCGGTGCGGTCTCGCCCCGCCGTCCTCCAGCAGGTACATCCCCTTGACGATGCCCTCCTCCGCGCCCTTGGGCATGGCCGGCTGCGGGTAATTCTCGTTCATGGTGGTGATGTAGTAGTAGACCGACTCGCATTCCGCGTACATCCTTCGCAGTCCGTCGTGGACGATCACGGCCAGCTCGCAGGCGTAGGCCGGATCGTAGGCGACGCAGTTCGGCACGGTCGACGCCAGCACGTGGCTGTGCCCGTCCTGATGCTGCAGCCCCTCCCCGTTCAGGGTGGTGCGCCCGGCGGTGGCGCCGATCAGGAAGCCGCGGGCCCGGGAGTCCCCTGCCGCCCAGCACAGGTCGCCGACCCGCTGGAAGCCGAACATGGAGTAGTAGATGTAGAAGGGGATGAGGGGGTAATTGTTGACGCTGTAGGAGGTGGCGGCGGCCAGCCAGGCGGAGAAGGCGCCCGGCTCGGTGATCCCCTCCTCCAGCATCTGGCCCTTCTTGTCCTCGCGGTAGTACATGATCTGATGGGAGTCCGCCGGATCGTACAGCTGGCCCTCGGCCGAGTAGATGCCCAGTTGCCGGAACAAGCCCTCCATGCCGAAGGTCCGGGCCTCGTCCGGCACGATCGGCACCACCCGCCGGCCGATCTCCTTGTCCTTGCACAAGGCGGCCAGCATGCGCACGAAGGCCATGGTGGTCGACTGCGCGCGCTCGCCGCTGCCCTTGATCTGGCCGTCGAACAGCGACAGCGGCGGGACGGGCAGGGGCGCGGACCCGGCGCGGCGCTGCGGAACCTCCCCGCCCAGCCGCTCGCGCATCTTGCGCATGTAGCGCAGCTCGAAACTGTCCTCGGGCGGCCGGTAGTAAGGCACATCCTCCAGCTTGTCGTCCTCGATGGGGATGCCGAAGCGGTCCCGGAACCGCTTCAGGGAATCGATGTCGAGCTTCTTCACCGAGTGGGTGGAGTTCTGGGCCTCGGCGGCCGCGCCGAAGGCGTAGCCCTTGACGGTCTTGGCCAGAATGACCGTGGGGGCGCCCTTGGCCCGCGCCGCCTGGGAGTAGGCGGCGTACACCTTGAAGGGGTCGTGGCCGCCCCGGTTCAAGGCCATGATGTCCTCGTCCGACAGGTGCTCGACCATCTTCATCAGTTCCGGGCTCTTGCCGAAGAAGTGCTCGCGCGTGTAGGCGCCGCCGCGGCTCTTGTAGTTCTGGTACTCCCCGTCCACCACCTCGTCCATCCGCGCCTGCAGCAGCCCGTCCCGGTCGGCCTGCAGCAGCGGGTCCCACAGCCGGCCCCAGACCACCTTGATCACGTTCCAGCCGGCGCCGCGGAAAATGCCCTCCAGCTCCTGGATGATCTTGCCGTTGCCCCGCACCGGGCCGTCCAGGCGCTGCAGGTTGCAGTTGATCACGAAGATCAGGTTGTCCAGCCGCTCGCGTCCGGCCTTGCCGATCGCGCCGAGCGACTCCGGCTCGTCCATCTCCCCGTCCCCCAGAAAGGCCCATATCTTCCGGTCCGTGCTGTCCAGCAGGCCGCGGTTGGTCAGGTACTTCATCAGATGGGCCTGGTAGATCGCCTGGATGGCCCCCAGCCCCATCGACACGGTGGGGAACTGCCAGTAGTCGGGCATCAGCCACGGGTGGGGATAGGACGACAGGCCGCCGCCGTCGACCTCGCGGCGGAAGTTGTCCAGCTGCTCCTCGCTGACCCGGCCCTCCAGGTAGGAGCGGGCGTAGATGCCCGGCGAGCAGTGGCCCTGGAAATACACCAGGTCGCCCCCGCCGTCCCCGTTCGGGCCGCGGAAGAAGTAGTTGAAGCCGATGTCGTACAGGGTGGCGGCGGAGGCGAAGGTGGACAGGTGCCCGCCGATGCTCGGGTCCCGCCGGTTGGCGCGCATCACCATCGCCATGGCGTTCCACCTGACGATGCCGCGCAGCTGCCGCTCGACGTACATGTCGCCCGGCATGCGCTCCTCGTTCAGCGGGGAGATGGTGTTGCAGTAGGGAGTGGTGACCGAGGTCAGGGGGACGGACTTGCCGATGCGGATGGCGGCGTTGCTCAGGCGTTCGATCAGGTAATGCGCCCGCTCGACGCCCTGCGCGTCGATGACGGACTTCAGGGCGTCGAGCCATTCCGCGGTTTCTTCTGGATTGTTGTCGTTCGGCGGCGTCATCTTGTCCCCTGGCGACTTCCCCGCGGGCGCGGCGCGCGACGCGAAACCGCAAGCCGCGCGGCTTTTGAATCGAAAGCGCAACGTCTGTCGCCGGACGGTACCACAGCGGCGGCGCCCGACGCAACACTGTCAGTTCTCATCCTGTTCTCATCCACTCCCACCCGCGCCCGCGGCCCCGATGAACGGCGCGGGCGGACGGGGATCGTCGCTCCGCGCCGCCTTCATTCGGGATCGCCCGACACATCCTCGTGTATGTGGAAAAGCCGGGAATGGCCGGTTCGCATGCGTCCGGCTCGGACGCCCGCGACGCGTCCTTCGACTCCGAAACCGCGATGAGTCTTCGCGCCCCGGGTTTTCTCCTTGCGCGCCATCGGAATCAATCGCGGCCGCCGCCGCCGCGCCGGCGCGTTCAGAGCTCCAGCAGGATGGTCAGCAGGGCGAACGCCCCCAGCCAGATGACTTGGCTGCGCAACAGCAGGTCGTGGAGGGCGTCGGTCTGACGCGCCCGCGCCGTCGGGCCCGCGGTCCCGGCGCCGTCGTCCGCCGGCGCCGGTTCCTCCTCCGGCGGCGTCAGGCCGTACAGGGCGCCGGATGCGTATTCGTGGAGCGCGCCCGCCGAGTCCGTCCCGCCGTCGAACCGCCAGAAGCCGTCCTTGACCCGCTCGAAACACCGGACGAAGTTGCCGGCCAGGCACAGGGTCAGGCCCAGCAGGCGCAGGGGAGCCCACTCCAACAAGCCCACCGCGGCGGAGACCAGGTCCCGTTGCCGTCCGGGCGGATCCTCCCCGTGGCTGTCGCGCAGCTGGTAGCTGATGTAGCACGCCGCCACGGCCATCGGTCCGGCGAGCATGTACCAGAAGAACACCACGAACATCTTCTCGAACCACCGGTAGGCCAACTGTTTTTCGAAGAAGCGGACCAGCCCTTCCCTGTCCTCCGCCTCGACGTCCCCGGACAGGCGCAGTTCGGCCCGCAGGTACAGCGCGCAGCCATTGAGGTCGTCGCCGCGCCACTTCTCCAGAAAGCGTCTGGCGAGGCGGCCCGGCTGGGTCCGGTCGAAAGCCACCAGCACCACCAGGATGTGCGCCAGCACGGAGGGGATCCCCAGCCAGCGCCCGTCCAGCGCCAGCAGCAACAAGCCCAGCAACAGCAACGGCAGGCCGTAGACGACAAGCAATGGAACCAGCCAGCCCAGGGGCCGAAAGCCGGCGACGCCGGCCGCGAGCCGGTCCGCCAGCCGCCGGAAGCGGAAGAACCAGCCGTCGTCGAAGCGGTCGAGGCGGCCGAGCCAGAAGTGGTTGACGACCAGGCAGACCAGTATCACCAGGAACTTCACCGCGCCGGTCCGTCCTTTCCGACCCGCGGGCCTTCGTCCGCGGAGCCGGCCAGTTCCCTCCTGAACCGCCGCCAGTCGAATCCGGGGCCGGGGTCCGTTTTCCGGCCCGGCGAGACCTCGCTGTGCCCCACGACGCGTTCCGCCGTCAGTCCGGGCCAGGCATCCATCAGCAACCGGACCACCGCCACCAGCGCCGCATACTGGCTGTCGGTGAAGGCGCCGCGTTCCGTTCCCTCCAGTTCGATGCCGATCGAGTAGTCGTTGCAGTTCCCGCGTCCGGCGAAGGATGATTCCCCCGCATGCCAGGCCCGGCGGTCGAACGGCACGTACTGGGTCAGCGCCCCGTTCCGGTCGATCAGCAGATGCGCCGACACCTCGAGTCCATTGAGCTCGGCGAAATCGGGATGCGCCTGGATGTCCAAACGATTGCAAAAGAAGTCGTCGATGCGCCCGTTGCCGTATTCCCCTTCCGGCAGGCTGATGCTGTGCAGCACCACCAGATCGATGTCGACGGCGGGCGGACGTTCCCCGTGATTGGGGGAGTCCACCCGGCGCGCCTCGGCGATGCGGTTGTCGTCCAGGGAAAAGTTCATGGGACCGGCGGCTTGCGGGGCGGCCATGGTAGCACAGCCGGCGCCTTCCGGTTCGCGAGAGACGGGCCGGCCGGCCCGCGCGCCATCGCGCGCTCGCCCGGTCATCGGCCTTTCCATCAGCGCGGACCTGATGCATAATGCCGTCGATGCCGGTCCGATCCCTCGCGGCCCGCCGGCGCTTCGTCTCCGCGGGATCCGCCCGTGCCTTGGCCATGACAGCGCGCGACCCCTACAACGATCATCGCCAGGGCCGGACCATCGGTCGGGGCATGCTGATCGTCTGCTTCGCGCTGGGGCTGGCCGCACTGACCCTGTTCTTCGACGGGCAGTTGGAAAACCAGATCAACCCGAACCGCCGCCCGCAGTATTCCGAGGGCGCCGGCGGCGCGCGGGAGGTGGTGCTGCGGCGCAACCGCCAGGGCCACTACGTGTCGGCCGGCGAGATCAACGGCGTGCCGGTCACCTTCCTGCTGGACACGGGCGCGACGGACGTGGCCATTCCCGCCGACGTCGCGAGGAAGGCCAGGCTGGCGCGCGGCGCGGCGGGCAGGGCCTCGACCGCCAACGGCACCGTCACCGTCTGGTCCACCGAAGTGGACGAGCTGGTGCTGGGCAACATCGTGCTCAACGACGTCGCCGCCAGCATCACCCCCAGCATGGAGGGCGACACCATACTGCTCGGCATGAGCGCGTTGCGGCAGGTCGAGTTCAGCCAGCGCGGCGCCAACCTGACCCTGCGGCACACCCCCTGAACGCCCGAGCCGGCATGGCCCCGCCGCCCGTCCCGGCCGACCTGGAGAGCGTGGTGCGCATGGCGCTGGCCGAGGACATCGGCGGCGGCGACATCACCGCGCAGCTGATCCCGGCATCGCGCGTCGGCCGGGGCCGGATCCTGAGCCGCGGCGACGGGGTGCTGTGCGGCGTTCCCTGGGCCGACGAGGTCTTCCGGCAGCTGGACCCGGGCATCGCCGTCGAGTGGAAGCTGGCCGAGGGGGATCCGCTGGCGCCCGGCCGGACCGTCGCCCGCGTCGAGGGACCGCTGCGTCCCATGCTGAGCGCCGAGCGCACGGCGCTCAACTTCCTGCAGACCCTGTCGGGGACGGCCGGCGCGGCGTTGCGCTGCGCACGGCGGATCAGCCACACGCGGGCGACGCTGTTGGACACCCGCAAGACCCTGCCGGGGCTCCGGACCGCCCAGAAATACGCGGTGCGCGTGGGCGGCGGCCGCAACCACCGGATGGGCCTGTTCGACGCGTTCCTGATCAAGGAAAACCACGCGGCGGCCTGCGGCGGCATCGAGGCGGCGGTCCGGAGCGCCCGCCGGCTCCATCCCGACAGGCCCGTCGAGGTGGAGGCGCGCGATCTCGACGAGCTGGAGCAGGCGATCAAGGCCGGAGCCGACACCGTCATGCTGGACAATTTCACGCCGGACGGCATCCGACGGGCCGTTCGATGCGCCCGCGGGCGGGTCCGGCTGGAGGCCTCCGGCGGCCTGGATCCGGACGACTTGGCATCGGCGGCCGGCGCCGGCGTGGACAGCGTGTCGGTGGGAGCGCTCACCAAGCACTGCCGGGCTGTCGATATGTCGTTTCTTCTGGACTAAAATCGGACGGCGGAGCGGCCGCCGCGAGCGGCCCGGGAGGATGCGTGATGAACTGTCGGAAGACCGCGCGGCCGGCCGCGGCGGCCCTGCTCGCGCTGGGAATGTCCCCGGCCTTCGGGCACCCCGGCGAGCTCGACCGGAACGGCGGGCACTACTTCGGCGCCTCGTACCACTGTCACATGGCCGGTTGCGAGATGCCGGACACCTTCACCCCCGGCCGGGCCCGCCGGGACGGCCTGCTGACGGACTATCGAAGGCGGGAGAAATTCTTCAACGAGGCCGACTGGACGTTCGAGATCGACCTGGACCGGGACTGCCAGAACACGCGGCAGGAGATGCTGGTCCTGACCAGCCAGGCGGAGGTGAAGTACACCAACCCGCGCAACTGCGTGGTCCGCACCGGCGAATGGGTGGACGAGTACACCGGCGAGACCTTCACCGTCGCCGCCCAACTGGAGGTCAGCCACATCATCCCGCCGCTGTACGCCCACACCCATGGCGGCGACCGCTGGATGCCGCAGAAGAAACTCATGTTCGCCAACGACCCGCTCAACATCGTGATGGTGGAGCGGCGGGAGGCGCGGCGCAAACGGGACCGGGGCCCGGACCGCTGGCTGCCGCGCGAGGAGTACCAGTGCGAGTACGCACGCCTGTGGCAGACCATCGCGGAGAAGTACGACCTGCAGCTGGGCGCCTCCGACCGGGCCGAGATCGGCCGGGTGCTGCGGGACTGTCCAGAGATGGACGAGTTCGGACAGGTCCAGTAGTCCCGGACGGCCGACGGCGCCTCTCTGATCGCGCTCCGGGCCGCGCGCCGTTCAAGGGGGCAGAATGCTGATCCGCTCCATCCCGTCGTCCGGATCCAGCATGACCTCGCCGGCCGGAAACCCGTTCTCGCGGAGGATGTAGGCGATCACGTCGGTGTACTCCTCCAGCAACAGCGAGCCGGGGTTGTCCGACGGCATGGTGCCCATGATGGACTCCCACAAGTACAGCAACGGCTGGCCGTTCCATGCCCTCAAGGTGTCGCGGTAGAACCGCAGGTTGTGGCAGGTCTTGCACTGCGCGTCGTACACGACCCGGCCGGCTTCCGCCTGCTCCTGGGTGAAGACCCCGTCCTTGATCGTTCTCCGCTCCGCAGGCGCGGCCGCGGCCGCCCATGGTCCGGCCGCCGCCAGGCACAGCGCCGCCAGCATCGATGTTTTCTTCATCTTCCGCGCCCTCCCTAAGCGCGCCGTCCCCGGGGCCGCGGGCGGCGGACGCCGAAACGGCGCTCCCTCCACTTCATTCTCCTCCGCCGTTCGCATCATGCGAATATATCCCAGCGCCGCGCCGTCCGCCACTCTCCGAGCCTTGCTCGCCCCGGACCTTGCCGCGAACCATGCTTGAGCGCCCATCCCTGCCCCCCGCTCCCTGTCGAGCGTCGCGGGGGAGTGGAACCGTCCGATTTTGAGCAAATAGAACTGTCCGCCCAGCTCGACAAGACGGATGCGGACGGGCAAATTTTTGCTTTGTTTCAATAGGTTGCCTCCCCGCCGCGTCTCCGTTACCTTCCGGCCGCGGCCTTGTGGCCGCGCCCTTCGCCGACCGCGTCCGGTCCCGGACGCCCCGGCTTTTGGACCCGGCGCCCCTCGACTTCCCCTGCTTCTGGTCTACACTTGGCGCGGAGGCCCTGAGCAAAGCGGAAGAGCCATGAACCGACACCGGCGCGTGATCATCGAGCTTATGATCGCGGTGACGGTCGTCGGCATCATGTCGGCGATCACGGTGCGGGTCTGGCGCAATCCGGCCGGCGGGACGGCCGCGGCGGAATGGCTTGCCGGCAACCCGAGCCTGTTCGCCGCCGCCTGCGCGTTGCTGGGACTGATCGTCGGTAGCTTCCTGACCGTCGTGATCCATCGCCTGCCGATCATGCTGCGGCGGGACCAGGATCCTGCCCGCCGGGAGCGCGCCGCGCCGGAGGAGGCTTTCAACCTCGCCCGGCCTCCATCCCGCTGTCCGCGTTGCGGGAACGGCATCCGGCCTTGGCGGAACGTGCCGGTCGTGAGCTTCGCCCTGCTACGCGGCCGGTGCGCCGACTGCGGACGGCCGATCGGCCTGCATTACCCGGCCGTCGAGTTGCTCTGCGGCGCGCTGTCCGGCCTGGTCGCCCTGCATTTCGGCGTCGGCTGGACCGCCGCCGCCATGCTGACGCTGACCTGGCATCTCATCGCTCTCGCCTTCATCGACTGGCGCTGCCGCCTGTTGCCGGACCAACTGGTCCTGCCCCTTCTGTGGCTCGGCCTCGTCGCGGCCGCGCTGGGCGTCGGGGCCGGCGTCGCGCCGGCCGATGCGGTGCTCGGGGCCGCCGCCGGTTATCTGACCCTGCGGGGAGTCGGCGAGCTGTACCGGCTGCTGGCGGGCCGGGAGGGCATGGGCCACGGCGATTTCAAACTGCTGGCCGCGCTGGGCGCCTGGACCGGCTGGCAGGGCCTGTTGCCGCTCATCGCCTTGGCCTCGCTCGGCGGCGTCCTGTTCGGCTTGGCCTGGGCGGCGGTCGACGGCTGGGACCGGAACCGGCCGATCCCGTTCGGCCCCTTTCTGGCGGGCGCCGGGTTCGTCTCGCTGCTGTGGGGACGGCAACTGACCGCCGCGTACGCGGGCGCGTTCGGACTGTAGGCGCCGGGCGCCGCCGCCCGGATGCGGCGGCTTGCTGTATACTCTTCCTGCCGTCCCTCGATAGACCGCCTGATCGCGCCGCGCGTCATGGACAAAACATCCCGTTCAATCCCGGCCCCGCGCTCCGCCCCCCCACTGCGCCGGGCGGAAACGCGAGAAGCGCGGACAAGGCGGCTTGAGCGCGGCGATTCGCCGTCATGCGAGACTCCCCCCGGCCTGTTCGAGGACGACGGCGGGCCGGCGCGCCGAACGGTCGCGGCATGACTCCCGCCGCCGCGCCCGTCCCGCCGGAGAGGCCGCCGCGCGCGCCGGCGGGGCCGGACCTCGGGACGCCGAAAGCTGGTTCGCCATGTACGTCGTGGGACTGACGGGCGGCATCGGCAGCGGCAAGTCGACCGTTGCCGGGCATTTCAGGTCGCTGGGCGTCGAGATCGTCGATGCCGACCAACTCGCCCGACAGGCCGCCGCCCCCGGCACCCCGGCTCTCGAGCGGATCCGGGAACGCTTCGGCGATGCCAGCATCGCGCCGGACGGCGGCCTCGACCGCGCCTGGATGCGGCGGACCGTGTTCGCCGACCCGGAGCTGCGGCGGTGGCTGGAGAAACTGCTGCACCCGGTCATCGGCCGCATGATCGAGGACGGGCTGGCCCGGTGCCGGTCCGCCTACTGCCTGCTGGTGTCCCCGCTGCTGCTGGAAACCGGCCAGCGCCGGCTGGTCGACCGGGTGCTGGTGGTGGACGTGAAGGAGGAGACGCAGCTGCGAAGGGCCGGACGGCGCGACGGCGGCGACGCCGGCGTCCTGCGCGCCATCATGGACGCCCAGATGCCGCGGCGGGAGCGTCTGGACAGGGCGGACGATGTCCTGGACAACGAACTGCCCCCCGAGACGATGGCCGGGCGTGTACGGACGCTCCACCGGCGCTATCTCGAACTGGCCGGCCGGCGGACGCCCGCCCCGCCGTGAACGCCGCGGATTCCGCTCGCAAATGCCGCGGTTGCGCCCTTCAGAGCGCCCTTCAGAACAAACACTCATCAGAACAGACGACCAGTCAGACGACCAGTCCGCCACACAGACGACCAGTCGGTCAGTCTGGACAACGGGCCGCAGGCCGGTACAATGGCAGGCAGGCTCCGCCGGCGCGTCTTGAAACCCCTCGGCGAGCGGAGGACCGAACCCCGATGAAGACCGTCGACTGCCCCACCTGCCAGCGATCGGTCCCGTGGCGCGAGGACAGCCGCCACCGGCCCTTCTGCAGCGAACGTTGCCGGCTGATCGACTTCGGCGAATGGACCGGCGGCGGCTACCGCATCCCGGCCGGCCCGGCGCCGTCGGCGGAGGATGAGGACGAGCGGGAGCCGATGCAGTAGCGAGCTACGGCGCCGCGAACGTGCGGACGCCCGCGATGCCGCATGCGCCGCGGCGCCGGGCGGCGGCCAGGTCGGCGCGCCGCACGCCGCCGAGGGCGTAGACCGGCATGCTGACCTGGCCGGCCAGTTCGCGGAAGCGCTCCCAGCCCATTCCCGGGGCGCCTCCGTGCTTTTCCGTCGCGCCCACCGGCGACAGCAGCGCCAAGTCGACGCCCAAGGCCTCGGCCCGCTTCAACTCGGCCAGGTCGTGGCACGAGGCGCTCAGCAGCCCGGCCGCGGGACGCCGCCGAAGCCGGGCCAGCCGCCCGGCGCTGACATGCAGGCCGGCCGCGCCGGGCGGCGGCTCCCGGACGGCGTCGTGGGCGAACAGCAGGCCGGGCCCGCCGGACCCGCACAGGGCGCTGGCCCGCTCGAACCACCGCCTGTAGTCGCCGAGCGCGAGATGCCGCTGACGGAACAGGATCATGGGCGCCCGGGCCGCGCGCAGGGTCTCGACGGTCCGCCGCGCCTCCGGCCAGTCCGCCGCCGCCGGCGTGATGGCGATCTCCGGCGGCAGCCGCAGCACGCCGATGACGGGCGCGTCCGCGGCCGGGAAATCCTCCGGCCGCAACCGCTCCAGCGGCCGCCACGCCACCTCCTGGCCCTCCAGGCCCCGCGGCCGGCCCGCATGCTCCGCGACCCGCCACACGTCCAGCAGCACCGCCCGGTCCTCGTAGCGGTGGAACACCTTCTTCACCGGAAAGGCCCGCCGCGCGTCGATGCCCAGCTCCTCGGCCAGTTCCCGCCGCAGGGCCTGCGCCGCGGTCTCTCCGGCCTCCACCTTGCCGCCGGGGAACTCCCACAGGCCGCCCAGATGGCCGCCGGGTCGGCGGCGGGAGACCAGCACCTCGCCCTCGGCGTTGAAGACGAGGCCGACCGCGACGTGAACCGTGCCGGGAGGAGACAAGCTCAGCTTCGATAGTCGGCGTTGACGCGCACGTAGCCGTCGGAAAGGTCCGAGGTCCAGACGGTCTCGGCGCGGTCCCCGCGGCCTAGGCCGATGTCCACGCGGACGTCCGGGCCGGCGAGCGCCTCCCGCCCGCGCTCCTCGGTGTAGGCGGCATCCGGCGCGCCGCCGCCGACCACCAGGGTCCCGCCCAGCCGGATGCTCACCCCGGCGATGTCCAGCGCCTCGACCCCGGCCCGGCCCACCGCCGCCAGGATCCGGCCCCAGTTGGGGTCGGAGGCGAAGAAGGCCGTCTTGACCAGCGGCGAGCCGGCGACCGCCCAGGCCACCTTCAGGCACTCGTCCCGGGTCCGCCCCCCGGACACCCGGATGGTGATGAATTTCGTGGCGCCCTCGGCGTCCCGGACCAGGCCCGTCGCCAACTCCGCGAAGAGCTCCTCGAGCGTCCGGCGGAACGCCTCGTCCCGAACGCCGGCGGCGACGCCGCTGCGGCCGGTGGCCGCCAGCATGGCGCAGTCGTTGGTGGAGGTGTCGCCGTCGACGGTGATGCGGTGGAAGCTGCCCTCCACCGCGCCGGCCAGCAACGCCTCGAGCTCCGCCCGCTCGACCCGCGCGTCGGTGAACACGAAGGCCAGCATGGTGGCCATGTCCGGATGGAGCATGCCCGCGCCCTTGGCGATGCCCGTGACGGCGACCGCGCCGCCCGGCAGCTCGACCCGCCGCGACGCCAGCTTGGGGCGGGTGTCGGTGGTCATGATGCCGCGGGCGGCATCCTCCCACGCGGCGCCGGACAGGGCGGCGAAGGCGCGGGGCGCGGCGGCCGTCACCCGCTCCACCGGCAGGGGCTCGCCGATGACCCCGGTGGAGAAGGGCAGCACCTGCTCGGGCTCCACGCCGGCCGCCGCCGCCACCGCCTCGCAGCAGCGCCGCGCGGCCTCGAGGCCGGCCTCGCCGGTGCCGGCGTTGGCGCAGCCGGTGTTGACCAGGAAATAACGGGCCGCCGCCTTGGCCCCGTGGCGTTTGGCGAGGACGACCGGCGCGGCGCGGAACGCGTTGCGGGTGTAGACGCCGGCCGTCGCGGAGCCCGGCGCCAGCTCCATCAGCACGACGTCCGGCCGGTCCGGATAGCGGACGCCGGCGGCGACGGCGGCCAGCCTGACGCCGGCCACCTCGAGCGCCGGGCCGCAGGCCGCCGCGCCCGCCGCCACCGGCCTAGGCCACGCTGCCGTGGCAGCGCTTGTACTTGCGGCCGGAGCCGCAGGGACAGGGCTCGTTGCGCCCGACCTTGGGCACGTCCCTGACGAAGGGCTCCGGGCGGGCGGCGTCCGCCGGCGGCCCGGCGGCCCGGGGCTCCCCGGCCGGGGCCGGGGCGGCCTGGTGCTGGTAGCTGACCCGCTCGCGCGCCCGCTCCCGCTCCCGTTGCCTTTCGACCAGATCGGCCGCGTCGTCCTGGCGGACCTGGATGTGGCTCAGCACCCGGATGGTTTCATGCTGGAGGTTCTCCATCAGTCCGGTGAACAGGGCGAACGCCTCCCGCTTGTACTCCTGCCGGGGGTTCTTCCCGCCGTAGCTCCGCAGGAATATGCCCTGGCGCAGGTGGTCCATGGTGGCCAGATGCTCCTTCCACAGGCCGTCCAGGATCTGCAGCGTGATCTGCTTTTCGATCAGCCGCATTTTTTCGCCCGCGGCCCCGGTCCGGCCCGCGTACTCCCGCGCCAGTTCGGCGGCGAGCCGCTCCTTCAGCCCGTCCTCGAACAGCCGGTCGTCCTCGTCCAGCCACCGCCGCACCGGCTGGCCGCTGCCGAACTCCGTCTCGACCGCCCGCTCCAGGCCGGGAAGGTCCCACTGCTCCGGCACGCTCTGCGGCGGAAGGTGCCGGTCCACCAGCGCGGACACCACCTCCCGGCGCATGTCGTCGAGCAGTCCGGCGATGTCGTCGCTCGCCATCAACTCGTTGCGCTGGCGGTAGATGATGGTGCGCTGGTCGTTGGCGACGTTGTCGTACTCCAGCAATTGCTTTCTGATGTCGAAGTTGTAGCCCTCGACCTTGCGTTGCGCGTTCTCGATCTGGCGGGTCACCCAGCGGTGCTCGATCGCCTCGCCCCGCTCCATGCCCATCTTGTGGAACAGCCCCCGGACCCGCTCGCTCATGAAGCGGCGCAGCAGGCTGTCCTCGAGGGAAAGGTAGAACCGCGAGTAGCCGGGATCCCCCTGCCGGCCGGCGCGGCCGCGCAACTGGTTGTCGATGCGCCGGGACTCGTGCCGTTCGGTGCCGATGATGTGCAGGCCGCCGGCCTCGACCACTTGGTCGTGGCGCCGCCGCCACTCCTGCTTGATCTCCCGCGTCCGCTCCTCGGACGGGTCCTCGGTCCCGGCGAGCTCCGCCTCCCACTTGCCGCCCAGCACGATGTC